>NZ_AP019807.1:300000-600000 GCF_007183175.1 Microbulbifer sp. GL-2
GCGCTTGCGATAGACGGGTAACAAATTGACGTAACCTTCTCGTGCTCGATCAAAACTGTGCCGGTTACTGCAGTGCCAGGCTTCTTTCCCCAGCGTCAATGGCTTCGCACAAAGAGGACATTGCCAGATCATTCAACTTCCTGAACTTGTGTATTCTTCATCATAGTTGGCGGAGTACGCCGCAAAATAAGGTCGGCTGCCTTCTCCGCTATAGCGATCACCGGCGCATTGGTGTTGCCGCTGATTAAGGTGGGCATTATGGAGGCGTCCACAACTCTCAGTCCATCTATGCCGCGTACTTTTAGCTCGGTATCGACCACCGCAAGATCATCATTACCCATCTTACACGTGCCTACCGGGTGATAAATTGTCTCAGCATGCTGACGAATATAGTGTTTGATAGAGGCCTTGTTGGTGAGCTTTTGATCGGGCAACAACAGCCGTTCCTGATAGCGCAGCAAATCTTCCTGGTTAATGATGTCCCGAGTCATCTCGAAGGATTCCACCATCACCTGCATATCATCTGGTTCGCTTAGATAATTTGGCTGGATACTCGGCAGCGCCTTGGGGTTCTCAGTATTGAGGGTGATTTCCCCACGGCTTTTAGGGCGCAGTGCACATGCGTGCATCGTGTAGCCATACCCCGGCTGTTTAGTAAAACCGTGATCAAAGGATGGCACTGCAGTGAAGTGAAACTGTATATCCGGGCAGCCATTGGCCAAGGTTGAACTGGCGAAGCCCCCAGCTTCAGCAACATTACTGGTTAATGGCCCACGGTTCAGGAAGAACCACTCAGGCGCGCGCGTAGCGTGCTTCAGTTTCGCCCACAAGTCATTTGCAAAAGTGACTGGGGCCGAGGTTTTCACCACCTGAGAAATATCCAAATGGTCCTGGAGGTTCTTCCCCACCCCGGGCAGGTGATTCTGCAGCAGAATATCAAACTTGCGCAGCTCCTCCTGGGGGCCGATACCTGAGAGTAATAGTAGGTGCGGAGACTGGATGGCCCCCGCACTGAGTAAAACCTCCTTATTTGCCAGGATCTTTTTGCCGTTAAGCAGCTCCACTCCCACCGCCCGGTCGCCCTTCAATATCAGGCGCGCCACCGGGCTGCGGGTCAGTACCCTTAAATTCGGGCGTTTCTTGACCGGATGTAAATAGGCCGCAGCGGCAGAACAACGGCGCCCGCGACGTTGGGTTACCTGGTAAAACCCGACTCCACTCTGCTGGCTGCCGTTAAAATCATCATTTAACCTGTGTCCGGCAGATTGTGCTGCCCGCAGGAATGCTTGTCCCGACTCAGTCTTCCACTTCAGGTCGTTAACTGAAAGCGGGCCATAACCACTGTGATGGGCATCGCTGCCACGCTCATTACCTTCAGACAGAAGGAAATAAGGCAGCATGCTACGCCACCCCCAGCCTGGGTTGCCGGCGGCTTCCCAGGCATCATAATCTTCACCATTGCCGCGAATATAAACCATCGCATTAATGGAACTGCTGCCACCTAGGGTACGACCACGAGGCCAGAACAAGCGCCGCTCGTGCAGGTGTTCCTGGGGTTCTGTAAAGTGGTGAAGGTTATAGCCGGTTCCCGAAAGCAGCATACCTATCCCCAGGGGCATGGAGATCAGAGGGCTGCGATCCGGAGGGCCCGCCTCCAGCAGGCAGACCCGATGTTGCTCATCAGCACTCAAACGGTTAGCCAATACACAGCCGGCAGAGCCGGCACCTACGATCACATAATCAAACACCATTTGAGTGGACATGGGACCTCAGCACCTTTGCAGCTGGATTTGTCATGACGGTACACTCAACCAGAAAAAAATTACAGAGACTAAAAGGACCAAAGGTGAAGGATTACGAGTTCAGCGATAAAAAAATCCTGCAAAGCTGGCACGAAAATGCCAAAGAGTGGGTGAAAGTGATTGATCGGGCAGCCATTCCCAGCCGGGAATTAATCACTAATCAAGCGATCATCGACGCTATCCTGGCGCGCAGTCCCACAAGTGTTCTGGATGTTGGATGTGGTGAGGGTTGGCTGGCTCGCGTCCTGGCGGCAAAGGGGATCGAGGTATGGGGCATTGATGCTGTACCCGAGCTAATCGCTGAGGCAAGGAGTCGCAGTGAGGGCCGTCAACAATTTATGACTGCCAGTTATGAAGATCTTGACACCGGCGCCTTGCCGCAAAAATTCGACCTGGTGGTGTGCAATTTTTCCCTGATCGGTGAAACAGCCACAAAAACCTTTTTCCAAAAGGCTCGCGCACTGCTCAACCCCGGTGGCCATCTGTTGGTCCAGACACTACACCCCCTGGTTAGCTGTGGCGAACAGAGTTACATAGATAGCTGGAGGCCAGGTTCCTGGGCAGGTATAGACGGGAACTTCAAAGAGGCAGCACCCTGGTATTTTCGCACTACATCCAGCTGGGTTCAGCTATTCATCCAAAACGGCCTTGCCCTGGTATCTCTTAAAGAACCCCTCAACCCCGCTACGGGTAAACCGGCTTCGTTGATACTGTACGGCGAGCTGACTCAACACTTCACAGCACCTAGGACGGGCTAACGACAATAGCCACTTTGTAAAGCGTGACGCTAAAAGCTCAGTATAGAAGTTTGAAACGCCATATATTGCCTTGGAAGGAAAATTCCCGCTATTCAAGAGAGATCATAAGCCCATTCTCAAGATCAATTCTTCATCAGCTTTGACGTGGCAATATCAAAATAATAATAAAAAAACATTGGCGTCCCGCTACTCACGGCTGCGACTGCTTGGACAAAAATGGGAGAGTGCCCAGTCCATGCGGCTTCCAAGGAAGAAACTGTCATTTTGAGACTGTCCAGTAAGTGGAGTTGTAAGAGCCGCCTAATTTCCATAGGAAAACACTTTGATACAGGTGTCCCATAATAAATTTAACGACCGCTTGCCGCGACCCAAATGAGAAGTAACACCCCGGGGTAAAAAGAATGGTACTCTGCAGTTTCAGAATCAGACAGGGAAAAATCTTACCATCAACCGTTGGATTGCTCTTGCTTCCTGCCTGCTGTATCTGCTCCGCCGACGACCTGTTTATTCCAGATTCCCAACAAGCCCTGAACACACAATCTGGCAGTTTATTTTTCACTGACAGTGCTTTTGCCATGGACAACGCGGACTTATTTCAAGCCGCGGATTTCCTACGCAACAACTCCATGAACAGTATGCAGAGACGTCTCAATTACCAATGGTTGAAAATGCATACCTACCCCAATGAATTCCGCCCTACCACCGGTGGCAGGGCACTATCAAAAATCCTGAAGATGGGCTGGGAAACCTATAAACAACGTAATAAGCGTACTGTACAAAACAGTCTACTGCGCTATACCGACAACAAGGGCAAAATCGGCAGCTCCTTCGGTTATGGTGTCAGCATCTCCGATGACAAATTCAAAGTCTCTTTTGAGTATGAGTTTTAACACTGGCCATCAACCTATCCTTGCCTCGCTCCAGGTTTGTTAGAATCTCCGCCATCTGAACTTGGCGGAGATAGCCGTGAGCACTTCAAATACCCCAACCACCTTTACCGAACTGCCTATTGCTAGTGTCGGACGGCGCCTGGCGGCCCTGATGTACGATTTACTGATTTTGATGGGGTTGATGATGGTCTATGGCTTTATCGCCCTGCCTGTGGCATCGGCGATTGGAGGATTGAACTGCCAACCTGAAACTATGGATTACAGCCCTTGCGTTGGCGGCCCAATTTATCAGCTGGGTGCGGTTGCGGTGATCACCGGCTACTTTTTCTGGTCCTGGCGTGTGGCCGGGCAGACTGTTGGCATGCGAGCTTGGCGCCTGATATTGGCCAACCCGGACGGAGTCCAGCTCACTTGGCGCCAATGTATACTGCGCGCCATAGTGGCACCCTTGTCTCTGGCCTGTCTCGGCCTCGGTTACTTTTCTGCTTGGGCTAGATCTGACAAGGCCAGCTGGCACGACCTGATCTCAGAGTCCCAAGTGCGCCTGCTGCCTAAAAAGAAAAAATAAGCGGCCTTAGCGAGCCCGCTTGAGAAGTAACCAGCCAACGGCAAAACACAGGATAATTGGCACCAGCACAGCTAGTAGTGGCGGAAAGCCAAAAACCAGCGAGGAAGGCCCGAGCATATCCTGCACAGTCTGGAAGACAATGCCGACAATGATGCCGGTAAAGACCCTCAGGCCTGTAGTTACCTCACGCAGTGGGCCAAAGATAAAGGATATGGCCACCATCACCAGGCTGGCGATGGTGAGCGGTTGCAGGAGCTTCTTCCAGAACTGCAGCCAATAGCGACTGGAATCCTCATCCTTGCGGTCGAGGAAGGTGCCATAGGTCCATAGGTCACGGGGGGAAAGGTCCGAGGGTAACGGCACTATCAGGGCAAATAACTCTGGAGAGATCTCGGCATTCCAGCGACTCGTCGGCAGAAGCTCACTCTGGGTATTCTCAGCCGAAAAGCTGGTGGCTCGGCTATTCTCCAGCTGCCATTTATCTCCTTCAAACTGACCACGCTCGGAGAACTCCACCCGCTCAAGTTCCTGGTCGCTGCCAAACTGGTATCGGGTTACTCCGTATAAGTCGCCATCCGGTAGCGCCGCATTGAAGTGCACAAATTCGCCGCTATCTTTCAGCCACAGGCCACTCTCCAGGCCGGTGGCCTCCAATTCGCCGAGAGCACGAGCCCGGTTGCTCTCCGCAATCACATTTGTTTTGGGGATAACAAATTCTGCCAGCGCCAGGCCGATAAGGATCAGCAGAATAATCGGCTTCATCACAGCCCAGGCGATGCGTCCAATGGATACCCCGGCAGCACGCATCACTGTCAACTCACTGGTTCCTGCCAGGGTGCCCAGGCCAACCATACATCCCACCAACGCAGAAAAACCCAATTGCTCATATATCCGAGCGGGGAGCTTCCACAAAACATACTGCACTGCCTGAGCAAAACCGTAGCCATCCTTGAATTCGCCCAATTGGTCAACAATGGCGAATACAATATCGAGCCCCAGGATAACGAGAAGTACCGCGCCAACAGCCAGGGCAACGGTGCGGCCAATATACAAATCAAGCCTTAGCATCAGTTGCTCCCTCTACCCCTTCTGCGCGCAACTTGGGTTTACGCCGCCAGTTCCTCACAGCCAGGAGCAACAAACCTATCAACAGGAACGGCGGATGCACCAGCCAAATTACAGACGGGTTAGCAAACTTGCCATCCTCGATAGCACCGCGAACTCCCTGCAGGGTCACCAGATAAACAAGGTACAAGAGTATTGCTGGGATCATTTTGGCAAAACGCCCCTGCCGGGGGTTTGTTCTGGATAGCGGCACAGCCAATACGGCAACAACAAGCACCAGCACCGGGAGGCTGAAACGCCAATAAAGAAATGCTTTCTCTTTGGGATCATCACTTTTCAGCAGCTGCAAAGTGGAGGCAGATTCCATCTGGTCGCGCCAACGGTTACGCAGCTGCGGGGACTCAAGCAGCACCTCATAGGTGGCAAACTCCATTTGCCGGTATTCCTGCTTCCCGGGCACCCCCGCATAGCGATAACCATCCCGCAGTACCAGATAGCGCAATCCTGTCTCGGGGTCGATTTGCTGAACCCCCTCACGCGCTCGGGTCACCACCTGGTGATTTGCTTCAGTTTCCTCTTCAGCATCCCTGAGCTCCGCCAGGAAGACATCCTGCATGGTGGACTTGTCTTCACTGAGAGACTCTGCGTAATAGACCGCGCGACCACCACTGGTAGAGATAAATTTCTTCGGCACCAGGTGATCGAATTCATTGCGAGCCTTCTCGATATTGAGCAGGTTGGTAGAACGTGCAACACCCGCAGGGGAGAAATACAAACTCATCGAAGCCACAAACAGCGCCACCATCAGTGCCGGTGCGAGGGTATACATGAGCAGTCGCCACTCACTGAAACCACAGGCGTGCAGCACCGTCATTTCACTTTCTATATACAAGCGCCCATAGGCCAGCAAGATCCCCACAAACAGTCCCAGCGGAAGAACGAGTTCGAGGAAACCCGGTAGGCGGAAGCCCATCAGAGAGAAAAGGATATTAGCCGAGATATCACCCGCGGCAGCCTCCGCCAGGTATTTAACAAATCGGCCACTCATCACCATTAAAAGCAGGACAGCGCTGACTGCCAGCGTGGCATACAGCAGCTCGCGGCAGAGGTAGCGAAAAATAATCACAGGGCGAACGTATTCCTTGGTGACAGCGGTGTGATGAAGTCTGGATTCAAAATGAACAAGTTTTCAACCGGGGTACAGCAATCCGAAGACGGGCGGGTTAAACTTGTGCGACGCATTATTACTAAAAATTCTTGCTATGTCTCGGCCCTGAGCCATGCAATCTATTGTCAGATTTTAAGGAAAGCGAAAAATGCAGTTCTCCGCCAAGGTCCTGGATATCTCCAAACAGCGCACAGCCTGCTCCATTATTTCGGCAGATGTCAAAAACAGCCTTTCCCACAGTGGAAAAAGCCTCGACAAGCTCACCGGGGGAATGATTGGCAAAATTCTCAAGCGCGGCGACCTCGGCACCAAGCCAGGCAGCACCCAACTAATCGATTTGATTGAAGGCCCCAGCGATCGTGTGCTGGTAGTCCGTGCCGGTAAGAGTTCGCTCACCCAGGCTGAGTTCCGCAAGATGGCCATGAACAGTGCCACTGCAGTAAAGAAATTCAAAGACGCCGTCAGCTATCTGTGTGAATTGGATGTAGACGGCGCAGACAAGTCCTGGCAGGCACAACAAATCGCACTGGCCGCTGGTTTGGCCACCTACCGTTTCACCCAGTGCCAGACTGACGCCAAGCCCTATCCCCTGACCAAGTTCGCCGTGCATGCCCTGGAGCGCAAGCAGCTCAAGCCCATTCAGGCAGGCATTGAAGTTGGTGCTGCCCAAGCTGTAGGCAGCAATGTTGCCCGTGAGCTGGGTGATATGCCAGGTAATTTCTGCACCCCCAACTACCTGGCCAGCGAAGCTCGCGCACTGGCCAAAAAACATACAAAACTCAGCACATCTGTGCTCGATGAGAAAAAGATGAAGGCCCTGGGTATGGGCGCCTTCCTGAGTGTGTCCAAAGGCAGCGACCAACCTCCAGCCCTGATCGCCATGAACTACAAAGGTGGCAAAGCCAGTGACAAGCCGGTGGTTCTCGTCGGTAAGGGCATCACTTTTGACAGCGGCGGTATCAGTATCAAGCCCGGCCAGTCTATGGATGAGATGAAATACGATATGGGTGGCGCCGCCAGTGTCTTCGGTGTGATGAACGCCCTGCTGGAGCTGCAACCCGCTATTAACGTGGTGGGACTGGTTGCCGCTGCAGAGAATATGCCCAGCGGCGGCGCCAGCAAGCCCGGCGATATTGTGACTTCCATGTCTGGCAAAACCATCGAGATTCTGAATACCGATGCCGAAGGCCGCCTGGTACTCTGCGATGCACTCACTTATGCCGGCAAGTTTAAACCCCGCGCCGTTATCGATATCGCTACCCTGACCGGCGCCTGTGTTATTGCTCTCGGCCACCACGCCAGCGGGCTTTACGCCAATAATGAGAAGCTCGCCAAGGAGCTGATCAAGGCTGGGGAAACCACCGGTGACCGCGCCTGGCAGATGCCGCTGTGGGATGAATACCAGCCTTCCCTCGACTCCAACTTTGCCGATATGCAAAACATAGGCGGCCGCGAAGCAGGCTCTGTCACAGCTGCCTGCTTCCTCTCGCGCTTTACCAAGGACTACAATTGGGCGCATATGGATATCGCCGGCAGTGCCTGGAAATCCGGTGCAGCCAAAGGTGCCACTGGCCGCCCGGTTCCGCTACTGGTGGAATACCTGCTGGGAAAATAAGCAGTAAAAGCGCACAATAGCCGTCCACTTTGCAGTGGGTGGCTGGCGAAACGGCTCCAATGGAGCCGTTTGTCATCTCGGCACAGGCAAGAATTTTACCGGCACTCCCGATGACCCGTATCGATTTTTATATCCTCTCCTCCGACCAGCCCCAACAAGCGGATATTTTCGCCTGCCGCCTTGCGGAAAAAGCCTACCGCAGCGGATTGCGTGTCCTTGTTGCTGTGGATAACCACGAGCGTGCCGCTCAATTTGACCAGCTGCTATGGACTTACCGAGAAGATAGCTTCCTGCCCCACGCTTTCCAAAACGAAGAACAGCAATCAGCCGTTGAGCTGAATAGTGGGGAAGACCCTGGTACTCACCATGGGCTGCTCATTAATTTATGCAGCAAGGTACCCAAGTGGTTCAGCCGCTTTGATCGTCTTGCGGAGATTGTTGTGCAACAACCGGATACACTACAGCGCTCACGTTTACGATTTGGTCACTTCCGTGATCGCGGATATCCGTTACAATCCCACAAGATCAATCAAAGCATGTAATCACTCACTATTGCCATGTCCGGTCGAAAAAACAAACAAAAGCAGCGCGGACAGCAGCGTAAGCAGCCCAGCGAGTTGCTCAACGAGCTGAATTCGCTTCACGATCTCCTTAATAGTGATGACCTTGATGAAATTCCACTGCTTAACCAGTTAGCCAGTCCCAATAGCCAGCGAACACCCGAGCCCTCCCAGGTAGAGGTACCTACGTTATCCGCTGAGCCGGTCGTAATGTCTTCACTTGCGATCACAGAGACTCAACAGCAACCTGCGCGGACGAAAGAGGAAGATGAGGAAGTGCTCACAGATACTACCGACCTGCCCATCCTTTTCTCCCCGGTTGAAGAGCTGGCACCCACGGAGAGCGAAATCCAGCTGGCTGAGTCAGACCTGGCATTGCTGCAACCTCTTCAGAAACTGCCTCCAGCAGAGAGGAACACCGGCTTGGCAGAACCAGAAGCCACTTTTGATGGGACATCCAAAACCAGTGAGGATGCACCGCAGGAGACTAGTGCCCCGGCGGTGGATAACCCTTTCCTGCCCGCCCATATTCGCGCGCGCCTTACCGGAGGCAAGGTCCCCGCAGGGGAAAGCCTGGACAATCCAAAGACTGAACCAGTAGATACCACCAGTGCGACTACACGCACCCAGGCCCTGGTGATGGCCCAGGCCATGAGTGAGCGGGAAGGCCCTGCGGATAAGCTGGAGCCCTCAGAGAAAGAGCGACAGCGCCAGGCTCTGGTTGAACAATTAGTCGCACAACAATTACCAGAACTCGAGCGACAGCTACGTGCTCAGATCGAAAAAGTCGTCGACGAGCTGGGCGTCTGGGACTGATTACCAATACAGGCAAAACCTGCCTTTTGCCCATCAGACCCCGGCGGTATAATTCCCGCCTTTTCCGCGCAGCCCGAGCAAGCACCAGACTATCCTGAGCCAAAACGCTGTGCACGCAGTCAGTTAAACACAAGGTTTCCCGCCCGCATGGACAAAACATACCAGCCCAACGCCATCGAACAGCAATGGTACAAAACCTGGGAGGAGAACGGCTACTTCAAGCCTTCCGGGGATACTGAGGCCAAGCCCTACAGCATTATGATCCCGCCGCCGAACGTCACCGGCAGCCTGCATATGGGTCACGGTTTCCAGGAATCCATTATGGACGCCCTAATTCGCTACCATCGCATGCAGGGAGACAACACCCTGTGGCAAGTGGGCACCGACCATGCCGGTATCGCCACCCAGATGGTGGTAGAGCGCCTGCTGGGCGCCGAAGGCGTATCCCGCCACGACCTGGGCCGCGACAAGTTTATTGAGAAGGTCTGGGAGTGGAAGGAAGAGTCCGGCGGCACCATTACCCGCCAGCTGCGCCGCCTGGGCGCCAGCCCCGACTGGTCCCGCGAACGCTTCACCATGGACGACGGCTTCTACAATGCGGTACAGGAAGTCTTTATCAAGCTGTATGAAGACGGCCTGATTTATCGCGGCAAGCGCCTGGTGAACTGGGACCCGAAATTCCACACCGCAATCTCAGACCTCGAAGTATTAAACGAAGAGAAGCAGGGCCACCTGTGGCACTTCCGCTACCCGCTCTCCGACGGCTCCGGCCACTTGGTAGTCGCCACTACCCGCCCGGAAACCATGCTCGGCGATACCGCCGTAGCCGTACACCCGGAAGACGAGCGCTACCAGCACCTGATTGGCAAGACCATCAAGTTGCCCCTGGCAGACCGTGAAATTCCGATTATTGCCGACGAATACGTCGACCGTGAATTCGGCACCGGCTGTGTGAAAATCACCCCGGCCCACGACTTCAACGACTACGAAATGGGCCAGCGACACAATCTTGAGATGATTAACATCCTCGATGCCGACGCCCACTTGAACGACGCAGTGCCGGAAAAATACCGGGGCATGGAGCGCTTTGCCGCGCGTTCACAGGTGGTCGATGACCTGGACGCCCTCGGCCTGCTGGAAAAAGTAGAGCCCCACACCCTGAAGGTACCTCACGGAGACCGCTCCGGCGCCGTGATCGAGCCCTGGCTCACCGATCAATGGTACGTAAAAACCCAGCCCCTGGCCGATGAAGCCATCGCCGCCGTTGAAGATGGCAGTGTTAATTTCGTACCGAAAAACTACGAAAACATGTACTTCTCCTGGATGCGCGATATCCAGGACTGGTGTATTTCCCGCCAGCTGTGGTGGGGCCACCGCATCCCCGCCTGGTACGATAGCGAAGGCAAAGTCTACGTTGGCCGCAGCGAAGAGGAAGTACGCGAGAAGCACAACCTGGGCGCCGACATCAGCCTGCGCCAGGACGACGACGTACTCGACACCTGGTTCTCCTCCGGCCTGTGGACCTTCGGCACCCTGGGCTGGCCAGAAGATACCGAAGAACTGAAAGCCTTCCACCCCAGCTCAGTACTGGTCACCGGCTTCGATATTATTTTCTTCTGGGTCGCGCGCATGATGATGCTGACCCTCTACTTCAAGAAGGAAGTGCCCTTTAGCACCGTATATGTCCACGGCCTGGTGCGCGACAACCACGGCCAGAAGATGTCCAAATCCAAGGGCAACGTGATCGACCCCATCGATTTGATCGACGGTATCGACCTGGAGACCCTGGTAGAGAAGCGCACCTCTGGTCTGATGCAACCGCACCTGCGCGAGAAGATCGAAAAGCAAACCCGCAAGGACTTCCCCGAAGGTTTCTCTGCTTTTGGTACCGATGCCCTGCGCTACACCTATTACTCACTGGCTTCCACCGGCCGCGACATCAAGTTTGATGTGGGCCGTATCGAAGGCTTCCGCAATTTCTGTAACAAGATCTGGAACGCCTCCCGCTACGTTCTGCAAAACTGTGAAGAACACGATTGTGGACAAGATGGCAGCACGGATTTTGAACTGACCATCGCCGACCGCTGGATTATTTCCCAACTGCAGCGCACCGAAATCACCGTGCGCGAAGCCATGGACACCTACCGCTTCGACCTCGCCTCCCAGGCACTGTACGACTTTATCTGGAGTGAGTACTGCAGCTGGTACCTGGAACTGTCCAAGCCGGTACTATGGGACGACAACGCCTCCGACGCAGTGAAGAAAGGCACCCGCCGCACCCTGATCCGCGTACTGGAAACCATTTTGCGTCTGGCTCACCCACTGATGCCGTTTATCACTGAAGAAATCTGGCAGCGTGTAAAAACCCTCGCCGGTTCCAACGGTGACACCATTATGCTGCAGCAGTACCCGGAAGCAGATAACAGCAAGATCGACGAAGAAGCGGAAGCGGCCGTTGCCTGGTTGAAGCAGGTTATTGAAGGCGTGCGTAATATTCGCGGTGAAATGAATATTTCCCCAGCGAAGAAAATCCCACTGATCCTGCGCGGCGGTTCCAGCCGAGACAAAGAACTGCTGGAGCAAGCCCGCAGCCTGCTGATCAAACTAGCCAGCCTCGAAGAAATCACCTGGCTGGAAAGTGGAGAAGCTGCACCAGCCTCCGCCACCGCCCTGGTAGGCGATATGGAATTGCTGGTACCCATGGCTGGCCTGATCGACGTTAAAGCCGAGAGTGCCCGTCTACAAAAGGAGATTGATAAACTTTCCAAAGAACTCGCACGAGTTGAAGGCAAGCTCAACAATCCCAAGTTTGTGGACAAAGCCCCCGAAGCCGTTGTTGCCAAGGAGAAGGACAAACTCGCGGAAATGAAAGGGGCCCAAGAGCGCCTGCAACAGCAACTTGAGGAAATCAGCAACCTTTAATAGTTCTGGTAATCTGCTCCGATAAAGAGTGGATCTGATTTAAAATAGGGGGCTCTGCCCCCTTTTCTTTTTTTTGATATAAATCAAGCAACCCCTTCTTGCCCTAGTGCCTTTCGATTTTCTATCAACTCTAGAACCCGAGTATGTGCTCAATGTATCTGCACCGCTTATGGGTTTGTCAGCTCTAAAATCAGCTTTACCGAAGTGGTATACGACCTACAGCGCGGTGAAACGCTTCAGGAACCGCTCAATTTTGCAACCCTCCTAAGTAACTAATAAGAAATCAACATGATTTCCGATCGGTTTGGCTGATATTTTATAAAAGATCCTGATTGATTGAATACAGGTTGGTAATCATGATAATAGTCGTCAGAATGATTACTATATAAATGTTATTCACACGAGGCGAGAAATGGATAGCAAGATTGCCGGGGCTATAGGCCTACTAGCGCCAGCTACATTAGTGGGCATGTGGGTTATTTATCTATTTTCGGTTCGCCCTGATTGCGCAGATTCAATTCAGTTGGCAATGGATTCTGCGAAGTACGCATTAACTCCAAGTGAGTCTGGAACTTGGCTCTTTATATACACACTTACCTCAATAACTGTCGGCCTAGTAACAAGCTTTATTCTATTCTTTAGTGCAAATAAGCAAGTTGCCATGTATATCACGGCAGCACATAGTATTGCTGCATTATTCTTGTATACATGGTCGCTAGTACTCGTAATAGCATTGCCACTGTTCTTTTTCGACAAGGTGCGCAAAAATACATAACAAAGCCAAGTACTATCGCCAGCAAAGCTGGCTGGCTAGACCTACATTCCACAGTTTTGCTGCTCCATTTCAGCCCGTGTTTGCGGCGTTATAAATCCATATGATCAAAGAAAAATTAAAACATAGTTGTAGGCAAAATCAGTACGAAGATGCTGAAATTTTCTATCAAAAAATTAATCGGGTGGAGTGGGGTTGGGTTCTTTCGCAGTGGCAATCTGCAACTGAATTTGATATTGAGGATGGTTATGAAGGGGAAGTTGGCTCACAGATGTGCTCTCATCACCTCCTTATAAGATACTGCCCATTTTGTGGTGAAGATCTTGAAAATAAGAGAGAGGTACATGATAGCTTATAACAAGCTAATAAACTTCACGCGCGAAAGACACGCGTCGGGCAGCTTACGATACGCTCCATCTGCCAGTTATTAGAACGTTAACCCTATCACCCAGCGGACTGAACACGCCAACGCGCGCCCTTACTTAGGGCGCCCCGTAATCTCAACCACCTCCATCCCCCAGCACCCTCTCCTTTTGGACACGCCTATAGATTTCCTCACGGTGAACCGGTAGTGATTTGGGGGCACGTATGCCTATCTTTACCTGATTACCCTTAACTTCCAATACCGTAATTGAAACGTTCGCTCCAATCCGCAAGTTTTCACCCGTCCGGCGCTTTAAGATCAACATAATTGCTTCCTATGAATACTCAAACCATACGTAGACCTCCCTTAATGGAAGGATTTGAAAGTAACTGTTAAGGAAGTATCAGGTGGGGCGCGAGAACGGTAGGCATAGAGGTAGAAAAGGCAGACGCAACGCTTCCAGAGCCAAGGGACACGCCCCAAACTACTGAATGAACTCCACTTTATTGAAGACGAGCGGGTTTCTAGCGTATGATCCATATAGCCATTTTGATAGTTAGAGTATCAATTTGGTTAGCTGGCCCCTGGTGTTAGCGCACCTTGGGTCAGCGCCTTTTACTTACTTTTACGTCACGCTACCGTACTCCTTTGAGGGAATGGTTCTTTTAGAAAATTCTTGGGCACTTTGAATCTCTTTGGTCATCGGCCTTTAGAAGGCTGCTCAATGACGATCCAAATATCGATAAATATCCACCGATTCTACGCAGCTTTGACACTAAAACAAACTGAATAAAATCCAATAAGATTATTTCTGTGCCTATATTTTTGGTGGTTCACGCTTTGAAACATTCAGTTGCGTATAAAAATGGCCGTTAAGGTTAGCACTCTTCCCCGTAACTCACTTTGAAATCCTGAAACAATAGATCATCCACAGCGGCTTCATTTTGCTGCCTTTCTATACACATTGTTATTTTCTTCCGCTGCCAACATCGAAAATCAAGAGCAACCGCAATATATCTACTAAAGTAATTCTACTCCTGTGCAGGCTAACATATTGATTTATATGTTTTTTTTGACTAGAGGTGTTTTCTCGTCTTGGGATATGGTGACTAGTGATATAATGCGGCTGCTTTTGAATACACTGTTATATTTCAAGGTGAGTTTATGGATCTAAAGGAATTTGTTTCGGAAACGCTAGTTTCTATAGTCAATGGTATCAAAGATGCTCAGGAAAAAACTAAGAATTTAGGTGCGTCGGTTAACCCTGGTGGTCTCATGAGAAAAAGTGAAGCTGTAAACAATAACTCTACCTGGGATAATCGTAACAATAATTTTTCCCAGCTTGTAGCATTTGATATTGCAATCACCGCTGAAGATTCTGCGAAGGGTGGGGCAAAAGTTAAGGTACTGTCTGGAATTCTTGGTGGTGATATAGGTGGTGAAAAAGGCTCAAAAAACGTCCTTGCTAGCCGCGTCCAATTCGCAGTTCCAGTACTATTCCCTTCAGAGGATATTGAAGACCCAGCAGCAAGAACTGCAAAAAAATATGAGCCTAAAATTCCTAACGCTATAAAACCTATCAAATAAAATATAACAGGTTGTTCAAATTCATTCGGACGCAAAGGTGCGCCATTCACCGGACAGTCTACACTACGTTTCGACTGCCGTTTAGCAAAGCGTTAAATTTATCAAGGATATAAGGTGTTCCAATTAGAGAAGTCTTCATTGTTTTTTGAAGGGATGGCAAAAGAGCATCCTGATTTAGTTCAAAATATCGAAATAGTACATGAAAACAAGCTGGTATTAGATGAGTCATATCATACGCCTAAATACTTTATTTTGAATTTGAATAACTCATTGAGATCATTGCTTTTCTTTATCGAAAATTCAATCAAGAACTCTCCAGACTGGCTGAGAGAATCTGTAAAGACCTTTAGAGAACAAAACCAAAGAGAATATGAAATTCTAAAAAGGTTACGTGATGTGAGTGCTCATCAGGCACTAGTGTTTCCTGCTGAGTCGATAATAACTTGTCTTTATAGGATTAGATCAAGCCAAGAGTATGTTGCAAAGATTGGCACGGGGGATTTACAGCGGCCAGGAGACTATTCATGGGATTTGGCGATGAAAGATACAGATGAGGTTTTCCATGATCTTCTGGTGTTTCATAGCATGGCGTTTATGGATTTAGAACACTGTGCGTTGAACGAATGCCTAGGAATAACAAGGAAATGGTTCTTTCATGTTAAGTTCTCTAACAAAGCGAACTCATATGATGAAGTCGTAGATATATATGAACTTCTTTGTCAATTCTCAATGCAGATATTGGACTCAGTATGCTTGGCTTATGCGGAGAAAAAAAGCATTCAATTTAATATGACTTTTTATAACCCAATGAAAGAGTTTAATTGTGTAAACACGTTACTAGAAATTGATCTTTATCCGTCGCTTTTCTCTGAATGGTGGAAAGAGGAAATTTCGCCATTAAATTATGGTGTGAGACTAAAGAAATACGCAGGCGAATCCATAAAGGCATATGATGACATTCACTATGAATGCTATAAGAACCTTTGTGATAGTAAAGAATCATATAAGAAACTTCTAACAAAGTATCGTGACTTACCAATTGAGGAGTATTTAAGCAAAGAGAATCTCAATGAATTTCACTCTTTCATTTACTTCAATCATTGGCATTTCAAGAGCTCATTTAAAGGTGGCTTAATGAAGTATCCTGTTAAGCCTTCAGAAATAATGCATTTGCAACGACTTGGAAAGATATTTCTTAGTGAGCATAGAAAAGAAAAGCTGTGTACCATTGCTTCAACCGGCAGAGACTTAAAGAAACAGCTAGGTGTCATTTGTGAAAAAATTTAAATCGGGTAGCTGGTAGTTTCTAGCTACAGACCCCCACACCACCCATCGTACGGGTCCGCAATGGTCGGCCCCCTATCCGTAATGAATCTCTACTTAGCGATAGTGTCGAGCAGCACTTCACTTAAGTTGAGTGTCAAGGTAATGCGCCACCTCAACTTTATCCAACTGGAAACATATCGGGTAGGCTAATCTTGCCTTATAACCCATGGATTCAGGTCCAGGCCTTCTCTCTACCCAAAGTATTAATCTTGGCATTTGGCTACTATGCTGTCGGCTGACTTATATTTAATCACCGTGGTCATTACTGATCGAGGTGCTGCTGTTTTCCACCACTATTATCTAACCCGCGATGGTGGCTAGCAGGTTGGGCCTACTTATGAATCAGCGGCCACGCTGGCAGCTTCACAGCAGCAAACTAAACAGATTTCCCCAGATAAGAACATGAACTTTCACTACGTAACTGCATCATCTACCCTACCCATTAGATCACATGGCTTCGGTGTCCTTAGCCACCTCGTCTCCAGGCTAAGTCTTATATGATGCTTCTGTTCGTCAGCTCATAGTTTTTCTAGTGGCTTCCTCCCCACAAGACCTCACAATGTTGCAGTTGCCATTCGCCAGTAGTTAGCATTTAATGGAACCCATTAAATGGTGATCTTCCTGCAGGGGACTTTCACCCCATTAGTTCACGTCCATGCTGGGCGTACCAAGCAAAGGCAGCCGACGTCAAAACCTCAGCTTCATTCTGGTTTTGACGCAGGTGCTTTTAGCATTAGGAACCATTGGGAAAACGTACAATGAAGTATATTTCACAAAAATACGAAGGATTTGAGTTTGAATTCTCAGCTGTAAACGTCTTTCTTGGCGCAAATGGTGCTGGGAAATCAACATTTCTCAATGAAATTCGGCAACATTTTATAAATCAAGGTCAGAACAATCTCGTGTACGTTGAGGGTGGCCGAACAATAAAGATTAACGACACTCTCCAACTAAGCCGGCAGAACTTCCAGCAGTATGACCGACTCAATCAAGCTAAAACTCAACACGAGAATAAGAGAAAATCATCCTTAGCTGATAGAGTTTTTGATGCGTTAATAGTGCTGGACAAACAAGGGCAAGAAGAAAAAACTAGACACTCAGATGCTGTTGAAGAATGGATTGAATCAGGCTCAATCGGGGACTGCCCAACCAGGAGCCAGCCACCATTAGATAAGATGTTTGAAATGTTCAATGAAATATTCCCGCTTATTGAACTTACATTTAATACTGAGGAAAGAAGATTAATTGCCAACAAAAATGGAGTTGAATATAGCCCGTCTCAATTTTCTGATGGCGAAAAACAAGTATTTTCAATTCTGGCTGATTTTATTGGGCTTAATGAAGATCATGAAATAATTATTGTCGATGAGCCTGAGTTGAATTTGCACCCTGAATTAGCGGAAAGAATTTGGACTCTGATAGAGAATGAATATCCTGAAAAAATATTCATTTACGCATCTCATAGTATCAATTTTGCACTAAGAGAGAATGTTAATGCTGTATATGTTTTAAGTGATGATGCCGATAAAATTACGCGCGTTGATAGTTTTGAAGATCTAGAAAGAGTAGAGCTTTCAGCTTTCTTAGGGGGGCTGCCTGGAATTCTTTCGACTAATAAAGTTATAGTTACGGAAGGCCACGATAAATCATACGATTCAATTTTCTATAGGTGGTTAACCGAAGATAACTCAATTGAAATTTATCCTGGTGGAGGGTGTACAGACGTAATCGACATTGTCGGAAAGTCAGGGCTGTGGTCAAAAATTTCAACAAAAATATCGCTTGTAGGCATAATAGACTCAGATTATCGTTCACCAGAATATTTGTCTAACCTTGAAAACCAAGGGATCATACCATTGCCTTTTCATGAGGCTGAGTCATTCCTTTGCATACCAGAGGTTATAGTTGCTATTGGCAATAGAATAGGTTCTCAAAAGAAAGAGTTGACTTCATCAGAAGTAGAAGATCATATTTTTTCTAATTTAGAATCCTCGAAACTTAGCATAGCTGCTAAGAGGGTATTTTCTAAATCAAAAATAACTCTAGGTGTCAGCTTAACTAAAAAAGTCCTCGCAAAATCAGAAAGTACAGGCCAGTTAATAGAGGAGTTAAAGGGGGCGGCCGAAGAAGAAGTTAAAAAAGCTATCGCAATATGCGATGTAGAAACATTGCAAAGCATGCTTACGGAAGAGATAACAAGAATTGACTCTACTATTAATGATAGAGATATCACTGCTGCGCTATTGTTGCTCCCAGGTAAAGAGCTCTTAAATAAGCTCGCACCAAAAGCAGGATGTCGAAATGGAGATGACCTTATGCGCTCATTAAAAAGAAATTTCAAGCCAAGTGAATTTGAAATTTTAAACCAATTACAGCAATCATTACTTGGTGCAATAGGCTCCTAAATCGGGTAGCCGGTAGTATCTAGCTACCGGACCCCATACCAACCTTCGTGCGAGTCCGCAATGGGCGACACCCTATCCGTAATGAATATCTACCCAGCGATAGTGTCATGGCAGTGGACTCTGGTTATTTGCCTACCCATTTGCGGTCTTTTTTGATAGGAGTTTTGAATTAATGATCTCAGAACTTAGATTGAGCATTCTACTTCGAGGAGAGAAATTTTCTCCAAAGGAAGCAGAGAATGTCACAGGGCTTAGACTTCAAGCCAAATTAGAGGTGAGATATCTCCGAGGGGGCGCTATCGAGGTAAGCCTGTGCCCTATGGTACTGCTCAGCTAGAAGTTCCCGCCGAAATACCATATGAAGATAGGTTGATGTGGATAATTCGAGCCCTCGAAGTAAACCTTAAACAGCTATATGAATGTGGTGCTGAAGAGACAAGAATTTATGCAGGTTACTTCTATAAAGATCAATGCAATTTTGGCTTTAGCAGAGAAGAGTTGTCGGCAATAGCAAAACTTGATATAGATTTTGCAATATCGTGTTACGACATATCAGATGAGGAATAAATATACTAAACTGGGTAGCTGGTAGCTTCTAGTTACCGGCCCCCATACTACCCATCGTACGGGTCGCGGTTCCCTATCCGTAATGAATTTCTACCCAATGATAGTGTCGAGCAGCTCTTCACTAGAGCTGAATGCCATGGTAGTGCGCTACTTCAACTTTATCCGATTAGAAATATATCGGTAGGCTAGCTCTGTCTTTTAACTCATGGAGTTTGGATTCAGAACTTCACCATGTCCAAGGTATTAATCTTGGCATTTGGTTACTATGCCGCCGGCTGACTTCTGTTGAATCACCTCAGCCATTACTGACCGAAGCGCTGCTGTGCTCCACCACTTTTGTCTATCCCCACGATGGTAGCTAGCGGGTTAGGCCTACTTATGAGTCAGCGGCCACGCTAACAGCTTCACAGCAGCAAGCTAAACAGATCTCCCCAGATAGGAGCGTGAACTTTCACTACACAACTGCATCATTGACTCTACCCGTTAGATCACCCGGCTTCGGTGCCCCCGGCCTCCTCGCCTCCTCGCCTCCTCGCCTCCTCGCCTCCAGGCTAAGCCTCATAGGATGTTTCTGTTCACCAGCTCGTAGTCTTACTAGCGGCTTCCTCCCCACAAGACCTCACGGTGTTGCATTTGCCATTCGCTAGTAGTTAGCATTTAATGGAAACCATTAAATGGTGATCCTCCTACTTGGGACATTCACCCCATTAGTCCATGCCCATATTGGGCGTACCAAGTCAATTAATTACGCGCCTTCGGCATCCAATAGCTTACACTCCGCTCCGCTATGTTCCAGCTGCGGGTTATTGAGGCGTTACAACTCAAAAAGGAATCGTGCATGAAATTTATTGTCTCGGCCTTATCACTTGTTATGTCATTGGCAGTTACTGCAAATCCGGTACCTGACTTCCCGTTCGTTATTGTCACGGAGAAACTTGAGCGAGAAGTAAAGCCCGATGTGGTAAAAGTACGCTTTAGTATATTGACTTATGAACAATCCTCTAATAGAGCTATGGAGCAATTAACAAAATTTTCAGCGCTGATGTTGGAGGCTCTTAAAAAGCATGGGGTACCCACTTCAAGTTTAGAGTCAACCCAAATTGATAAAAGCACAAAGCGAGCTAGAAAAGACGGAGCTTATAATTTGGAAGTTTTGGGTTATGAGGTACAGCAAGGATTCAATTTGAGATTAACGAACCTCGATAAATACCCCAGCCTTATGAATGAACTGATCCGGCTAGATGGTGTTCAAAATATAGATGCATTCTTTGAGACGTCTAAAGAAGAAGAGTACAAAGAGAAAATGATAACTGAGCTTAGTGCAAAAGCTCGGAAAAAAGCTAATGCTCTTGCCCAAGCCCAATCTAGAAAGGTGAAAAGTGTATACGGTATAACTACAGAGGAAAACTTTGGTCAGGCGTACGCTATATTTTCCTTAGAGTACAACCCCCAAGAATATGCACTGGCTATGGCCCCAAATTCTTACGGTATGGACTTAGTTATGGCGGTACCGGAATATATTAAAGTGGGCCAAAGAATTACCGCAATATATGAACTTAACTAGCTTAAGTGATAAAAACTGTAAATCAGGTAGCCGGTAGTTTCTGGCTACCTGCCCCCACACCACCCAGCGTGCGGGTCCGCAATGGGTGGCTCCCTTTCCGCGATGAATCTCTCCCTAGCAATGGTGTCGAACAGCTCTTCATTTGAGTTGTGCGTCATGGCAGTGCGCTACCTCAACTTATCCGACTGGAAACATATCGGTAGGCTAGCCCTGTCTTTTAACTCGTGGATTTTGGGTTCAGGCCTTCACCCTGTCCAAGGTATTAATCTTGGCATTTGGCTACTATGCCGTCGGCTGACTTCTGTTTAATCACCTTGACCATTACTGACCGAGGCGCCGCCGTGTTCCACCACTTTTTCTCTATCCACGCGATGGTGGCTAGCGGGTTGGGCCTACTTATGTGTCAGCAGCCACGCTGACAGCTTCACAGCAGCAAGCTAAACAGATCTCCTCAGATAAGAACGTGAACTATCACTGCACAGCTGCATCATTGACTCTACCCGTTAGATCACCAGGCTTCAGTGCCCCTAGCCACCTCGCCTCCAGGCTAAGACATGTATGATGTTTCTGTCCGTCAGCTCATAGTTTTGCTAGCGGCCTCCTCCCCACAAGACCTCACGGTGTTGTAGTTGCCATTCGCTAGTAGTTAGCATTTAATGGAGCCATTAAATGGTGATCCTCTTACAGAAGGACTTTCACCCCATTAGTCCACGCCCATGCTGGGCGTATCAAGCGTAGGCAATCGACCTCAGGCAACTGCCACCTTTTGTGCGGTGGAGCTACACAAAAGATGGCATTTACCTCCGGTGGCTACTGCCGGCATTATGGGGCCTTACTATCAAGAGTAAATTTATAGAATGATAGATTCAAAAAAATATGTATCTATAGCCATTCAGGAATTAAGGCAGCCTACATTTGAGATTACGAAGCAATACCTTCAAGTTATGGAGGTTGAGCTTGAAAACGAAGTTCCTCGTGTAGCGAGGATTGATTTAGACCATATCAATGACTCTATTGCCGTTTATTTTTTTATAAAGGAAGAGCAATTTTTTATCGTAGTAAACCTTTCTAAAGGGGATACTCCACAAGTGGAGTGGGTATGGATTGAGTCTGGTCACCGGGTATATTTAACAGCTACATCGGAAGCATTGGGATACGATGAGTTGTCGAGCTACCTTCCATATAATTCCCTAACTGGCTGGTCTAAAGGTGATATTGATAAAAGTGGAAAGAGAGTATACAAATTTTCGAGAGTTTCTTACGAGCCGATCGTAAATGAAGCATATGGTCTTGAGGAGAAGCTGCTTAATTTACTTATAGATTTAGAAAGGTCATCAGGAGCGATTCGCAAGTTAGTTGAAAATTCAAAAGCCTATATTTCTATCTGTAGGCATCAATATATAAGCGCAAATGCGGGTATTCACCTGGATCTAGAAATATTACATCGACTCAGCTCGCTCAACTTGGAACTAGATGTTGATACTTATATAACTGGAAATGAAATCGAGTAGGAGATGTCCCATAAATTCGGTAGCCGGTAGCTTCTAGCTACCGGCCCCCACACCACCCATCGTACGGGTCCGCAATGGGCGGCTCCCTATCCGTAATAAATCCCTACCCAGCAATAGTGTCGAGCAGTTCTTCATTTG
The DNA here is from genome assembly GCF_007183175.1 of Microbulbifer sp. GL-2. Classification (NCBI taxonomy): domain Bacteria; kingdom Pseudomonadati; phylum Pseudomonadota; class Gammaproteobacteria; order Cellvibrionales; family Microbulbiferaceae; genus Microbulbifer; species Microbulbifer sp. GL-2. The sequence continues at coordinate 322,399 of NZ_AP019807.1, forward strand.
AACTGAGTGTCATGGCAGTATGATCCTACCCATCAAAAACGGACACACCACTAAGCGACTAGTTGTTCCTCAAACGCCTCAGGGCTGAGATAGCCATTGGCGCTGTGTAGGCGATTTCGATTGTAGTCTATCTCTATATACTCAAATACGGTTTCTCTCATGAGGCGCCTTGTGGGAAAGCGGTTACCATGGATTGCTTCTACTTTAAGTGAGTGGAAGAATGTTTCTGCACAAGCGTTATCGTAGCAATTACCTTTGGCGCTCATGCTGCACCGCAAATCATACGCTGTAATTAAAGATTGATAATCTTTAGAGCAATACTGGCTTCCCCTGTCAGTATGCACGATAACATTCGTAGGTTTCTTACGTCGCCATAACGCCATTTGAAGGGCGTCACAGACCAATGTGGCCGTCATCGTTTCCGACATCGCCCAGCCAATAACCAGCCGACTATATAGGTCTATCACTACAGCTAGATATAACCAACCTTCTTCTGTTCGCAGGTAGGTAATATCCCCGGCCCATTGATCCTACCCATCAACAACGGACACACTACTAAGCGACTAGTTGTTCCTCAAACGCCTCAGGGCTGAGATAGCCATTGGCGCTGTGTAGGCGATTTCGATTGTAGTCTATCTCTATATACTCAAATACGGTTTCTCTCATGAGGCGCCTTGTAGGAAAGCGGTTACCATGGATTGCTTCTACTTTAAGTGAGTGGAAGAATGTTTCTGCACAAGCGTTATCATAGCAATTACCTTTGGCGCTCATGCTGCACCGCAGATCATACGCTGTAATTAAAGATTGATAATCTTTAGAGCAATACTGGCTTCCCCTGTCTGTATGCACGATAACATTCGTAGGTTTCTTACGTCGCCATAAAGCCATTTGAAGGGCGTCACAGACCAATGTAGCCGTCATCGTTTCTGACATCGCCCAACCAATAACCAGCCGACTATATAGGTCTATCACTACAGCCAGATATAACCAACCTTCTTCCGTTCGTAGGTAGGTAATATCCCCAGCCCATTTCTGATTCGGCGCTTCAGCATTAAAGTTCTGCTCGAGCAAATTTGGAGCTACTGGCAGACCATGTTTTGAGTAGGTTGTGGCTTTATATCTCCTGCCTGCTTTAGCCCGTAGGCCCTGTCGATGCATGCTGGCAGCAATTGTTTTCTGGTTATATTTACTCCCCTCACTGGCCAACTCCTTCGTCAGACGAGGGGCGCCGCTACGTTCTTTGCTGGCTATAAAGCGCTGCTGTACCAAGCTATCGAGCTGCATTCGGTACTGCTGGTACTTGGATTGGTCAGCCGATCTTGACACCCAGTTATAAAAGCCACTGCGAGATACGCCCAATACCTTGGCCATCGCTTTGATGCTGAATTCATGCCTGTGCTTTTGCATGAAGGCGTACCTCATTTCAGGCTCTTTGCAAAGTACGCTGCGGCCTTTTTTAAGATCGCCAGCTCCTCTGCCTGCTCAGCCAGCTGCCGCTTAAGTCGAGCATTTTCTGTCGCCAGCTCTCTCTCGGCATCCCCTCGGCTCTGATGTAACTGAGCCTTACTTCGCCATCCGTAAATCTGGGAAGGATGCAACCCAAGCTGTTTAGCGGCAACGCTTACCCCGACCTTGAGCGCCAGTGCCAGAGCATCTTTTCTATACTCATCTGAGTATTGTTTACGAGTGGTTTTGGTTGGTTTACTTGATCTTGTCATAGGGCACCTCTGCTGCGTAGTTTATCGCTTAAGAGAGTGTCCGTCGTTGGTGGGTAGGATCACATTTCTGATTCGGCGCTTCAGCAGTGAAGTTCTGCTCAAGCAGGTTTGGTGCTACTGGCAGACCATGTTTTGAGTAGGTTGTGGCTTTATATCTCCTGGCTGCTTTAGCCCGTAGGCCCTGTCGACGCATGCTGGCAGCAATTGTTTTTTGATTATATTTACTCCCCTCACCAGCCAACTCCTTCGTTAGGCGAGGGGCGCCACTACGTTCTTTACTGACTATAAAACGCTGCTGTACCAAGCTATCAAGCTCTATTCGGTACTGCTGGTGCTTGGATTGGTTGGCCAATCTTGACACCCAGTCGTAAAACCCACTGCGAGATACGCCCAACACCTTGGCCATCACTTTGATGCTGAACTCATGCCGGTGCTTTTGCATAAAGGCGTACCTCATTTCAGGCTCTTTGCAAAGTACGCTGCGGCCTTTTTTAAGATCGCCAGCTCCTCTGCCTGCTCAGCCAGCTGCCGCTTAAGTCGAGCATTCTCTGTGGCCAGCTCTCTCTCGGAATCTCCTCGGCTCTGATGTAGCTTAGCCTTACTGCGCCATCCGTAAATCTGGGAAGGATGCAACCCAAGCTGTTTAGCGGCAACGCTTACTCCGACCTTGAGTGCCAGGGCTAGGGCATCTTTTCTATACTCCTCTGGGTATTGTTTACGAGTGGTTTTGGTTGGTTTATTTGGTCTTGTCATAGAGCACCTCTGCTGCGTAGTTTATCGCTTAACAGAGTGTCCGTCGTTGGTGGGTAGGATCAGTACGCTACCTCAACTTTATCCGACTGGAAACATATCAGCAGGCTAGCCCTGTCTTTTAACTCATGGATTTAGGTTCAGGCCTTCACCCTGTCCAAGGTATTAATCTTGGCATTTGGCTACTATGCCGTCGGCTGACTTCTGCTTAATCACCTTGGCCATTACTGACCGAGACGCTGCTGTGTTCCACAACTTTTTTCTACCCCCGCGAGGTAGCAAGCGGATTAGGCCTACTTATGAATCAGCGGTCACCATGACAGCTTCACAGCAGCAAGTTAAACAGGCCTCCCTGATAAGAGGTGAACTTTCACTATACAACTGCATCATTGACTCTACCCGCTAGATCACCCGTCTTCGGTGTCCCTCGCCACCTCGCCTCCAAGCTAAGCCTTATAAGAGGCTTCTACTCGTCAGCTCATAGTTTTGCTAGCGGCCTCCTCCCCACAAGACCTCACGGTGTTGCAGTTGCCATTCGCTAGTAGTTAGCATTTAATGGAATCCATTAAATGGTGATCTTCCTACATGGGACTTTCACCCCAATTAGTCCACACCCTTATTGGGCGTACCAAAGCCAGCCAAAATTGAGCGCTTTGGACACTAGACTCGCAACAAGTTGCTCGCTTTTGCTTGCGGCGTTAGGCATAAAGAAACTATGGAAATATATAAAGCTCCCGAATCCAATGTTGAAATCGGAAAAATTCAATCAACGCCAAGTGTTTTTTGGAAGATATTCTTTTGGATTCACATTGCCTTAATCCTATTAATACCGTTCGTATTTATCGAAAGTTCTGAGATTCACTACCTTGACTATATTGATATTGGTATATTTTTGCCTATTGTCATCTTTAGTCTTTTTTGCTATGCATATTCAAAGAGACCTGTTAGTACTACAGTTTTCTCAGTTTTCTTTTATTTATCTCTTCCATGGGCATTATTTTATGAGCTAATTGCACCTTACGTATTGGGTATCCCGTCCTACGGAGAGGAGGCAGTGATTGATTTTTGGCTTGTGATCATTCCAATTTTCCTTCTGCCAACGTTGTTTGCTCAATACTCTCTTACAAAATCACCAAATGCCTAAATCCGGTAGCCGGTAACTTCTAGATACCGGCCCCCACACCACCCATCGAACAAGCCCACAATAGGTAGTTCTCTTTCCATAATGAATCGCTACCCAACGATAGTATCAAGTAGCTCTTCATTGGAGTTGAGTGACATGGCAGAGGGCCACCTCAACTTTATCCGACTGGAAATATATCAGTAGGCTGCCCAGTCTTTTAACTCATAAATTTAGGTTCAGGCCTTCACCATATCCAAGGTATAAATCTTGGTATTAGGCTGCTATTCCGTCGGCTAACTTCTGTTGAATCACCGTGGTCATTACTGACCGAGGCGTTGCAATGTCCCACCACTTTCGTCTATCCCCGCAATGATGGCTAGCGGGTTGGGCCTTATGGGTCACCGGCCACGCTGACAGCTTCACAGCAGCAAGCTAAACAGATCTCTCCAGATAAAAACGTGAACTTTCACTACACAACTGCATCATTGACTCTACCCGTTAGATCAACCAGCTTCAGTGTCCTTGCCCACCTCACCTCCAGGCTAAGCCTTATAGGATGCTCTGTTCGTCAGCTCATAGTTTTGCTAGCGGCTTCCTCCCCACAAGACCTCATGGCGTTGCAGTTGCCATTCGCTAGTAGTTAGCATTTAATGGCGCCCATTAAACGGTGATCTTCCTACGCCGGACTTTCACCCCATTAGTCCACGCCCATGCTGGGCGTACCAAGACCATCGGAAATCAGCCACTTTGTGGCCTGGACTCGCAACAAGTTGCTCGCCTTTTATGGCAGCGTTAAATGCCAAAGGATGAATGTGAGTAAGAATCAAAAAAATCCATATACTGAAAACGATAACCGGCTCGCAGATGTAATAGCCGCAATCCAAGTTATGGGAACTTATAAATTCTACAAATTAGATTTTTCTGGCTGGGCCGATCGTATTGAGGGCAAGGAAGATCTAGGGAATTATTGGAAAGCTATCTTTGAACAGCACCCCGAGTTCTTTCGACTTGATAGCAAACAGGAAAGAGCATCCTTGGTATGGCGCAGAAACTATCAAAAATTATACGATGTAGACGAAGAGACAAAGATATCCAGGGAAGCCTACAAGGGTCTAACAGATGACCAAAAGAAAAGAATTTCCAGAACTCCATTAACCAACTCAGATATCTCTACTCTTATAAATACTGCGATTAATCTTCATGGCGGCGAGCTGGACCACAAGAAAGATTCAAGGTGGTGGATAAGTGGTGCAATTGGTTTAGCAGGCGTTATTCTCGGTGCAGCAATTAAAGCCTATGCTGCATAAGCATTTAAATAAGGTAGCCAGTAGTTTCTAGCTACCGGCCCCCACACCACCCATCATGCAGGTCCATAATGGGTGGCTCCCTATCCGAAATCAATCCCTAGCCAACGAAAGTGTCGAGCAGGTTTTAAGTTGGGTGTCACGGCAGTGCGCAACCTCAATTTTAACTCTGGCTGAAATCCTATCGGTAGGCTAGCACTGCCTTTTAACTCATGGAGTTAGATTCAGGCCCCCACCCTGTCCAAAGTATTAACCTTGGCATAAGTCTACTATGCCGTCGGCTAACTTCTGTTTAATCACCTCAGCCATTACTGACCAAGGCGCTGCTATGTCCCAGCACTTTTCAATATCCCCGCGATGATAGCTAGCCGGTTGGGCCTTATGAGTCAGCGACCACGCTGACAGCTTCACAGCAGAAAGCTAAACAGATCTCCCCAGATAAGAACATGAACTTTCACTACACAACTGCATCATTGACTCTACCCATTAGATCACCCGGCTTCGGTGCCCCTGACCACCTCACCGATGAACTAAGCCTTAGGGATAATTCTGTTCATCAGCTCGCATTTTGCTAGCGGCTTCCTCCCCACAGGACCTCACGGTGTTGCAGTTGCCATTCGCTAGTAGTTAGCATTTAATGGAATCCATTAAATGGTGATCTTCCTACAGAGGACTTTCACCTCATTAGTCCACGCCCATATTGGGCGTACCAAGTCAATTAATTACGCGCCTTCAGCATCCGACAGCTTACACTCCGCTCCGCTATGTTCCAGCTGCGGGTTATTGAGGCGTTACAACTCAAAAAGGAATCGTGCATGAAATTTATTGTCTCGGCCTTATCACTTGTTATGTCATTGGCAGTTACTGCAAATCCGGTACCTGACTTCCCGTTCGTTATTGTCACGGAGAAACTTGAGCGGGAAGTAAAGCCCGATGTGGTAAAAGTACGCTTTAGTATATTGACTTATGAACAATCCTCTAATAGAGCTATGGAGCAATTAACAAAATTTTCAGCGCTGATGTTGGAGGCTCTTAAAAAGCATGGGGTACCCACTTCAAGTTTAGAGTCAACCCAAATTGATAAAAACACAAAGCGAGCTAGAAAAGACGGAGCTTATAATTTGGAAGTTTTGGGTTATGAGGTACAGCAAGGATTCAATTTGAGATTAACGAACCTCGATAAATACCCCAGCCTTATGAATGAACTGATCCGGCTAGATGGTGTTCAAAATATAGATGCACTCTTTGAGACGTCTAAAGAAGAAGAGTACAAAGAGAAAATGATAACTGAGCTTAGTGCAAAAGCTCGGAAAAAAGCTAATGCTCTTGCCCAAGCCCAATCTAGAAAGGTGAAAAGTGTATACGGTATAACTACAGAGGAAAACTTTGGTCAGGCGTACGCTATATTTTCCTTAGAGTACAACCCCCAAGAATATGCACTGGCTATGGCCCCAAATTCTTACGGTATGGACTTAGTTATGGCGGTACCGGAATATATTAAAGTGGGCCAAAGAATTACCGCAATATATGAACTTAACTAGCTTAAGTGATAAAAAGTGTAAATCGGGTAGCCGGTAGTTTCTGGCTACCAGCCCCCACACCACCCAGCGTGCGGGTCCGCAATGGGCGGCTCCCTTTCCGCTATTAATCTCTCCCTAGCAATGGTGTCGAACAGCTCTTCATTTGAGTTGTGCGTCATGGCAGTAAGCTACCTCAACTTTATATCCAACTGAAAACATATCGATAGGCTAGCCCTGCCTTATAACCCGTGGATTTAGATTCAGGTCTTCACCTTGCCTATGGTATTAATCTTGGCATTTGGCTACCATGCCGTCGGCTAACTTCTGTTTAATCACCTTGGCCATTACTGACCGAGGCGCTGCTGTGTTCAACCACTTGTTTTCCATCCCTGCGATGGTGGCTAGCTGGTTGAGCCTACTTATAAGTCAGGGGCCATCCTGACAGCTTCACAGCAGCAAGCTAAACAGATCTCCCCAGATAAGACCGTGAACTTTCTCTACACAGCTGCATCAATGACTCTACCCGTTAGGTCACCCGGCTTCGGTGTCCTTGCCCACCTCGCCTCCAGGCTAAGTCTTATAGGATGTTTCTGTTCGCAGCTCATAGTTTTGCTAACGGCCTCCTCCCCACAAGACCTCCCGGTGTTGCAGTTGCCATTCGCTAGTAGTTGGCATTTAATGGAACCCATGAAATGGTGATCTTCCTACAAGGGACTTTCACCCCATTAGTCCACGCCCATGCTGGGTGTACCAAGGCAATTAACTACGCACCTACGGCACCTAACAGCTAAAAGCGTGGATTCGCCACAACGCTGCAGGTTATTGAAGCGTTATACGAGTTAATGGAGAAAAAAATGTCTATGAGCTTATTTGTTATTTTGGCTCTTGAAATGGAACCAAATATTAAAGAAATTAACTCAATAGAACCTGAAATAGATCATGTATTAGAGTTAAGTGAGAAAATCGATATTAATAACCATTCAGGATTTTTGCCTGCTACTTTAGATGGCAAAGCTACGGGGTTCGAGATATATATTTTTTCAGTATCTAAAGCCCCAGAGCCACTTAAAAGTGTTATCCCTAAAGATATACAAAATGGCAATATCTATCAGATTAGCTTTGGGCATAATTCATTAGAGGCTCAAGCTGCGTTTGCAACTGCTATAAGCATGAATATGAGATATAATGGAGTTACCATTGAGGACCAAGCAGGGAGCTTACTTTCTATTGAGCAACTTCAATCCTTAATAGCCTCATTTAATGAATAGAAAAATTCGTATAACAAACAAAAGTAGCAAATAAGTCGCTGCTTTGGGGGTTAGCAATGGTCAGTATTAAAATATTTAGATTGATCTTATTGCTTACTTTTTCAGGCGCAGTTTATGCTGAAAATTTTGATGCAAGAATTCTCTTCGCTAAAGCTGCAATGCAATCTGAAGAAGGTAAGGAATACGAAGTATTGGTGAGAGAAAGTACATGGGATGCGGATAGCGAGTGCTTCCGTGAGTCAGCAGAAGTTTGAGCAACCCTAGGATACTATCAGCTAGTCGCCACTATAGATCGAGAGGGGGGAGCAAAAATGGTCGAAGTTCGCCCTATACATCCTTACTCATCGTGCGTGGTAATCTGGTTTTCGAATAACAAGTTTCCTAAACCACCACGTGATAGTTCGCCCATTCGCTTGGAGGTAAATATTCAGCTATAGTGGGCTATTCATACTAACAATCACAGGCAGTATGCTACGGGCCTTTGCGGGACGTTAAATTTCAAAAGAAGTATTGAGATGGATGAGAGAGATCAAAAGGCACTTGATGATATTGAAGAATATGGATGCCATGTTCTTAATGTGATGGAAGGAGATGGTGAGCCTTCATTTACATATTCTATCGGCATAAATAAGCAGCAAAATAAGCCTGATGTTCTAATTATGGGGCTAAAGTCTGAGCTAGCTCATTCTATGGCGAATAACTATAAAAATCGACTTCTTGAGGGCGAAGTCTTTGAACCAGGGAAGTATTATTCAGACTTTCTTGGTGACTTTGATGTGTGTTTTGTAAAAGTAGCAAAAAGACACTTTGAAGAGTACTTTGGGTGGGGGCTGTGGCTGCATGATGGAGACGATTTTGAAGTACTTCAGATGATATGGCCTACTACCGATGGGGTTTGGCCTTGGAATGAAAATAAATCAGATTATTACAAGTGGGCACAACCAATTCTAAACGATGATGGATTGCTTAAAGAAATTTAAATCGGGTAGCCGGTAGCTTCTAGCTACCCCCCCTACGCCGCCTATCATACGGGTCCGCAATGGGCGGTTCCCTACCCATAATGAATCTCTATCCAACGATAGTGTCGAGCAGCTCTTCATTTGAGCTGAGTGTCATGGCAGCGCGCCACCTCAACTTTAGCCGACTGAAAACCTATCAGTAGGCTAGCCCTGTCTTTTAACTCATGGATTTAGGTTCAGGCCTTCACCCTGTCCAAGGTATTAATCTTGGCATTTGGCTACTATGCCGTCGGCTGACTTCAGCTTAATCACCTTGATCATTACTGACCGAGACGCTGCTGTGTTCCACAATTTTTTCTACCCCCGCGAGGTAGCAAGCGGATTAGGCCTACTTATGAATCAGCGGTCACCATGACAGCTTCACAGCAGCAAGTTAAATAGTCCTCCCCGATAAGAGGTGAACTTTCACTATACAACTGAGTCATTGACTATACCCGCTAGATCACCCGTCTTCGGTGTCCCTGGCCACCTCGCCTCCTGGCTAAGACTTATAAGATATTCCTGTTCGTCAGCTCATAGTTTTGCTAGCGGCCTCCTCCCCACAAGACCTCACGGTGTTGCAGTTGCCATTCGCTAGTAGTTAGCATTTAATGGAATCCATTAAATGGTGATCCTCCTACATGGGACTTTCACCCCATTAGTCCACGCCCATGCTTGGCGTACCAAATAAAGGCACCGGACCGCCGCTTTGGTTTTGCTACAGGTGCTTTAAGCGTCAGGCGTCAGGCGTCAGGCGTCAGGCGTCAGGCAAACTATCTGAGATTTTCGAGAATATGGAACTAGAGAAAAGTGAAGCTCGAAAGAGAGCTGATGAAATTAAGCCTCACCGCTGTAAGAATCTAATTGCTGTTCTCGAATGCCCAATAGATATGAAAAATATTGGCACAGTTATTAGAAACGTCAATGCTTTAGGTGTAGAGAAAACATATATCGTTGATCCGCGTAACTCACTGCCTGATGATTGGCAGGAAATGAGAGAGAGAAAATCACTTTCAAAACCGTCTGTGTCTGCAATAAAATGGAGTTTTGTAAAGCGATTTGACAGTACAGAGGTGTGCTTAGCCCACTTGGCCAATAATAGGTTCACCTCCATCGTCACCTCTCCTCATGTAAAAGGAAAAGACAACTTTATACTACATGAGGCCGATTATACACAGCCGAAATTGGCCGTATGGTTTGGTAACGAATCTCGAGGTATAAGCGATTTGGCAGTAGAAAACAGTGATTTCTGCGTATCCATTCCAATGTTTGGAATGATTGAAAGCCTGAATCTAGGAACAACTTCTGGAATTGTACTGTATGAAATTACTAAGCAGCGCCGTAAGCATCAGGAAAAATACAAGCGAGCAAGCCGCGGCACCTAAATCGGGTAGCCGGTAGTTTCTTGCTACCGGCCCTACACCATCCATCGTGCAGGTCTGCAATGGGCGGCTCCTATCCGTTATGAATCTCCACCCAACGATAGTGTCGAGCAGCTCTTCATTTGAGTTGAGTGTCATGACAGTGCGCCACCTCAACTTTATACGACTGGAAACATATCGGTAGGCTACCCTTGCCTTTTAACTCGTGGATTTAAGTTCAGGCCTTCACCATATCCAAGGTATAAATCTTGATATTAGGCTGCTATTCCGTCGGCCAACTTTTGTTGAATCACCGTGATCATTACTGACCGAGGCGCTGTTATATCCCACCACTTTTCACTTAAGAAGATGAACTTTCACTACACAACTGCATCATTGACTCTACCCGCTAGATCACCCGGTTTCGGTACCCTTGGTCACCTCTCCTCCAGGCTAAGCCATGGATGCTGTTCTTGTCCGTCAGCTCATAGTTTTGCTAGCGGCTTCCTCACCAAAAGACCTCACAGTATTGCAGTTGCCATTCGCTAGTAGTTAGCATTTAATGGAACCCATTAAACGGTGATCTTCCTACAGGAGACTCTCAGCTCATTAATCCACGCCCATACTGGGCGTACCAAGCGCATGGTATGGGACTGGTTTTCCACTGCGCTCCAAACCAACCGCAAATACGGACGTTAAGTGCTGCAAGTAGTAAAGAGTGATGAAATTTGAATAGTTTAAGTACATATGCGCTGCTAGTTTTTGCGCTTATAGTTGGAGGATCACTAGCATCCCAAGCAGGAGTAAATTCCCAGCTTCGTGTAGCTTTGAATTCGCCTATTCAAGCTGCATTTATTTCGTTCTTAATCGGTACAGTAATTTGGGGACGATCTCAAGTTTTCAAAATGAAAGCTGGTTTACGAAAGAATCGATTTCTGCTTTGCCGTGGTGGGCTTGGCTCGGTGGTGCTTTTGGGGCTTTTAATATCGCAATGTCTGTATTTCTTGCTCCTAAGTTAGGTGCGTTGGTATTGGCAATTTCAATTGTCTGCGGTCAAGTTATAGCTTCGATCGTTTTGGATCATAATGGATGGCTCGGGTATCCAAAAATCGAGCTATCTATCACAAGGATTTTCGGAGCTGTTCTCATTGTTCTCGGAGTCATACTGGTAGCACGGCGATAAGCACTAAAATCGGATAGCCGGTAGTTTCTAGCTACCAGCCCCCACACCACTCATCGTGCGGGTACGAAGTGGGGGCTCCCTATCCGTAATGAATTTCTAGCCAACGATAGTGTTAAGCAGATCTTCATTTGACCACTATGCCGTCGGCTGACTTCTGTTTAATCACCTTGGCCATTACTGACCGAGGCGCTACTATGTCCCACCACTTTTTCCTACTCCCATCTTGGATGGCTAGCGAGTTGGGCGTACTTATGAGTCAGCGGCCACGCTGACAGCTTCACAGCAGCAAGCTATACAGACCTCCCCAGAGAAGAACGTGAACTTTCACTACACAACATCATCATTTACTTTACCCGTTAGATCACCCAGCTTCGGTGTCCTTGAGCACCTCGCCTCCAGACAAAGCCTTATAGAGTGTTTCTGTTCTTCAGCTCATAGCTTTACTAGCCGCTTTATCCCCACTAGACCTCATAGTGTTGAAGTTGCCATTCGCTAGTACTTAGCATTTAATGGAACCCATTAAACGGTGATCTTCCTACAAGAGACTTTCACCCCAGTAGTCCACGCCCATGCTGGGCGTACCAAGCGCCGGCATAATCGCGCATTTTGTGTGCTGGACTCGCAACAAGTTGGGAGCCCGTACTGCGGACATTAGTGCTACCAAGAGTGAAGAATGTCTAAACCATGGAGTAAGTTACAAAAAGAGTTTTATCTTCTTCGTGCAGAAGGGCTGAAATTGCAACTACAATGTCGTTCCTATCGAATGGACTCACAAATGGGAAGTACGAATTGTCCGCGCTACTGGATAACTCTCGGAAAAGATATCATCTGGGATTATCCTAAATATTTTGTGGGTAAGCCACATCCAGAGAGAAAACCGTCGGAGTGGTATCCGTATGGAACTGACATTCCAGATATATCAAATCTAATTCGTGAATACATAGATACCTTTAAAGACGAAATTATGAATAAGGTTTTTGAAAATGACTACTGGGGGCTTGTCAATATACTTCTAGCTGCAGATAAACGCATTGGTACTAGATGCCTGTCCGAATTGAAGAAAAAAATCGATAATAAAGCGGCTTTAAAAATTATAGAGGTCCGTATGGCCTCAGCACTAACTAAACAATCAACCGGACTCTGCTAAGCATGGTTCGCTTTACTCACAATACCACGCTTAGCCTCGCTCAATTATTGAGGCGTTTTGACTAGACCAATGACAAAATTTGTTAAAACCCAAGACTTGGATAAATCTGCAAAACTTACTCTTGCCAACATGCAGGAGTACTATGACATGTATGGCGTTGACTGGACTTTATCAGATGTACGCAGTGCAATTGAAAATCTTGAGAACTATGATTTAGTGAATGATGATGGAGTTTTTGGAGTTGTTAGACTCTCATTTGAAAACAATCGCTGTCAACTGCGAGATATTCAAGTTGTATCTAACCAACAAAACAAAGGTTTAGGCGCTTTAGTTATCTCTAAGGTAACCGAGCTTGCAAGGCAAAAACAACTCGGGTTCATTGATCTACGAGTATTTAAACGTAGTCCAGCATATAGACTTTATGGTCGCCTAGGGTTTGTCATAGAGAGCGAAGATGATAAATTTTACCAAATGACGCTTACAGTCATATAAATCGGGTAGCCGGTAGTTTCTAGCCACCGGCCCCACCATCGTGCGGGCCTGCAACGGGTGATTCCTATCCGTAATAAATCTCTACCCAACGATAGTGTCGAGCAGCGCTTCACTTGAGTTGAGTGTCATGGCAGTGCGCTACTTCTGAATCAACGGCCACGCCGACAACTTCACAGCAACAAGCTAAACAGATCTGCTCAGATAAGATCGTGAACTTTCACTACATAACGGTATTATTGACTCTACCCGTTAGATCACCCGGCTTCGGTGTTCTTGGCCACCTCGCCTCCAGGCCAAGCCATATAAGATGCTTCTGTTCATCAGCTCGTAGCTTTACTAGCCGCTTCGCCCTACAAGACCTCGCAACATTGCAGTTGCCATTCGCGAATAGTTAGCATTTAATGGCACCCATTAAATGGTGATCTTCCTACAGGGGGATTTCACCCCATTAGCTCACGTCTATGCTGGGCGTGCCAAATTTAGGCAAGCGGACAAATTACTACGCCTTCGATTCCGTAATTTGCCGTTGCTAAAGACGTTATGTGGGGCTAAGTCGGATCTTATTGAGAGATGTGGCGTAATTGACATTAGCTTAAAGAATCATCCTGACACTCACTGTAGTGCTACGACAAATTTACCAGACACAATAAGTTGTTTTTATGCAGCCTTTTAATACTCAATTTGCCTTATCTAGAGATTACCTTGCCGAATGCTATGATCAGTCTCTACCCTATGGGAAAAATGTCAAGCCCAACTATCTTCTTCCTACATTACTATTATCTTCTGGTACGGGATTACTGTTATTTACTGAGCAACCTAAGATCGCAAGTTGCACGTTAATTGCATTAGGCGTGCTGGAACTGATTCACATTCGATATCGACGAGCTTGGTGGTTAGCACGGCAGATGCTTGGGAAAAGTGCCGGTAGTGAAGTGAAATTAACCATAGATAAGGATGGAATCCAGACACAGAATCCTTATACGAAAACAGCCCTGTCGTGGGCAGATATCGAACATATTATTGAAACCGAATTAGGGCTTATTTTGGTAGCTAAATCTGGGGGGCAGCAGTACTTGTCTAAATCGTTATTACCAGCTGAATTAATTAATGAGATAGTTACCAAGATTAAGGGTAAACATTGATTTCAATAAAAATTTAAATCGTGCCTACAATGCAGCTAATACAACACATAACAAGTTACCCAAACGCGACGACCCTACAGGGCCGCCGATTGGCAAGGCGTTAAATGTGCACAAGGAACACGTAATGCAATTCATCCAAAGAATAAAACGAAATAGAGTGATAAAATCGTACTTGCGGAAATTGCCTAGGTTGCTAGCGAAAGATTATGGAAAATCTAAAAGGTATCGCCCAAAACAAGTAAGGGCTACGATTGAGAGATCAGGGCTCTCAATTATTTATACCTGTTACGCGATTTCAATTTTTTGCTCAAAGAAGGAATTTGATGCATATCATCATGAAATTGGTGAGGCGTGTGATTACGGAGCAATGCGTGGAGAAGTAGGAAATCTACATTTTTACGGAAATGCAAACTTTAGTAGTAACGATGTTACATCTGTTGGCTCTGACTTTGGTGGCGGTTCACATGGTATGGATGGCGGCGGCACAGATTGAGGTAGTTAAATCGGGTAGCCGGTAGTTTTTAGCTACCGACCCCCACACCGCCCATCGGCGAGTCCACAGTGGGCGACACCCTATCCGTAATGCATCTCTACCCAACGATAGTATTGAGTAGCTCTTCATTTGAGCTGAGTGTCATGGCAGTGCGCTACTTCTGAGTCAGCAGCCACGCTGACGGCTTCATAGCAGTAAGCTAAACAGACCTCCCCTGACAAGAACCTGAAGTTTCACTACACAACCGCGTCATTGACTCTACCCGCTAGATCACCCGGCTTCGGTGTCTTTCGCCACCTCACCTCCAGACTAAGCCTTAAAGGATGTTTCTGTTAGTCCGCTCGTAGTTTTACTAGCAGCTCCCCCCCCATAAGACCTCTCAGTGTTGCAGTTGCCATTCGCTTTTAGTTAGCATCTAATGGGCCCCATTAGTTCCCGCCCATACTGGGAGCACCAAGCAGCAGCACGTAAGCCCAGCAAAAAAAACGGGCAGGACGGCCTACACGCCGCTTCGCTCTGTTTCGGCCGCCCTTGTGCTGGGCGTATGTGTAAATATAGTTAAGAAACCTTTTTCGTGATGGTGATAACGAAGATAGGTAATAGCAATCACCCAAAAAGAGTAATATTTAGTATGAGCACAGGTACGGTAAAGTGGTTCAATGGTGACAAAGGTTTTGGTTTTATTACTCCGGATGATGGAAGCAAAGATCTATTTGTTCACCATTCAGAAATTCAAATGAATGGTTTCAAATCTCTGGATGAAGGGCAAAAAGTAGAATATGTTGTGGGGCAAGGGCAAAAAGGGCCGTGCGCTAACAATGTAAAGTCGCTGTAAGATAAATAACAGCATAAATCGGGTAGCCGATAGTTTCTAGCTACCGGCCCCCACACCACCCATTGTGCAGGTCCGCAATGGGTGGTTCCCTATTCGTAATGAATCTCTCCCCAACGAAAGTGTCGAGCAGCTCTTCATTTGAGTAGAGTGTCATGACAGTGCGCTACTTCTGATTCACCGGCCACTCAGACAGCTTCATAGCAGCAAGCTAAACAGATCTCCCCAGATGAGAACATGAACTTTCACTACACATCGGCATCATTTACTTTACCTACTAGATCACCCAGCTTTGCTGCCTTTGGCCACCTCCCCTCCAGGCTAAGCCTTATCGGATGTTTCTGTTCGTCAGCTCATAGCTTTACAAGCTGATTCCTCCCCACAAAACCTCGCTGTGTAGCAGTTGCCATTCGCTAGCAGTTAGCATTTAATGGCGCCCATTAAACGGTGATCTTCCTACACGGGACTTTCACCCCATTAGTTCACGCCCTGCTCGCGTCATTAAACATAGGGTATTGATTGAAGAATGAGTAAAGAACAACCAAATAATCCGCTACATGGTATTACTCTTGAGAAAGTTGTTACACGATTGCAGGAGCATTATGGCTGGGATGGTTTGGCAGATAGGATTAATATCAATTGCTTTAAGAGCGACCCATCAATTAAGTCTTCGCTCAAGTTTTTACGCAAAACCCAGTGGGCGCGAGATAAAGTCGAGAATCTGTATATCTCAATTTTTGAAAATAAATCTCCGTGGGGTAATCGTAAATAAGCACTATTTGGTAACCACATAGATGTCGCTGTGATTAGGCAGGGACAGGCGCATAAATCGGAAAGCCGGTAGTTTCTAGCTACCAGCCCCCACACCACCCATCGTGCCAGTCCGCAATGGCCGGTTCCCTATCCGTTGAATCCCTACCCAACGATAGTATCGAGCAGCTCTTCATTTGAGTAGAGTATCATGGCAGTGCGCTACTCCTGAGTCAGCGGCCAGGCTGGCAACTTCACAGCAGCCAGTTAAACTGATCTCCCCAGATAAGAACGTGACCTTTCACTGCACAGCTGCACCATTGACTCTACCCTTAGACCACCCCGTTTCGGTGCCCCTCCAGGCTAAGCCTTATAGGATGTTTCTGTTCGCCAGCTCATAGTCTTGCTAGCGGCTTCTTCCCCCACAAGATCTCACAGTGTTGCAGTTGCCATTCGTTAGTAGTTAGCATTTAATGGCGCCCATTAAATGGTGACTTTCCTACACGGGACTTTCACCCCATTAGTTCACGCCCATACTAGGCGTACCAAGTTACTCAAGTACACTCCGTTCCGCTTCCACGGGACAGCCTACACTGAGTTTCAGCTGCCTATTAGCAAGGGTTTAGAGTACACAAGGATAAGTATGATTACTCGGAATACAATAAAATTCAAAGTAACTGAATTACCGATTTCTGATGTTGTTACAAAATTTGGCGGTCAGCCTAATTGGCTTGAGGAAGCTCAATGGCCAATAAGCTCTGAAATAGATTCTCCCATGCGCTTTATTTGTCAGATCAAACTTACAAATGATCTATTTCCAGGCTGTGAAGGAAAAGTGGCCTATATCTTCATGACAGATGATGATGAGTACGTTGATGGAACATGGGAGCCAGATGGTGGCGAGAATGCAGTAATTATTCAACCGGGTGGTAAGCCTCAAATAAAGGTACGAAATATCACCACTGGACCAACTTTACAGGACTATGTTGAAGTAAAGGGGAAAACTGGTCTTTACCCAATAGACATCGAATTAGCTGTTGATCTTTCAGCCTCAAAAGACCCAGAGTTCATTCCAGAAGCAGAACGCTTTGACCTAGCTGACGAGGACTATGAAAAATACTGTAATAAGCTGGGAGGAAATAAAATTGGTGGGACACCCAGCTTTCTTCAAGGTGACGAATTTCCAGGAAATACGGACGACTGGTCACTTCTTATGCAGCTAGATTCGTGTGAAGTTCCATTTAGTATCAATTTTGGAGACTCCGGTGTTTCATACGCATTCATAAATAAAGAGGGAACGATTGGTAAGTTTCTCTGGCAATGTTGTTGAGTAGCTCAAAATCGTGTAGTCGGTAATTTATAGTTACCGGCTACTACACCAGTCATCGCGGAGGTACGTAATCAGCGGTTCCCTATCCATGTACTTAACGATAGTCTCGAACCGGTTAGACCTATACATGAGTCTGTTACCGTCCTGACAGCTTCACTGTAGTAAATTAAACAGACTTCCCCAGTTAAGAGCATGAACTTTCACTACACAACTACATCTTTGACTCTACCCGCTAGATCACCCGGCTTCGGTGTCCTTGGCCCCCTCACCTCCAGGCTAAGTCTTATAGGATGTTTCTGTTCCTCCACTCATATTTGCTAGCGGCTTCCTCCCCACAAGACCTCACAGTGTTGCAGTTGCCATTCGCCAGTAGTTAGCATTTAATGGACCTATTAAACGGTGATCTTCCTATAGAGGACTTTCACCCCATCAGCTCACGCCCACGCTGGGCGTACCAAGTAAAGTTCAGCATCGCTTCTTCGGGGCTGGACCTCGCTACGCTCGACCACTGTTGGCGGCGTTAGATTTTCTACTCATCGGAGATAGGGAATGTCAACGAGAGAAATCTCAAACTATTATGACTCAACCGAACATAGTGATACTCGTGAAGATTTAATTTTTGCTCTTAGCAAAGTAAAAGGAAAAGGGATTGCTGTTGATTGTGGCTGTGGAGCAGGATCTGATATAGCTTATTTGCGCAGTAATGATTTCACAGTTCATGCCTTTGATATCGAGAATGAATCTATATCTAGATGTCGTAAACGATTCAAAGATGATGAGCAGGTTATTCTATCAAGGGATAGCTTTAATACTTTCAATTATCCTGAGTCCTCGCTGGTAGTTGCTGATGCCAGTCTTTTCTTTTGTCCTGAAAAAGATTTTGAGTCAGTTTGGTTGAAAATAACTAACTCTTTGACAGAAGGTGGAATCTTTTGCGGTTCATTCCTGGGGCCGAAAGACACAATGGCTGGGCCTGAGTATGATAAGGAAGCATTTTGGAGTGATACTCTAGTTATGAATGAATCGAAGATTAAAAAACACCTCGGTAAATTTGAGCTATTAAAGTGGACTGAACATGACCTTTCAGGAGAAACTACAGATGGTACACCGCATCATTGGCATATATTTTCCATCGTAGCCAGAAAAAAAACTAAATCCAGTAGACGGTAGCTTCTAGCTACCGTCTACCACACCACTCATCGTGTGGGTCCGCAATGGGCGGCTCCCTGATCCTACCCACCAACGATGGACACTCTCTTAAGCGATAAACTACGCAGCAGAGGTGCTCTATGACAAGATCAAATAAACCAACCAAAACCACTCGTAAACAATATTCAGAGGAGTATAGGAAGGATGCCCTAGCACTGGCGCTCAAGGTCGGGGTAAGCGTTGCCGCTAAACAGCTTGGATTTCACCCTTCCCAGATTTACGGATGGCGAAGTATGGCTAAGTTACATCAAAGCCGAGAGAGAGCTGGCCACAGAAAATGCTCGACTTAAGCGGCAGCTGGCTGAGCAGGCAGAGGAGCTGGCGATCTTAAAAAAGGCCGCAGCGTACTTTGCAAAGAGCCTGAAATGAGGTACGCCTTCATGCAAAAGCACAGGCATGAATTCAGCATCAAAGCGATGGCCAAGGTATTGGGCGTATCTCGCAGTGGCTTTTATAACTGGGTGTCAAGATCGGCTGACCAATCCAAGTACCAGCAGTACCGAATGCAGCTCGATAGCTTGGTACAGCAGCGCTTTATAGCCAGCAAAGAACGTAGCGGCGCCCCTCGTCTGACGAAGGAGTTGGCCAGTGAGGGGAGTAAATATAATCAGAAAACAATTGCTGCCAGCATGCGTCGACAGGGCCTACGGGCTAAAGCAGGCAGGAGATATAAAGCCACAACCTACTCAAAACATGGTCTGCCAGTAGCTCCAAATTTGCTCGAGCAGAACTTTAATGCTGAAGTGCCGAATCAGAAATGGGCTGGGGATATTACCTACCTACGAACGGAAGAAGGTTGGTTATATCTGGCTGTAGTGATAGACCTATATAGTCGGTTGGTTATTGGTTGGGCGATGTCAGAAACGATGACGGCTACATTGGTCTGTGACGCCCTTCAAATGGCTTTATGGCGACGTAAGAAACCTACGACTGTTATCGTGCATACTGACAGGGGAAGCCAGTATTGCTCTAAAGATTATCAATCTTTAATTACAGCGTATGATCTGCGGTGCAGCATGAGCGCCAAAGGTAATTGCTATGATAATGCTTGTGCAGAAACGTTCTTCCACTCACTTAAGGTAGAAGCAATCCATGGTAACCGCTTTCCTACAAGGTGCCTCATGCGAGAAACCGTATTTGAGTATATAAAGATAGACTACAGTGGTGTGTCCGTTGTTGATGGGTAGGATCACCCTATTCGTAAAGAATCTCTACCCAACGATAGTGTCGAGCAGCTCTCCATTTGAGTTGAGAATCATGGCAGCGCGCTACTTCAACTTTATATCCGACTGGAAACATATCGATAGGCTAGCTCTGTCTTTTAACTCATGGATTTAGGTTCACTCCTTCACCCAGTCCAAGGTATTAATCTTGGCATTAGGCTACTATGCAGCCTGCCGTCTTCTGTTTAATCACCGTAATCATTACTGACCGAGGCCCTGCTGTGTTCGGCCATTTTTATTCTATCCCTGCGATGGTGGCTAGCGAGCTGGGCCTACTTATGAGTCAGCGGACACGCTGACAGCTTTACAGCTTTACAGCAGCAAGTTAAACAGATCTCCCCAGATAAGAACGTGAATTTTCACTACACAACTGCGTCATTTAATCTACTCATTAGGTCACCCAACTTCAGTGTCCTTGGTCACCTGCCTCCAGGCTAAGCCTTAGAGGATGTTTCTGTTCGTCAGCTCGTAGTTTTGCTAGAAGCTTCCTCCCCACAAGACCTCACGGTATTGCAGTTGCCATTCGCTAGTAGTTAGCATCTAATGGAATCCATTAAATGGTGATCTTCCTACATGGGACTTTCACCCCATTAGTTCACACCCATGCTGGGCGTACCAAGGCGCCGCACCCACCTCCAGCGCTATCGTGCCTCCGTGGGTGAGCTTGGCGATAACTTAGAAATATGATGAAATACATATCTGGCGAATCAGTAGAACTATACGACATTGTCGAAAACAATGAAGGTGAAACCTGGATTCAAGCTACAGTCGTTTATATTGCTGATACAAATGAGGCAACTAAAGAATGCCAATGGCTTTTAGACGAAAAACCTGAGTGGGCAGAAGGTTCGATTGCTATCTGCTGGAATTTCCTCCAAGAGCCAGAAAATATCAGTGATAGACTTCTGTTCACTGATACAGAAAACAATGATGAACTTAGGTTTGTCAGGAGACAAAATTAGTAGGTTAAGGCTCTGGATGCAGTAAAGCCGCTCCTGTGCTTTAGATGCTAAATTGCTATGAAGAAATTAACTTACTTAATTCTAGTATTGTCACTTGGCTCCATAGCGGGTGAAACTTGATGCACTCACGAGCAAGGGGCATTTTTCCCTCATGTTGAGGCTCCTAGGGTTACTGAGTTGGAGGAAGGATATCTACATTTAAAATATATCGCTCTACCAAGTGGCTCAGTTGATAATATTTCTGTTGTTGAGTCTACGGGAGATCCTAGATGGGTCAAGGCTGCCTCCAAATCAATTGAAACTTGGAAACACAGAAAAACAAATAGAGCCTACCGGCAGGAATTTAATGCGAAGCTTGAAGAATAGATCACAATTTAACAAGGCAAGGCAGTGGACGTCGCTAACGCTCAGCCTCTACTTACAACATTATGGCTTACGCCAAGATTTATAGAAAATTTAACATGAAGTACATATTTTCAACATTGCTATTACTATTTCCACTTGCTGTCTCAGCGGAAATTTATAAGTGTATGCAACCAGACGGAAAACTTGGTTTCTCTGATAAGCCATGCGCTGATGGAGCAATCCAAGAAAAAATTACAATAAAGTCCAACAGCGTCGACTGGGTAAGCCGTCTTCGATCAGAGAAGCCAACATCAATACAGATAATTGATGTACTCCGAGAGGATGGAGATGTAACTATTAAGTACGAATTTACAACAAAGCCAGCCTCCAATGAGTTCATAAAGCTGGCAAATAATGTAAGCAATATGCCAGTAGTGCTAATGAAATACGTCGAGCCTAAAGGCAACACTCTAGGCCATGCTGAAATTAAGGCTTCAAACAAACCGAATCCACTATTTAATAAACTGAAACATGCTAACAAATAGTAAAGGCCATAACAAAACCAAGCACTATGCCCCGCTACGCTGGGAAGGACCTCAAAAACGCTTGCGCGTGTTGCGGCGTTATGTTTCCAAGGGGAATTCATGAGAATTATAGTATTACTTTTAATATTTTCTTCTTGTGCTTTCGCGGATAGTTTCACAGTCAAGAAAAATGAGAAGCCTATCGAAAAATATGAAAAATTATGCCTTATGCAACACCCACCTACTCACAAGGCAATGTTCTATAAATCCGAACTGTGCAAATTCGGAAAGGAAGGTTGCAGTGGAGTTAGCTCAAAAGAACCTTTTGAAGTTCTATGTAACCTTGAATGGGTTTCAAAATGTTACTCCATGAGTGCATGGCAAAGCCGAAATCAATACTTCAAATTAAGTCCATCGGTAGAAGTGGCAAATATCAGTCAGAGAGTGACTTTCTCAAACGGTGCCAAAGTGACTACTATATGCGCTCACTACAAGTAAAACATAAATCGGGTAGCCGGTAGTTTTTAGCTACCGGCCGCCACACCACCCATCGTACGTGTCCGAAATGGGCGGTTCCCTATCCTCCGTAATGAATCTCGAACCAACGATAGTCTCGAACAGCTCTTCATTTGCGTTAAGTGTCATGGCAGTGCGCTACCTCAACTTTATCCGGCTGGAAACATATCGATAGGCTAGCCTGTCTTTTAACTTGTGTATTTAGGTTCAGGCTTCACCCTGTCCAAGTTATTAATCTTGGTATTTGGCTATTATGCCGTCTGCTGACTTCAGTTTAATCACCTAGATCATTGCTGACCGAGGTGCTGCTGTGTTCCATCACTTTTTCTATCCCCGCGATGATGCCTAGCGGGTTGGGCCTACTTATGAGTCAGTGGCCACGCCGACAACTTCACAGCAGCAAGCTAAACAGATCTCCCCAGATAAGAACGTGAATTTTCACTACACAACTGCGTCATTTAATCTACTCATTAGATCACCCGACTTCAGTGTCCTTGGTAACCTCGCCTCCAGGCTAAGCCTTAGAAGATGTTTCTGTTCGTCAGCTCGTAATTTTGTTAGCGGCTTCCTCCTCACAAGACCTCACAGTATTGCAGTTGCCATTCGCTAGTAGTTAGCATTTAATGGAACCCATTAAACGGTGATCTTCCTACAGGAGACTCTCATCTCATTAATCCACGCCCATACTGGGCGTACCAAGCGCATGGTCTGGGACTGGTTTTCCACTGCGCTCCAAACCAACCGCAAATACGGACGTTAAGTGCTGCAAGTAGTAAAGAGTGATGAAATTTGAATAGTTTAAGTACATATGCGCTGCTAGTTTTTGCGCTTATAGTTGGAGGATCACTAGCATCCCAAGCAGGAATAAACTCGCAGCTTCGTATAGCTTTGAATTCGCCTATTCAAGCTGCATTTATTTCGTTCTTAATCGGTACAATAATTTTGGGGACGATCTCAATTTTTCAAAATGAAAGCTGGTTTACGAAAGAATCGATTTCTGCTTTGCCGTGGTGGGCTTGGCTCGGTGGTGCTTTTGGCGCTTTTAATATCGCAATGTCTGTATTTCTTGCTCCAAAGTTAGGTGCGCTAGTATTGGCAATTTCAATTGTCTGCGGTCAAGTTATAGCTTCGATCGTTTTGGATCATAATGGATGGCTCGGGTACCCAAAAATCGAGCTATCTATCACAAGGATTTGCGGAGCTGTTCTCATTGTTCTAGGAGTCATACTGGTAGCACGACGATAAGCACTTAAATCGGATAGCCGGTAGTTTCTAGCTACCAGCCCCCACACCACTCATCGTGCGTGTACGAAGTGGGGGCTCCCTATCCGTAATGAATTTCTAGCCAACGATAGTGTTAAGCAGATCTTCATTCGACCACTATGCCGTCGGCTGACTTCTGTTCAATCACCTTGGCCATTACTGACCGAGGCGCAGCTGTGTTCCTCCATTTTTTCTATCCCCACGATGGTGGCTATCGGGTTGTACCTACTTATGAGTCTGCGGCCATGCTGACAGCCTCCCACCAGCGAAATAAACAAATCTCCTCCGATAAGAGCGTGAACTTTCACCACACAACTGTATTATTTACTCTACCCGTTAGATCACCCAGCTTCGGTGTCCTTGGCCACCTCGCCTCCAGGCTAAGCCTTATAGGATGTCTCCGTTCGTCAGCTCGTAGTTTTGCTAGCAGCTTCCTCCCCACAAGACCTCTCGGTGCTGCAGTTGCCATCCGCTAGTAGTTAGCATTTAATAGAACCCATTAAACGGTGATCTTCCTACAGGGGACATTCACCCCATTAGCCCACGCCCATCCTGGGCGTATCAAGCGCCTACAATCTGACCTCCGACCACTGTCACCTTTTTTGCCAGAACCTTGACAAAAAAGGCGCCAGTAGCCTCCGGGCGTTAGGCGCGTAATATCAACAACCTCTTTGAGAGATGATAATGAAGAAACTCAAAAACGAAAAAGAGTTGGTTAAAAAGGCTATAGCACTCGGTACTGCATATGGCACCAAGCGAGGCGTTGTCGAATTTGAAGCTACCGATTCAGCTCACGAGAAACTCGAATATATTTATCGTCTTTTAGTTCACGATAAATTAATTCAACCGCTTCCAGAAGACAAAATATCACAGAAGGCTATCATGCATAGGTTAGCAATATGGGCCTCAAAGCAGTGAAGAGAGGAGTTTTATCGTAAGACCAGGAAGTATTTGGTAGCCATATTAAAAGGGCTTAAAAAGTCATAGTCATAGGTTAGCAGCCATTAGCGCCGATATTCCTACGTTTCATCACAAATAAAAACTAAACCATGTCCGGCTTTATTTATAGTTTAGATAAACACCGTTAACACAAGAAAACCGATAAATCGTCAAACTTAGAAAAGGAGTATGAAGTGGCTTAAGATAAGCCACTTCAATCACAAACGGCTAATATCCGCTAAAGGGGCAGCGGCATAGGTTTTTCATTAATCTTAAATTCGCTGTCTTTCAGGCTGATATTGGAGCTGTAGCCGTCATTGGTTGATACTAACAAACCTTGTTGCTCAAGAGACGCTAATATGGTTGGTACTTGTTGAGCAGCTACTTGCTCCAGCTGCTCTTCACTCATGCCTTGGGTTTGCGGGTTATTTTGCAATTGAGCTTTCATCACTTGTACGGCCATAAATTCAATCAGGGCTTTATCGCCGCTTAGCTTGCCGTCAACTAAGGCATGTGACAGCCAGAAAGCCGGATCTAGTGGTTGCTCCGGTAACACGCTAATGTCAACTAAGCTAGTATGCAGGTTACTGTTAAAACTGCCTTGCGGGAAAGTGCCACGTAAGCTGGTAATATTCACTTGAGGCTCACCAGCCACTAAAGATAACAGATTAGCGCTCATAAACTCCATAGCCTTAGCTCCTGTGTCTTCAGCAGGCAGCGTATTGAGTGAGTTGGCAAAATCCTGATAAGACTTCAAAAATTCTTGGCTGATATTGGCGACTTCAATCTCAAGGGCCAGATCTTCACCATGGAATTCAGCTATGTCGACCTTTTTAGAGCCGTAGGCAACCTGCATATTTCCCTGTTGTTTTTCTTGGTTGAATTCAGTACTTGCCTTCACATATAGGTCAGCAATGTCAATATTTTCGTTTTCTTCTCTATCATTTAAGCTGATGGCATCAAAGTTAATTGTTGTATCAGAATCATAAAAAGCACTTTCAAAGATTGCCTTAAGGGAGGAAGACATAGTCATATCCAAAGTCAACCTTTCAACCCTGAAGTCCCTTAACTCAGAAGTGACGGTAAGGCTATCGGCAACCCCCTGGTAAGTTTGTTGCCCATCCTGATATTGCCCTTTACCCTGAAAACCACTGAAAGTTAACTGAGCTTTATGATCTTCAATATCAGTAGTAAATGGCGTAATGCTGTCGTTATAGTAATAACCACCTAAAGCATTCATATTGCCATGAACCTGGTAAAAAGGAGTTTGCTCAGGCCAAACCAAATGTTCACGTAATTGATCACCGGTAACTTCTAGCGTCCAGCCAAGCCATCCGAAACCAGCATGTTCCCCGAAGCGAAAGGGGCCGTGGGAAGCACTGAAATCTACTTCTACAGAAAAAATTTTAAGTTCATGGGCATCTGATACATCCGATAAAGCACTCAGATCCATGCTTACCAAAAAGGTGGTCTGGGTTGAAAACCAGGATGAATCCATGTTTTTTACTTCAACCGTGTATGGCGAATTTTCATTCACGGCGGTGACTATTTCATCAATGGATGACTCGAGTTGAATGCCGGCAATTTTCGGTGCAATAACACCAGTAAGCACTGCTGCTGGAAGCAATACACTTAATAATTTCTTCATTAAGATAAATCCAAACTACAAATTGGCTGGTAACTAAGTCTATTATTGTCTCATATTTACAGACAGCTGTAAGTCAAAATATAAAATATTTGTTCTTTCTTGATGTAAACTATAAAACGGACGTCCCTCTAACAAAAATATGTAAAGCGAACTTAATGAAACTCACTACATATAGTCCGTAATGGTGGAGGCGGGAAGCTTTCCACTTCGAAAATGCGAGCGCCATGTTTAATTGTAATTGGTACAAATTTTTATGTTTATAAGGGATCGTGTAAATGCAACTAATGGCGAGTTGAGATTCAGTTTTCTGGGCCGCTCGAAAGTCTAAAACCACGTATTTGGACTGTAATTATTGTCTGCATTTAGCTTTGAAGTCATCATTTACTCTACCCGTTAGATCACCCGAATTCAGCGTTCTTGGCCACCTCGTCTCTATGCTAAGCTTTATAGGATGTTTCTGTTCGGCAACTCGTAGTTTTGCTAGCGGCTTCCTCCCCACAAGAACTCGCGGTGTTGCAGTTGCCATTCGTTAGTAGTTAGCATTTAATGGAATCCATTAAACAGTGATCTTCCTACAGAAGACTTTCACCCCATTAATCCAGGCCCATGCTGGGCGTACCAAGTCCAGGCACAACCGCCCACTTCGTGGGCTGGACCTCCGCACTGCGTGCTTAGGCCTGTGCTGGCAGCACTAACTACACATATTGGCAACTCCAATGCTTATTGAAAAACTAAAAGGAATGAGGGTTTGCCTAGATTCTCCAACTAGAGTAGAACAGCTGGGTTTCGGAGAGAATCAAGTCTCAGCCACAACAGGGACAAAAGGAGGTCCAGTATGTACTCCACTATTGAAATAGTGCGTGCTTAGTGATGACTCATTGGTAATCGACAAAGATAAATTTAATTTCGAATGGAAAAATATTCGTTTTGGGGAGGAGTATATTTCTGTAGTGCAGAATGGTATTGAATGTAAGTATAAAATCGATTGATCGGAAATGTTCAGTATACCTAAAAGGGGTGTCGTGGTTCAAATAGTTAATAATACACGTAATTTTATATTTATAAGCTACGGCCAAAAATCAGCCGTAGCTTATAAATATAAAATGTTCGTTGTGCTAGCATCACAAGGAAAGTTTCAATTTATGAGCAGAGCACCAGTTATTCTCGAAGAGTATGATTCCTCTTGGCCGGATAAATTTGAGAGGGAAAAGGAGCACTTGATGGCCATAGCAGGAAAATGGTTTTACGGTAGTATTGAACATGTGGGTAGTACCGCAGTTCCAGGTATGGTAGCCAAGCCAGTGATCGATGTTATGTTCGGTGTGAAATCTCTCAGTGAATCGAAGCCAGCAATAGATATTCTAGTTGGGAGTGGTTATAAATACTGGCCATATAAAACTGAGGTCATGCATTGGTTTTGTAAGCCATCAGATACTTATCGTACCCATCACCTTCATCTAGTTCCTTATGAAAGTCCGTTGTGGCAGGAACGTATTAAATTTCGCCAACTTTTACGCTCAAATAACGAAATAGCAACTGAATACGCAACGTTAAAACGAGAACTCGCATCAGCTTATAAAGAGGATCGCGAAGCATACACAGAGAAAAAGTGGCCATTTATCCAGCAGGCTATGCAAAGTAAACAATGCTAAATCGGGTGGCCGGTAGTTTCTAGCTAGCGGCTACCACACCATACACCGTACAGGTCTGCAATGGACGACTCCTATCTGTAATAAATCTCTACCCAACGATAGTGTCGGGCAGCTCTTCATTTGAGTAGAGTGTCATGCCAGTGCGCTACTTCTTAGTCACCGGCCACTCTGACAGCTTCACAGCAGCAAGTTAAAGAGATCTCCCCAGATAAGAACGTGAACTTTCACTACACAACAGCATCATTGACTCTACCCGTATGATCACTCGGCTTCGGTGCCCTTGGCCGCCTCGCCTCCAAGCCAAGTCATATAGGGTGTTTCTGTTCGTCAGCTCGTTGTTTTGCTAACGGCTTTATCCTCACAAGACCTCGCGGTGTTGCAGTTGTCATTCGCTAGTAGTTCGCATTTAATGGAACCCATTGAACGGTGACCTGCCTACCGGGGACTTTCACCCCATTAGTCCACGCCCATGCTGGGCGTACCAAAGCCAGCACAAAATCATGTGCTTTTCGTATTGGACTCGCTACAGGTTGCTCGCCTTTGCTGACAACATTAGGAATAAAGAAACTATGGAAATATATAAAGCTCCAGAATCCAACGTTGAAACTGGAAAAACTCAATCAACACCAAGTGTTTTTTGGAAAATATTCTTTTGGATTCACTTTATTTTAATCCTACTTATACCGTTCATATTTATCGAAAGTCCTGAGATTCATTACCTTGACTATATTGATATTGGTATATTTTTACCTATTGTCGTCTTCAGCCTTTTTTGCTATGCATACTCAAAAAGACCTGTCAGTACTACAGTTTTCTCGGTGTTCTTTTATTTATATATTCCATGGGCATTATTTTATGAGCTAATTTCACCTTACGTATTGGGTATCCCATCCTACGGAGAAGATGCAGTGATAGATTTTTGGCTTGTGATCATTCCAATTTTCCTTCTACCAACGTTTTTTGCTCAATACTCTCTTGCAAAATCACCAAATGGCTAAATCCGGTAGCAGCTAGCTTCTAGATACCGACCCCCACACCACCCATCGTGCGGGTCCGTAATGGGCGGTTCCCTATCCGTAATGAATCTCTACCCTACGATAGGGTCCAGCAGCTTTTCATTTGAGTAGAGTGTCATGGCAGTGCGCTACTTCTGAGTCAGCGGCCACCCCGACAGCTTCACAGCAGCAAGCTAATACAGATCTCCCCAGATAAGAACGAGAACTTTCACCACACAACTGCATCATTGACTCCACCCGTTAGACCACTTGGTTTCGCTGTCCTTATCCACCTCGCCTCCCGGCTAAGCCTTATAGGTCGTTTCTGTTCGTCAGCTCGTAGTTTTTCTAGCGGCTTCCTCCCCACAAGACCTCGCAGAGTTGCAGTTGTCATTCGCTGATAGTTAGCATTTGATGGAACCCATTAACCGGTGATCTTCCTACAGGGGACTTTCACCCCAATAGTCCACGCCCATGTGGGCGTACCAAGTCAATGAAGGCTCCCAACAGCTTACGCCGCGTTGCAGCTACGGGTTATTGAGGCGGTACGTAAAAACCCAACCCCTGGGCGTTGAAGATGGCCGCGTTAACTTCGTACTGAAAAACTCCGAAAATATGTGTTTCTCCTGGATGTGCGATATCCAGGACTGGTGTATTTCCCATCAGCTGTGGTGGACGATATAGAACTGCTGGTGCCTATGGCCGGCCCGGCCGATGTCAAAGCTGAAAGCACACGCTTGCCAAAAGAGATCGAAAAACGATCCAAGGACCTCGCTCGCGTCGAGGGCAAGTTCAATAACCCGAAGTTTGTCGATAAAGCATCGTCTGAAGTTGTCGCCAAAGAAAAGGATAAGCTCACAGATATGAGAAGTACCCAGGAGCGCCTACAGCAGCAGCTGGTGAAAATTAGCAACCTTTAATCCAAAGATGAGAATTACACTAATCCCTACAATGCTTTGAACGTCTGATAAGGGGGCTCACCCTCTTTTTATTGCCCAATTTTCGCAAAAATCCACCTGGCGCTTTTCTTTACAGAACCCCTTCTTATAAAAACCATACAAACAATAATTAAACGTTCCTTAGCCGCACTGGCGCTGAGTGGCGCAACGATTTATAAACAGTGAACGATCAGTTATATACACAGGGCCACAACATATGTGACCTGAATGAACACAAAAACAGAGAATAAGAAATATTTATTCAACCAGCTTTCAATTAGAGCGAAAGCAATCCCTATCAATCTTTTATTAGCGCTGTAGATTTCATCACGATATCAGTGATCAACTCGGGCCGAGGCCCAACAGAAAATCGGGGAGAAAGAAGTTGAACTATCCAGATCAGCTCAACCCGGAGGTATGGCCGCTGATTGTTTATTGCCTAGCCGTAATTGCATTAATCGTATTGATGCTTGGGCTTTCATATTTCCTAGGCCAAAAGCGCAGAGATCCCGCCACCGATGAACCTTTTGAATCGGGCATTATTTCCCAGGGCAGCGCGCGTTTACGAATCTCTGTCGCTTACTACTTGGTTGCCATTCTATTTATCGTTTTCGACCTGGAAGCTATCTATCTGTTTAGCTGGTCCATCGCATTTTATGAAACAGGGATGCTTGGGTTTATCGAAGCCACCGTTTTTATTGTGATCCTACTGGTGGGCCTCATTTATCTCTGGCGCCTGGGGGCACTGGAATGGGGGGGACACCAAAAAAGTCTGGTTAACCGCGGAAATCATCGATAAACATAAGCAGGAATACACTATGCGCTGGCAGTTAAGCAAAGCTCAGGATGTGATTGCCGCCGATTCCCCCAAAATGGAAGAAGGGAATGTCGCCGAAGACCTGAAAAAAAACATTTTACTTTGCAAGCTTGAAGAACTGGTCGCCTGGGGGCGATCCAACTCTCTCTGGCCATTCAACTTTGGGCTTTCCTGTTGCTATGTGGAAATGGCCACCGCTTTTACCAGTCGCCACGATATTTCTCGCTTTGGTGCTGAAGTTATTCGCGCCACCCCACGTCAAGCTGATCTCATTGTCATCTCCGGCACTCTTTTCTTGAAAATGGCTCCGGTGGTGCAGCGTCTCTATGAACAAATGATTGAACCGCGCTGGGTTATCTCCATGGGTTCCTGTGCCAATTCAGGCGGTATGTACGATATTTATAGCGTTGTACAGGGTGTCGATAAATTCCTGCCTGTCGATGTCTATGTACCCGGCTGCCCTCCCCGGCCAGAAGCCCTGCTACAAGGACTGACGCTGCTGCAAAAATCGGTTGCCGAAGAACGGCGAAGCTTTAGCTGGGTCGTGGATGAACAAGGCTCCAGGAAAATTCCCAAACAAAGCCAGCGCGACCTGCATCGTGAGGAGCGCATGCGCGCAGAGGTTCTACGCGCACCGGATACTGTATAGACGTACTGTTGCCGCCGAAAGACAAGACAATACAATAACAACGGAATCCCCGATGACTGGCGTCATAGCAAAAAGTGTTCACAGCGAGACCCCCTACAGTAAAGAGGCCCAAGCTTTCTTACTGGATCTGGATCGTGAATATCGCCGGCATAACTATTGGCTGCAGCCTGGCTGCAACGACATGCCCACCTTGTGGGTGGATGCTCAATCCCTGATACCGCTTTTACGTTTCCTCAAACAGGATATTTCCCGTCCCTTTGCCATGCTCTACGATCTCAGTGCGATTGATGAGCGCTTGCGGGTAAATCGGGGAGAGGGACCAGATAAACAACCGGCCAGTGATTTCACCCTGCTATACCAACTGCTGTCGTTTAGCCGGAATTTATTTATTCGTATTAAGGTCGCCTTACCCGAATCCCATCTATCAGTTCCATCGATTACCAATGTGTGGGAAAACGCCAATTGGTATGAACGGGAAGTATGGGACCTTTTTGGTATCGACTTTAGCGGCCACCCAAATCTGCGCCGTATTATGATGCCGTCAACCTGGAAAGGTCATCCCTTACGTAAAGATCATCACGCCCGCGCCACAGAGGTGGACCCCTTCTCAATGTCCGAAGAGAAGGAACGTCGCGAACAGGAGGCCCTGCTGTTTCGCCCGGAAGACTGGGGTATGGCCCGTGAGAATGAGGACTCAGAGTTTATGTTCCTCAACCTGGGGCCCAACCACCCCAGCGTACATGGTGTTTTCCGCGTCGCCCTGCAACTCGATGGTGAGCAGGTTGTGGATGCTGTGCCGGATATTGGCTACCACCATCGCGGCGCAGAGAAAATGGCTGAGCGCCAGGCCTGGCACACCTACGTCCCTTACACAGATCGTATCGACTACCTGGGTGGGGTTATGAATAACCTGCCCTATGTAATGGCTCTCGAACAGCTTGCGGGGATTGAGGTTCCCGAGCGTGCCCAGGTCATTAGAGTGATGATGTGCGAGTTTTTCCGCATCTCCAGCCACTTGGTATTTTTTGGCACCTTCGCCCAGGATGTCGGGCAGATGTCTCCCGTTTTTTACATGTTCATCGACCGGGAAAAGTTGTTTGGCATCGTAGAGGCGATCACCGGCGGGCGTATGCATCCAGCCTGGTTTCGCATTGGTGGCGTCGCCCAAGACCTACCCAGGGGCTGGGATCAGATGGTGCGGGAATTCCTTGATTATATGCCCGCACGACTGCGTGACTACGATGGCATGGTTATCAAGAATAAATTGTTGCAAAGGCGCTCCAGAGGAATCGGCGTCTACAACACTGCGGAAGCTATGGAGTGGGGCGTTACCGGACCTGGCTTACGCGCCACGGGCCTGGAGTGGGACCTGCGTAAGAAGCGCCCCTACAGTGGTTATGATCAATTCGAGTTCGATATTCCCAGCTATGACGGTGGTGATTGTTTCGATCGCTGCCGAGTGCGAGTGGATGAAATGTGGCAGAGCCTCAGGATCATTCGCCAGTGCCTGGAAAATATGCCTTCAGGCCCCTACAAGTCTGATCACCCGCTCACTACGCCTCCACGTAAGGGGCGTACCATGCAGGATATCGAAACCCTAATACAGCACTTTGTAAATAATAGTTGGGGGCCGGTGATGCCCGCCGGGGAAGTTTGTTTCCCTATAGAAGCCACCAAGGGGCTGAACAGCTACCAGATCATCAGTGACGGCGGCACCACTTCATATCGAACCCGGATACGCACTCCCTCTTTCCCACACTTACAGATGATTCCGTTGATGTCGAGAGGACTGCTCATCGCTGACCTGATAGCAATAATTGCCAGTATTGATTTTGTGATGGCAGACGTAGACCGATAAACCATAAAACGCGGCCACGAGTCGCAATTCAGCGGGGGAGACCAGTGCGCGGAATAGTTCTTTTGGCCAGTGCCACTACGCCCCAGGGCAGCACAGGCAATTCACATATGCCTCCGCGATTTCGCCTGAGGAAGCATATATGTCCAGCTTACTAGAACCGGAACCAATAGAAGTAATGGAGCATAGCAACAGGGATTCAGACAAATTATCCGGAGTTCTCACTACCGAGGAAAAAGAGGAAATAGACCGGGAGGCCTCCCATTATGAGAATAAGTCCTCAGTGGGTTTGGAGGCCCTGAGAATTGTACAAAAGCACCGTGGATGGATTTCCGACGAGAGTATTCAGGCAATCTCCGACTACCTCACTATTCCTGTCGCCCAACTGGAAAGCGTAGCCACCTACTTCCAGTTGATTTTTCGTCAACCGGTGGGAAAAGAGGTCATTTACCTCTGTAAAAGTGCCAGTTGCTGGGTTATGGGCTGCGATCGTTTACAAAAACATATTTGCGAAACCCTGAATATAAAAGCAGGGCAAACTTCTGCGGATGGAATATTCACCCTACTGGAAACCCCATGCCTGGGAGACTGTGATAAAGCACCGGTCTTGATGCTTGGAGAGGAAATGCATCGAAACCTCGATGAATCAGCAATCGACGAATTAATCGATAACAAGAAGAAATACTATGCTGACAAATCCCCTGACTAAAAATATTACCGACCAGAATACTGCCGCCGACCTCGAGCATTATGTGGGCAATGGTGGCTATCGGGGTTGGCGTAAGGCCCACACCATGGTTCCGAATGACATCATTGACCTGGTCAAGGATGGCGGCTTGCGTGGTCGTGGAGGAGCGGGATTTAACACAGGCTTGAAATGGAGTTTTGTTCCTCGAGGTGAGGGCTCACCCGAGCAGAAATTTATAGTCTGCAACGCAGACGAAATGGAGCCCGGTACTTTCAAAGATCGCTTACTGATGGAGCGGGACCCTCACCTGTTACTGGAAGGCATGGCTATTGCCGCCTATGCCATAGGTGCAACCATTGGTTATATATTTATTCGGGGTGAATACCATCTGGCCGCTGAGCGGCTGGAACATGCGATTGATGAGGCCAGAGAGCAA
Source organism: Microbulbifer sp. GL-2 (assembly GCF_007183175.1). Lineage (NCBI taxonomy): Bacteria > Pseudomonadati > Pseudomonadota > Gammaproteobacteria > Cellvibrionales > Microbulbiferaceae > Microbulbifer > Microbulbifer sp. GL-2. Next base: position 356,469 of record NZ_AP019807.1, read on the forward strand.
GGTTTTCTTGGTAGTCGAATTTTTGATAGCGACTTCGGCCTGGAAATTTTTGTCCACCGCAGTGCTGGAAATTATATCTGTGGCGAAGAAACGGCACTATTAAATGCACTGGAAGGTCGCCGTGCTATCCCTCGTGCAAAGCCTCCATTCCCACAAGTGAGTGGACTTTGGGGAAAGCCTACGGTGGTAAATAACGTAGAGACCTTCTGCAATATCCCACATCTGGTGGAATTGGGTGTTGAATGGTACCGGGGGCTCGGCCGTGGCGAGGATGCAGGCAGCAAGGTTTTTGGGGTCAGCGGAAAAGTAAAGAAGCCCGGCACCTGGGAACTCCCCATGGGTACCCCAATTCGGGAGATTATCGAACAACACGCCGGTGGTATGCAGGATGGACTGGAGTTAAAAGGGTTCCTGCCTGGCGGTGGTTCTACCGATTTCCTCGGTCCTGAACATCTGGATTTGCCGATGGATTACGATGTTATTGGCAAAGCCGGCAGTCGAATGGGCACCGGCACCATTATTGTTTTAGATAGCCAGACCTGCCCCGTAGGACTGGTGCTCAATCTTACCCAGTTTTTTGCCCGAGAATCCTGCGGTTGGTGCACTCCCTGTCGCGACGGCCTGCCCTGGGTTGTGAAAATACTGCAAAGAATTGAGGACGGCGAAGGGCTACCAGAGGATCTCGACCTGCTTCGCGAACAGTGCCAACGCATAGGCCCAGGCAAAACTTTCTGCGCTCTGGCTCCCGGGGCCGCCGAGCCACTGCAAAGTGCGTTGAAACTGTTCGAGCAGGACTTTATCGATCATATAGACAATCACTGCTGCCCCTATACATAAATCAAACTAAGGCCACCGGCAGCAGGCGCATAAAATCAGTAGTTGAAATTATGCTGATACAACAATAGTCGATACAACAATAATGGACTAGCAATGCCAACCATCACTATTGACGGTGAAAAATACCAGGTCGACGGTGAGCAAAACCTGCTCAGTACCTGCCTGACTCTGGGGCTCAATGTTCCCTATTTTTGCTGGCATCCGGAAATGGGCTCGGTAGGTGCTTGTAGACAATGCGCGATGATCGAATACAAAGACAGCGAAGATCAGCGTGGCCGTTTAATTATGAGCTGTATGACACCAGTCCGTGAAGGTGGTATTTACAGCGTGGAGAATGAAGAAGCCAAGGATTTCCGTGGCAGCGTTATTGAAGATCTGATGACCAATCATCCTCACGACTGCCCCGTTTGTGAAGAAGGAGGAGAATGTCACCTTCAGGATATGACGGAAATGTCAGGTCATACCATGCGCCGCTATCGGGGGACCAAAAGGACCCATCATAATCAATATCTGGGGCCTTTTATTAATCATGAAATGAATCGTTGTATTACCTGTTATCGCTGTGTGAGATTTTACAACGACTACGCCGGCGGTGAGGATTTACAGGCGCTAGGAAGAAATCACCAGGTCTACTTCGGTCGGCAGGAGGAAGGACGACTGGAAAATGGCTTCAGCGGAAATTTGGTGGAAGTCTGCCCGACGGGTGTCTTTACAGACAAGACTTTCAGTTCTCATTTCGTGCGAAAATGGGATCTACAGACTGCTCCTTCAGTCTGTGAACACTGTGCCGTAGGCTGCAACACCGCACCCGGTGCGCGTGAGTCTGCCAACAATTCAGATCCAGTGCTGCGGCGAGTAACCAATCTTTACCACCACGATATAAACGGTTATTTCCTATGTGACCGTGGCCGCTTTGGTTACGAATATATTAACAGCGCCACACGTATCGAAAAGGTATTCTCCGCCCGTCATGAAGAGGTCATCAGCACCACAGCAGAAAGTGGTGATCACCTGCACCAGGAGGTTTCCCCACAGAAGGCCGTACTCCATCTTGCAGAACAAATTGCTGCACGCCAACGGGGCGAAAGAAAAATCGTTGGTATTGGTTCCCCACGAACGTCCCTGGAAAACAACTTTGCACTCCGGCAACTAACCGGACCGGAAAACTTCTATTCAGGTCTCAATCGTAGGGATCAGGAGCTATTACAGCTGGTTAATACTATCCAGCAAGATAGTCATATCCATAGTCCCACAACTCCGGAAATAGAAAGTGCCGATGCGATATTGATCTTGGGAGAGGACACATACAATACTGCACCGCGTATTTCCCTCGCTTTGCGCCAGGCTGCACGAAACCGCCAGAAAGAGCAGGCGCAATCTTTGAAAATTCCTCTGTGGCAGGACTCTTCAGTAAGGCAGTTGGAGGGCGATTACAGCCCGATTATTTTTGTTGGAACTGAGTTGAGCAATCTGACGGATATCACCTCCAAGACTATATTTGAATCCCCAGATAAAGTGGCATTATTTGCTCGAAACCTGGCACAGGCAATAATTGATCCGGCAATCCCTCCGCAAGGCCTTGAGTCGCCATTATTAGAAACTGTTATCCACACGGCAGAGATACTGCGCAGTGCCAAACATCCATTAATTATCTCGGGTACATCCAGCAAACACTCAGATACACTTCGAGGCGCTGCGCAGGTCGCAAAAGCCCTAGGTGACTATAAAAAAACGCCCACCATGCTCTACCTTGCCTGTGATGAGGTCAACAGTTTGGGCATTACCCAATTTTTCGAAAATGGTAAAGGCAATCTGGAAAATCTGCTCGAAACCCTGGAGAAGACCCAGAATAATAATCTACCTACATCCCTGATTATTTTGGAAAATGACCTCTACCGGAGAATGGACAAAAAATCCCTGGAGAAAATATTTTCCCAGGTTGAAGAGGTACTCCTGTTGGATACCCTGCTGAACCCGACAACCAAGCGTGCCGACTGGATTTTCCCCGCTACAGCGACAGCGGAATCCCAGGGCACGTTTGTTAATAATAACGGACTGGCTCAACGCTTCTACGCGGTTTATGAAGGTAAGGGATTTATTCAGGAAAGCTGGCGCTGGCTGGTGGATGCCGTAACTTTCTGCAAAGAAAAATCTGATAGTTTATCGATAATGATCAAATGGAAACACAGTACCGATCTTAGCGATGCAATTGCCCGTGAATTTCGCGTATTAAAAGTTCTCGATACGTTGGGCCCAGACGAAGATTTCCGTATCGAGGGGCTAAAGGTCGCTCGCCAAAGTGCTCGTTACAGTGGACGCACAGCAATTTATGCAGAGGAACATGTTTCTGAAGCCCCTCCAGTCCAAGATCCCGATGCACCTATGAGCTTCAGTATGGAAGGGATCCATAACCCGAACAAATCACCACTACAGGCCAATATCTGGTCGCCTGGCTGGAACTCCAATCAATCGATATTCAAATTTCAGGAAGTTGTTGGTGGTGAACGCAGGGGCGGCCCTTCCGGAATCAGAATTGATCGGCCTCAACAGGAAATGCCAGATTGGAGCGTACATTCAGACACAAAACAGGAACTGCCTGATATTCCCAATCGTGTACAGATGCTACCTGTTTATCGACTGTTCGGCTCCGAGGAACTCAGCAACCAGGCGATGGGAATATCTGAAGTCATTGAGGCCCCCTTTGTGCTGGTTAACCATATGGATGCAGAAACTACCGGAATTAATCTTGGGGAGCTGGTTGAACTGGAAACGCAATGCGGTGCCTATCGGGCTGAAGTGCGTATAAGCGCCACAATCCCGCCAGGTACTGTTGGTATCCCTTTTGGGCTACCGGACTTCGAAACCCTGTCTCCTCTTCTGCCTGGATTCGCATCATTGCGCCCTGCAGAAACACCAGCCATTACAGAGAGTTGATTGAGCAATGAGCACACCAATCTGGATAACACTACTGAATATCTTTGGAGTATTGATCGCTACAGTGATACTCGCAGCGGTGTTGACCTGGGGTGAAAGACGTTTACTCGGCTTTTGGCAGGACAGGCCCGGTCCTAACCGTGTGGGTCCCTTCGGTACACTGCAAGTACTTGCAGATATGATCAAACTGTTCTTTAAAGAGGATTTTATTCCCCGCTTCGCGGATATTCCTGTCTTTGTACTGGCACCCACCGTTGTTATGGCCACTATGTTAATCGCCTTTGCCGTGGTGCCAATGGCACCAGGTATTGGTGTAGTGGACCTGAATATTGGCCTTCTGTTTGTATTGGCGATGAGTTCCATCGCGGTATACAGCATTATTCTTGGGGGCTATGCTTCCAATAATAAATATGCCCTGCTCGGCGGCCTGCGTGCTGCTGCACAGACCGTTTCCTATGAGGTTTTTATGGGGCTGAGCCTGATGGGTGTTGTGATGATGTCAGGCAGCTTTAACTTGCGCGATATTGTCAATGCGCAAGAAGGACTTTGGTTTATTGTTCCCCAATTTGTTGGGTTTGTTGTGTTTTTCATTGCCGGTATTGCTGAGAGCCGAAGAACCCCCTTCGATCTTCCCGAAGCTGAACATGAACTCACAGCCGGATTTCACACAGAATATTCCGGTATGAAGTTTGGTATGTTTTTCGTAGGCGAATATCTCGCAGTAATCCTAATTTCCGCACTGATTACCACACTCTTCCTGGGTGGCTGGCATGGCCCCTGGCTGCCCCCCATCATCTGGTTTGGCCTAAAAACTGCGATCATGGTTGGAATATTTATATTATTGCGCGCATCACTACCACGCCCACGCTACGACCAGCTAATGAAATTTGGCTGGAAAGTTATGCTGCCACTGGCATTGGTAAATTTACTCGTCACTGCGGGGGTATTGTTATGGATCGCATAGCAGAAGGTGCACTTTTGGAAATATCGGCAGGAGAAAAGCAATGATTGCGAGCCAACTTCGCAGTATGTGGCTGGTATTTAAGCACCTTTTTAGGCGCAACGTTACGGTGCAGTACCCTGATCAAAAGCCCTACCTGGCGCCCAGATATCGCGGAAGAATCGTCCTGACCCGTGACCCCAATGGGGATGAGCGGTGTGTAGCTTGTAATCTCTGTGCAGTAGCCTGCCCACCCGATTGTATTTCCTTACAGAAAACTGAAGACCCTGATGGGCGTTGGAGACCAGAGTATTTCCGTATCAATTTTTCTCGCTGCATTATGTGTGGTCTCTGTGAAGACGCCTGTCCCACCTATGCTATACAGCTGACCCCGGATTTTGAGATGTGTGAATACGACCGACAAAATATGGTTTATGAAAAAGAGGATCTTCTAATTAACGGTCCTGGCAAGTATCACGATTACAGCTTTTATCAGGTAGCGGGTAAGGCCATAACTGGAAAGGATAAAGGTGAGGCTGAAAATGAAGCTGAACCAATTAATATCAAAAGCCTAAACCTGTAATACAAAATAATCATATTGATGTTCCACCTTGCAGGGAAGCGCCCAAGCAATAAAGAAAAAAGGGCAAAACTAGAGGGAGAGTCTGAATGAATTTTGTTTTTTATCTCACTGCGGCGATCGCGATTATTTCCACCACCATGGTTATTTTTCACAGGAATGCCGTACACGCACTCCTCTATCTTGTGACGTCCCTACTGGCAGTTGCTGTTATTTTTTACCAATTTGGTGCTCCCCTGGCAGCAGCATTGGAAGTAATTATTTATGCTGGAGCCATCATGGTACTGATAATTTTCGTAATTATGATGCTCAACCAGGGCGACTCTACGGTCATGCAAGAACAAGCCTGGCTTCAGCCAACTACCTGGATTGGTCCAGCGTTACTGTCCGCGCTTTTACTGGTTCAGCTGATTTTATTGGTTAGCAGTGGTCAAATCTCTTCTACCCAGGCCTTTCACTATATCGGACCCAAACAAGTAGGAATCGCACTGTTTAGTCACTACGTACTCGCGGTAGAGCTGGCATCAATGTTGTTATTGGCCGGTTTGGTAGGTGCTTTCCACCTCGCCCGACGCAGAAAAATTGATACAGGGGGCGCTGATGATGCCATTTGAAACTGCTCCAGGACTTGAGGCTGGTGTGCTTTTAGCATCGATTCTTTTCTGTCTCGGTCTTGCGGGATTAATGATGCGACGCAATATCATTTTTATGCTGATGTCTGTAGAAATCTGCACCAACGCCTCAGCCTTAATGTTTGTCGTTGCCGGTGCCCACTGGGGCAATGCCGATGGGCAGGTCATGTTCGTATTCGTGGTAACCCTGGCAGCAGCAGAGGTGGCCATAGCGCTTGCACTGGTACTTCAGTTTTACCATCGCAAACATACAGTTGACATCGACCAATTAAATGAATTGAGGGGGTAATATGCAGGGGCTATTGGCCTGGGTGCCACTTCTACCATTTATTGGTTTCCTCGTATTGGTGGCTATTCCGCTGTTTTATCACAGAGAATTACCAGAGGAAGTTATCGCTGCTATCGGTGTTGGCAGTGTCGGCACTGCAGCGATATTAACCGCTATTGTGGCGGCAACAGTTTTTTGGCAAAACCCTGCCGAAGTGGTTAGTATCAAATTGTGGCAATGGATGTTGATAGATAACCTGCGGCTGGGTTTTGATTTTCATGTAGACTGGCTCACACTGGTTATGTTGATGATCATTACCGGTGTCGGCTTTTTGATACACCTATACTCCGCCGGCTATATGCGTGAGGATCCCGATTTTCGACGCTACTTTGCCTATTTGAACCTTTTCGTATGTGCCATGCTAATTTTAGTGATGGCTGATAATCTGGTTTTACTCTACCTGGGTTGGGAAGGTGTCGGCCTATGCAGCTATCTGCTGATTGGTTTCTGGTACAAAGATCCTGCCAATGGTGCAGCCGCACAGAAAGCTTTTATCGTCACCCGCATTGGCGATACCGCCATGGCGATCGGGCTGTTTCTTCTTTTCTTCGAGTTTTCCACGCTTAATATCCCAGAGTTGATTTCAGCCGCAGATAGCTCGGGAGCAAACCCCCAAATAATCACTATCGCCACCCTTCTGCTACTCGGTGGTGCAGTAGGTAAATCCGCTCAGTTACCACTACAAACCTGGTTGCCGGACGCCATGGCCGGCCCAACGCCGGTCAGCGCCCTGATTCACGCAGCCACAATGGTGACAGCTGGAGTCTACCTGATAGCCCGAATGCATCCGCTTTATATGCTATCGGAAACTGCAATGACCGCTGTAGCCATTGTCGGCGCACTTACCTTACTACTGGCAGGCTTCAGCGCTATTGCGCAGAGTGATATCAAGCGAGTGCTTGCCTATTCCACAATCAGCCAGATCGGTTATATGTTTCTGGCGCTAGGCGTTGGCGCTTGGTCTGGAGCTATCTTCCACCTGATGACCCATGCTTTCTTCAAAGCCTTACTTTTCCTTTCAGCCGGTTCTGTGATCCTGAGCCTTCATCACGAGCAGAATATATTTGCAATGGGCGGGCTCTATCGAAAAATCCCCTTTACATTTATCTGCTTTACAATCGGTTGCGCCTGTCTTGCCGCTCTACCCTTTACCTCAGGTTTTTATAGCAAGGACCAGATATTGTTGCGGGCTTGGGAGTTCCGCGAGGGTTTTAACAGCCTGTGGCTCGCCGGCATTCTCGGTGCCCTGGTAACAGGTATCTACAGTTTTCGGGTTCTCTTTTTGGTTTTCGCGGGAAATGAGGGTTCTGCCTCATCTAGCTGTAAGGATGCAAATACTAAGGTAATGAGTGTTCCACTTGCAATTCTTGCTACTCTCGCCCTTTTTGGAGGGTTGCTTACACCTCCTCTACAGGGGGTATTTGGTGTGGAAGCAAAGGAGCACCCGGCCGCCTGGGTAGAGGGCGTTGCCATTACCATGCCATTAATCGGTCTGGCTATTGCATGGATGCTGTCCCGGAAAGAGAAAAGTATCGGCGAAAAACGTTCCAAAGTTATGCAGTTCTGGTTCAGCGGTTGGGGGTTCGACTGGCTTTACGATCATCTGTTGGTCAAACCCTTTAAAACCTTGGCACGCCTGAATCACAACGACATTATCGATAGTGTGTACAAAGGCACAGCGGCACTTAGCCAGCAGCTAAATAATCTTCTCAGCTCTTCTCAAAATGGTCAGGTGCGTTGGTACCTGGCAACTTTTGCCGCAGGTTCCATTCTGTTCCTCGCTCTCCTGGTGGCCCTATGACATTACTGGCAATCATAATTATCCTATTCGCAGGAGGCATTATTGCCTGGCTTGCGGAACGCTATTTACAGAGGGGCGGACGCTGGATCAGCCTGCTTAGCCTGCTATTGGCAGCTCTACTGCTTTTCAGTTACTGGTCTTATCTAAGCAGTCCACAATCAGTTTCGAGTGGTCCCTGGTGGGACAGCTTACAAGTTAACTGGATTCCCAGGTTTGGCATCAGTTTTCATCTTGCAATTGATGGATTGAGCTTTTTAATGCTGACCCTGACAATAGCAATGGGTATTTTCGGGCTAATAATGACCTGGAATGATATCAATTTCCGCCGCGGATTTTTCTATTTCAATTTTCTATGGACGCTCGCCGGGGTTATAGGGGTCTTTACCGCTATCGATCTATTCTTGTTCTTTTTCTTTTGGGAAGTAATGCTGATTCCAATGCTCTTCCTGATCGCTGTATGGGGTTATGAAAAGCGAATTTATGCCGCAATCAAATTTTTTATCTTTACTCAGGCGAGTAGTTTGCTAATGCTGATAGCAATAGTCGGGTTGGCTTATATTCATTACAAGAACTCCGGTCAGCTTACTTTTAATTATAACGACTTACTCGCAGCTGATCTCACAGCAACCGCAGCGTATTGGTTAATGCTGGGATTCTTTATTGCTTTTATTGTGAAACTACCGGCACTGCCATTTCATACTTGGCTACCGGATGCTCATACCCAGGCACCAACCGCCGGCAGTATCTTACTTGCAGCCATCCTGCTAAAAACCGGCGCCTACGGACTATTGCGGTTTAACCTGTCACTGTTTCCCGAAAGTTCCATGGCATTTGCACCAGTGGCGATGACCATTGGTGCAATCAGCGTTATCTATGGTGCCATACTGGCATTCGCCCAGAGAGATATGAAAAGGCTGGTGGCTTATTCGAGTGTCAGTCATATGGGATTTGTGCTACTCGGTCTCTATGCCATGGATACTATTGCAGTACAGGGCGCGGTAATGCAGATGATTGCGCACGGCCTTAGTACCGCGGCGCTCTTCGCCTTGGTTGGGGCACTGCAGCACCGACTACACACTCGGGATATGCATCAGTTGGGCGGAGTATGGACAGTATTACCCAAATTGTCAGCCGTAGCCCTGTTTTTTGCTGTGGCCTCTCTCGGCCTTCCAGGACTGGGAAATTTTGTTGCTGAATTCACCGTATTGGTGGGAAGCTTCCGCAGCAACCATTGGATTACAGTACTCGCCGCAACTGGCCTGATTGGGGCTGCACTTTACGCACTGCTGATGATGCAAAGGGTCTTCTTTGGCAATCTCAACAAACAGCTTGAGCGTCAATTGCCAAAAGAAAAAACAATGGACTTAAGCCTGCGGGAATCCTGCGCCCTGATTTCTCTCGCCCTACTTCTGATTGTGATAGGACTGCGTCCACAACCCATCTTCAATATTTCTGAACCCACGGTTGTCCAGACACTGACAAAAATTGAAACGATCATACCGAACGTCAACCTTTTGTCCTCCCAGGTGCAAGCCAGGGAAACCCCAAGCTCACGAGAGGATAAGTCTCCATGAATGCTCAAGAACTCTTCGGGATACTGCCTCTACTGTTATTGAGTGCGGGAATCGTTATTCTCTTGCTGCAGGTTTCATTTTGGCGAGGGCATGTTGGGGCACTACTGACTACCATCATCACTTTATTATTCGCCAGCGCCTCATGTTTCTGGGTCGGAGCCACCTTATCCACAGGGGCAAGTTCCATTCAGGTTACTGGCCTACTACTGGTAGATCACACCGCACTATTTTTTGCATTGCTACTGCTTTTGACAGCAATTGCAGTGAGCATAATGGGGTACAGCTATCTTCGTCTGCGCTGCAATCCAAAGGGGAATTCCGGCAGTTATCCGGAAGAGTTTTATATCCTCTTGCTTTTGGCTATGCTCGGAGCCACTACTCTGGTCTTTGCCAGTCACTTTGCCACTTTCTTCCTGGGGCTAGAACTGATTAGCCTGGCGTTATATCCCATGCTCGGCTTTGCCGTAACCGGTGATCTCTCTCCACAAAGGGAGCAGGTTCAATCACTCGAATCAGCCATTAAATATTTACTCCTATCTGCCTTATCCACAGCGCTCGGGCTATTTGGTATTGCCTTGATTTACAGTGCAAGCGGATCCTTAAGTTTTTCTGGGATAGCTTCCCATATGGCTGAACTTTCACAAACATCCACCCTGTTTGCCACCGGGATTACGCTTCTTCTAATCTCAGTAGCTTTCAAGTTATCCCTGGTACCTTTTCATATTTGGACACCAGATGTTTACCAGGGCGCCCCAACCCCCACAACTGCCCTTATTGCTACTGTAGGTAAAGGTGCAGTTATTGGCTTCCTTCTCCGGTTTTTTAATACCCTGGACCTCTATGGAAGTCAGATACTGATTGATATGCTATCCATAGCGGCTGTGGCCAGTATGCTGGTCGGGAATTTATTAGCCTTAATGCAAACTAATATTAAAAGGCTTCTGGCATATTCCTCCATCAGTCATATCGGTTACCTGATAGTTGCCTTTATTATTGGCAAGAGTACCTTTGGAACCGAGGCAGTAATCTATTACCTGGTAGCCTACATTATCACCACTCTGGGGGCTTTTGCTGTGGTGGGCTTGGTGGCAGATTCAGTAGAGGAAAAAATCCTCAAAGGAGAGTTTCCAGAAAATCCAGGTGAAAACTCAGAAGATCCCTACCAACGCGATTTTTACCGGGGATTACTATGGCGTTCCCCCTGGCTCGCCAGCTGTCTGGCAGCGATGCTCTTATCACTAGCCGGAATTCCACTGACCATAGGTTTTATCGGAAAATTCTATATTTTTACTGCCGGTGTAGAAGGTCAGATGTGGGTACTTCTGGCAGGTGTTGTAATTGGTAGTGCATTGGGGCTTTTCTACTATCTACGCCTACTACTGACCATGGTTCAGCGGGATAATGTACTTTCTGACAAGTCCAATAGCAGTGTACAAATTGCCACCTCGGGAAATTTGTTGTTGATTATCCTGACTGCAGCATTGCTTGTATTTGGCATATTTCCCCAGATCTTGATCAACTGGATAAATGCACTATAACGATACAGTAGGGTATGGCTGTAAAAGCGCAAAACCTGTTTTTCCTGCCCATTAAAAAGCCAACAGGTACCGAAGGGCAAACCTATGAAAACATTCAAACAGGCATTCGAAATTATCAAAGATGCTGAAAAATTTCACTTGGACATGGCAGAACTCTATGATGAGCTGCTGGATAAATCTGACGACTACCGAACGCAACTTTTATTGAAGCACATGCTTGAGCATGAGCAGCGCATGGCCAGAAATCTTGCTAATTATGGAGAAGTTGCACAGCAGAAAGTAATGCAGACATGGCTGCAATACACACATGAAGAAAGTGCAAAAGACTTTATTCGTCACTTGCCGTTGAGCAATCCGCCAAGCATTAAAGAAATTAATAATATGGGCCGTGAGGTAGACCGCTATTTCTCCAGTCTATATGAAGCGGTTTACGGAGCCATTGAGTCAATGGAAGTTAAGGAAATTTTCGAAGACTTGAAGCAGATTCAGGACAAAGAGCGTATCACTCTTTCAATGGCCACCAATTCCCTCTGGGATATGTAATATTCCATAAGGAAGCCCACAGTCCTCGGTGAGCTTCTTTACCTTCGCAGGCGGTCCAAGTATCAGGCTCATTCAGTAAACTGACTGAGCCTGATACTTACATAGGTTATGAAACCAAACCCAAGTCCCTAGAAGTCATACTGTGCACGTACATAGTAAAGCGCACCATTGAACCCCATGGGTGCCGTTTCTGGATACTGCGCACCAGCAACGCCTGAGTGTGGATTCTTATCCGGATAGTTGTTGAACAGATTCTCAGCACCCGCTATCAGAGACAAGGACTCAGTAAAGTCATATGCCCCTTCAATATCGACCGTCCACTCATCTCCGGCATCAACGGGTAAGCTGTAATCGTCCAGATGAGCTTCCCAATAGCTACCGTAGTAGTTGAGGCGAACCAGTCCACGCCAACCATCACCAACATGGTTAATCGTGGCATTACCACGAACATTTGGCAGTCCATCCTCCAGCTGTCTGAGACGCATATCATCCATGGTTTCTGGACTAAAGTCCGTCACCTCCGTATCTGTCCAGTTTGCGGCGAAACTCAAGTCCGTAGCATCACCTAATGGATAAGTAGCCACAAGATCAATGCCTTTGGTCTTAGTATCAAAGTCATTCGTATAAAAACGGAAGTACTGGAGCGAGTCCGCACCACTAATCCCATCTGCCACCAATTGAGCACGCTCGGTGTCACTTAGCTCCTGATTAGCGGACTGGGTAATACGGTCAGTTACGGCGATCAGGAAATAATCCAGGGTAATTTCCCAATCGCCAGCCGAAACAATAGCCCCCAAAGTGAAGCTCTCAGATTCTTCCGGTTGCAGTTGTTTACCCCCCTTCAGCTCAGCAATGGGATTGGTTGGAGGAATAGTCCCGCGGTTCGCCAATTGTCCATCGGTGAATGCCGTCGTGACATTACTGATATTTGACTGGCCAGGTGTAGGTGCACGGAAACCAGTACTGATTGTGGAGCGCAGAGCCAACATCTCATTAACTTCATAGTGGCCAGACAGCTTAAAGTTTGAGGTATCACCAAAATCGGAAAAGTCTTCCCAGCGTAGAGCAGCGCCCAAACGTAGACTTTCTGTGGCCTCCAGTTCGAAATCGGTATAGAGCGCGATATTATCGCGATCAAATGTGCCGACAACTTTTGGTCCAAAACCGGAAAAACCATTGGAACCAATAAGGAAACCCTGCTCAGTCAAAGGTCCGACTGTCCAGGAAGCCTCATCGCCCATATTGACTTCAAATTCCTCCTCACGCCATTCGAAGCCACCGGCCATATACAATGTCTTGCCAGCGAATTCAGTCGCCTTGGTCAGGTCGATATTGAAGTTTGTTTCCGTTTGCGCATAACCACCGGGGCTGAATTTGGTAGGTGTATCCGGCCCCATAGTGGCATTCACAGTATTGTAGATATTGAAATCTACCTTATTATGCCCCCTGCTGGCACTGACATCATAACCAATACCATTGGCAAGCTCGCCGCGCAGGCCAAAAACCATGGAGTAATCTTCCAGATCACCGCCAAAGCGCGGGGTAAATCCTCCGGGGAACATTTCTGTAAAGGAGAAACACTCATCGCTATCGTGAGCTTCTGAAACTGAGTAACCTTCACAGCTGTCAATTCCATTGCTCGGATCGAGATCGCCGATTAAAGGGACTAGCACCTTATCAAGCTCACCATCTCCATCCCTATCCTCATTCAGCTGTATTTCTTTAGCAAAAACACCCTCCCGAGTTTCCGGATTACGGTAATAAAAACCCCCATCAGTTGAACGACTCGCATAGTTGCCAAAGGCATACAACTCGGCGGTTTCACTTAACTCGATAGCACTATTAACAAAAAACTTAGTATCATCATTAACTTCTGGCTGGCCCCAGATTTGCGCGGGGTTAGCAACAAAGGTGTTGCCATCATCAATCAGCTGCGCTGCATCATCACGCTGAACACTACGGCTGGTGGAGTCCTGCTCACGATACTCCATACTGAAATTCACAAATCCGGAGTCCGTCAACGGCAAACCGAAGTTAGCGGAAACCATGCTCTGATCACCATCCCCCTCAGCGGTAGTCGCATGCTTTACCTCCACCGAGCCACCCTCGGCAGCATCCTTCAACTGAAAGTTAATCACACCGGCTATGGCATCCGATCCGTACTGCGCGGCTGCACCATCCCTCAATACTTCCACCTGCTTCAGGGCAATCGCTGGAATTGCAGAAATATCTGGCCCTTGAGCACCATCGGAAACACCACTGCCGAGAAAAGAAATTACAGAGGCGCGGTGACGGCGCTTGCCATTGACCAGCACCAGGGTGCTATCAGGCGGCAGTCCACGCAGGTTTGCCGGCCGTACAATGGATGCAGCATCGGAGATCGGCTTGGCATTCACATTGTAGGAAGGCACAACATTGCGCAACAGGTTATTGAGATCGCCATCTCCCTGATTCACAAACTCATCGCCAGTTACAATATCTATCGGAGCAGATGAGTCTGTAGCCGAGCGGCCTTCAACTCGGGTACCAATTGTGATCACTTCTTCAAGAAGTGCATCCTCAGCGGTAACGGGGCTGGATACCGCGGCAATCGCCATCGCCAAAAGCGATGGCGCACCAAAGGACGCCAGCCAGCGTCTCTTGTTTTCTTTCATGAAATTACCCTGTTAATTATCTGTTTTATCTTCCAGGCCACATCAACAAATTAAACTGAAACCATTTAATATTGATAGCGGTAAAACACTAACCAAAAAAATTACACTTTAAGCTGAAACCATAAACCACGGATAACATACTGAAGCAGTTCACCTACCGGCCGAAGATTATCATCATCAATAATCACTGCAAGAAACGTGACACAAGTAGAAAGTGCCAGTAAAAATGGAAAATTAAAACACCTAAATAACAGATATTTACAATTTGAATCGTGTCTTATTGTTCGATTGCGACTTTTATGACAGCTATAGCTTTTAATAGGTTTTTATTCGATTTCACACTTCAATAAGTCCAGCTATTCATTCAAGAAAGACTGCCATCCTTGTATAGACCAAATTTCAGAAATGCTCGGCCCGCATTTTCTTGAAATTTGAAGGGTCATCCTAAACATGAAGAATTAGCAATAAATTTTCAGTAAGCCTTTTATACCCACCCAGCCCCCGGATAGATGGGTACAGACGTGAGATTGCCGCTAGGATGTCGATAGCGCAAACTCAACCGCCTTATCCGCGTGAATTCGAGTAGTGTCGAGAAGGGGGATCTGTGTATCGTCCTGGGAGACCAGCAGACCAATTTCCGTACAGCCCAGAATAACGGCCTCTGCCCCCATATCCGAAAGCGATTGAATAATCCGTAAATATTCTTCCTTAGAGCTTTTCAGCAATTCCCCTTTGCACAACTCATCAAAAATTATCGAATGAATTTTTTTTCGGTCTTCCGCTTCAGGAACAATAACAGTCACTCCATAGTTATTTTGAATCCTCTGCCGATAAAAATCCTGTTCCATAGTAAAAGCGGTGCCTAACAGACCCGCTTTCCTTACTCCCCTCTGCACTAAAACTTCGGCGGTAGCATCGGCAATATGCAGCAGTGGGATGTCGATCGATAGTTCGACCTGGGAGGCCACCTTATGCATCGTATTGGTACAAATCAGTATGCAATCTGCTCCAGCTGTTTGAACCCCCTGCGCCGCACTAGCCAGTAACTGGCCTGACTCTTCCCACTCTCCGGCACCTTGCAGTTTTTCAATCTTCGCAAAATCAACACTGTATAAAATAATTTCAGCAGAGTGTAACCCACCTAGTTTTCGATTAACGCCCTCGTTAATCAACTGATAATATGTCTGGGTACTCTCCCAGCTCATACCACCTAACAATCCTATTTTCTTCACAAAAAAACCTTAAATGTAACTGGAGATATTTACTTTATTTAGGGCCTACATAATTAACCACCAACAATGCCGCCACCTGAAACAGGAGTTGGTCTATTAGGAGTGCTTGGATACATCGAATGACATGCAGGAAGCTATAAGGTTTCGTTTACTGAAATTATACCCCGATAGAATCCCCATTAAGCCTTCCCTACCGAGAAGCTTCCGAGTAATTTCTTTAAGAGGAAGCCCCTGTCGACTCAACTCTTGAGCTGCACTCGATAATTGCAACAAGTAGTCATATTTATCTTGCAACCGCTTCTTTCCATTTTCAACCAACCCTCGGTGCGGGCACAATATCAAATCAAAGTCATACTCCAGTACCTTGCGAATACTCTGCATCAATACTGGAATACTTTCATCTTTTCGCAGCAGTTTAAGGTGGCTGGCAACATAGAGATCGGCGGTAAATATCCAACCACGATCCTGCATCAGGTAGCAGGTCATGTCCTTGGCATGTCCTGGCGCCGGAATAGGAATGACTTGTTCACCAGCGATACGCAGATCCTGAGGTAACTCGGCAGCCTCAGCCAGTCCCGCAGCACCCCATATTAGCCTTTGCATCGGTGGGATACGAAAGCCACGCTTCAGTATTTCAATAGTGGCTTTTGGCGCTCGTGGCTGTATACCAGTAAGCTTGTAGATAGCGCCAGCATTACCACTGTGGTCTTCATGGTGATGTGTTATCAACAACTGTTTGAATGGTTTGTTCTTTACAAACCATTTGACATATTTCCACTGATTGCTTGGGCCAGCATCAACAATAGTGTCTTTCAGGCGATAGACAATAAAAGTGGTATTAATTCCAAAGTCAAACCTGCCAACCCTTTGGGCATCCAGGTCTTTGTAGTCAAAAGAATCAATAACCGACACACGACCCTCCGACAACGAAAAGCAGCTATAGAGGCCTCACCCAAGAAAAGGCAAATTGCGCCATTTAATTGGTTGCCCGTTTGGGATCCTTAAAAGAATTGATAACATCTCAGGGTACCTCCCAGGAACCTTCCAACATCAAACCACACTCTAGGGTTCCGCCTCCTCGCATGCGGGAAGCCCGCTACTCAGTCAACTCCAGACGAAGCTTCAGTCCGAGTTTGGATGTGGTTCCACTGGTAACCCAGGCGATCTTTCCATCACTCCCAACAATAACCATAGTCGGTGTAACCCTCACCCCCCAAAGCGCACTGGTTGCGCCCCCAGGATCATTAATGGTGGGAAACTTCAGGTTGTAGCGCTGCATATACTCTTCCACAACCTCCTCCGACCCCGACTGCATGGCAACACCAATAACCTGGTGCTCACGGGCCAATTCGGAAATTTTCGGGGAAACGATGCGACAGTAGGGACACCAGGATGCCCAGAAATAGATAAGTACCGGCCCCTGGGCTGTCATCTGCTGTAAATCCAGAAGGTTACCGTGGAGTGTCCGACCTTTTAGGGGCGGCGCTTGCTCTTTGGGTATATCCCGCTGCTGATAATAAGCGACAGCTGTTGTCACCAGAATCGCCAGCAAGATAAAAATTGAAAACTTTCCCGCCAGCCGAAACCAATGATTTCGCACCTCGGTCACTCCTTCTTTAATACTTCACACTGCAACCATAGGCCCTGGATGATGCACGCGAGATAGCTTCACCTTTCAGGGATGCATCTAAGGCAGCAGAGACATAGTTGTGGGAGCTGGCAATCACTGCCGGGCTGGCTGAGTCGTTATCATCAATTGCTCCTGCGTAGACTACTGTCCCCTGTGGATTAATAACAAACATATGTGGTGTTGTCTTTGCGCCATACGCACGGCCCATATCGCCACCAGTGTCGAGCAGGAAAGGCCTACTGGCGTTTAAATTGTGGGATTTGGCTACTTTGAGCGCTCTGTCCGGCGCGAGATATCCCTGCTTGCCTTCCGCAGAGGAGATAACCGTCAACCATTTGACGCCTTGGTCAGTATATTTCTTCTGCAGGGACTGCATATTGCCACTCCCATAGTGTTTTTTTACGTAGGGACAGTCCTTATTGAACCATTCAATCACCAACCACTGTCCCGTAAAATCCGTCAGTGAACTTTTATCCCCCTGCGCATCTATGACGGAGAAATCCGGAGCCTTTTCGCCGGGAACTGCTGCCGCCGAAACAATGGAAGAAAGCAGAGACAAAATAAATAGGCACCCCATCACCGCAAGACCGCGAGTACGAAAATTTACATTCATAGCCAGTTCTCCTTTCTATTCAGTTTTTATTGCCATTAAATAAATCGGTGATCATAGATTCCTGCAGTATCTGAGGTAGAAGTTGTGGCTCTTTCGAGCCTGCTGGATACCAGGCATATACTGGCACTGAATTACGCCCCAAAGCAGCCAGGCTTTCAGTAATTTCCGGGTCCTGTCTGGTCCAATCCGCACGCAGTAGTAAAACCTTATTCATTTGAAATAACTGCTGCACTTCAGATGTATCCAATACCAGTTTTTTATTTACTTGGCAGGTAATACACCATGCCGCAGTGTAGTCAATGAATACTGGACGCCCCACTTCCAGAGCCTGCTCTAACAGCAACCGGTCATACTCCTGCCAGCTGACAATATCCCCTGACGCTTCTCCATTCCCCCGATTCAAAGCCAAGTAGCCAGTCACCAAAAAGATCAATAGCAGCACCCATGCACAGATACGACCAAAGCGGGAAAAATTGTATCCGAGCCATAGGACAAAAGTGATCGCCAATAACAATAAAGCACCGATTAGCCAACCACCCTCGCCGAGCATCCGCCCCAGTACCCATAGCAGCCAGATTACAGTGGCGTAGAGGGGAAAAGCCAGGAACTGACGCAGCTTTTCCATCCAGGGACCCGGCTTCGGCAACCGATTCAAAAGTACGGGGCTGGCACAGAGCAAAACAAATGGAGCCGCAAGCCCTACTCCGAGACCCAGAAAAATTAATATTGCCTCAACGGCTGGTAGTATCGCCGCAGTGCCCAATGCAACTCCCATAAAGGGCCCTGTACATGGCGCAGCTACAAACACCGCCAACACACCTGTGGCGAAGGTGCCTCCACGGCTGACTCCTGCAAGGTTCACCAGTCGATGTCCAAACTCGAACACACCACTGAAAGACAGGGCCATTAACCAAAACAATAAAATTAAACCCATTACCACAGGGGCAGACTGTAGCTGAAATCCCCAGCCAATAGCCGCCCCCCAGGCTCGAAGCACCAAAAGCAGGACTCCCAGCACCGCAAAAGTTGTAAGGACTCCAGCAGCATACAGGAGTCCTTCACGCAGCCTTCCACTGTCACTATGTCCCTCCCTGACCAAGCCCAACAACTTGATAGACAGTACGGGAAACACACAGGGCATCAGGTTCAAAATAATCCCACCCGCCAGGGCGGCCAGGATTAACAACCACAAGGGGCGCTGCGGTGCCTCAGGCATAGCCGCGCCAAAAGCAACCCTATCCAACTGCCAGGCACGGCTACCATCACTTAAGACAAAACCGGCTGTTTCACTTAGCGCGGCACCGGGCAGGCGCTCAAAGATATAATCCAGGGTCCCGCCTTCCCGCTGTAGTTTCGGCTTGGCACCCGTAAACAGATCGCCATTGAGGGGGAAGACCTCGGGTGGTTTAGCTGTCCCCGCCATTTGCAGCAAAAGGTGTATCCGCTCCTCTCCCTGTGCCGAGAGAGAGACCGGTAGCCAGGGACTTTGGACGCCCGGCAGAGGAATTTTTTCAGCGAAGTAATCCCTCAGAGCCAGGTCTGCCGGTAGCCAAGGCGCCGTATCAGCTATTGGGCGAGACAATGTCATAGTGCCAAAACCAGGGATGCACTCAATCTTACACACCAACCATTCCAGCTCCACAGTGAGGGAAACCACCTTTGTTCCCTGCTTTGGAGTTATATCGAAGAGATAGGCAACATTGCCCGCATACCCGAGGTTGGTTAAATGCTCAATCTTCAGACGAACAGGAAATGGCCATTCGATGGGCCCTACCCTGGCCCCATCTGGCTTTATTCTGAAACGTGGTGCTGCACCCGAGTCTCCCGGATTACGCCAATACACATGCCAGCCGGGATCCACTTCGAAATAGAAGCCAAGTTTTTCGCTGGCTTGCGCCGTAAAACTTGCTGGCGCTAACCAACGGACGGTGACATGCTCCCCAGAAGTGCTTTCCTGAGCCACGGTCTGAGCTACACCCATTAAGAGCAACAAACCCAGAACATATATCGGAAACTTCCTCATATCGATCAAAGAGCTCGCCTCTCAGTGGCAATATTCCAGGAATTATTACAACACTATACTCTGTATCTCAGGGATTAAATCACAAGATGGACAAGACCGAGTGGGAATCTGGCATGCAGATACTGCAAATGAAAGATGGTCGCAAGCTTGCCTACGATGTTTACGGCGATCCCAACGGTATTCCGGTAATTTTTAATCATGGCTTCTCCGACTCCAGATTAATTCGCAACCCCGATAACACCCTGACAGCCTCCCTGGGAGTTCGAGTGATCGCCGCTGACCAGCCAGGGGTTGGTGGTTCCTCTCCTTTTAGAGGTCGCAAGATGGTGGACTGGGGAAATGATATGGAAGCACTGGCCAACTTTCTCCAGATAGATCAGTTTTCTGTAGTCGGGCATTCGGGGGCGGCCCTCATGCCCTCTCTATTGCCTACCGACTTCCAGAAAGAGTTACCAAAATCTCCCTGGCCTCTCCAGTAGTACCGCTTGGTGAAACGGGAATGCCAAGGCTATTAAAGAACAAGGATCTGAAATTAATAGCCAGACTCCACAAATTTCCATTCCTTATAAAATGGATGTGCAGCTTTTCAGCACGCAGTGCAACCAGGAATATCAATCGCTTTATGCTGATGTGTGCTCGGGACGACCCCTCGGATGCAGACATCCTGCTTCAAGACCCAAAGCAAAAAGCCATGTTTGAGGCATCTTTCACCGCTGGCATGGCCCAGGGGGGGAAGGCCTCTATGAAATGATTATGGCACTTTGGGACTGGGGCTTTGAGCTGGAAAATATTAAAACCCCCGTAAAGATTTTTTACGGTGACGCTGATGAGATCATTGACATTAAAATGCCAAAAAAATTGCACGATAAATTACCAAACAGCAGCATACATACCTGGCCCGGAGTAGGCCACTATGGATTCGTGCGCAGGGACTGCTGGGCAGAGCTATTAAAAGCCTGCATTTAAACGTTTAAACTTATTCTCTTACAGAAATCACTGATAGACTAAAACTCAACAGCAGCCGGTTGCTCCATCCTGGCCGGCACCAGACTGGAAATAAAGTCCTCTGTAGCCACGTCCCAAGTAAACGTTCTGGCATGAGCAATACAGTCTTCCCCATTGAGTAACAGTGCTCGCTTGATGGCCACTTTAAGATCTTCATGCAAGACGCCAACAGGGGCATTGCCAATAATATCTTTTGGCCCAGTGACCGGATAAGCGGCAACAGGTAAACCACAAGCCAGCGCTTCCAGATTCACCAGACCAAAGGTATCTGTTAAAGAAGGGAACACAAAAACATCCGCACCGCTATAACATTCCGTCAGTTTCTCACCTTCACGCACGCCAAGATAAACAGCTGCGGGAAACTTTCTTTTTAATGCATTTAATTGGGGACCGTCACCAACAATCACCTTGGTCCCCGGCAAGTCAATGGATAAAAATCTATCGAGTGATTTCTCTATGGCTACGCGCCCTACATTCAGCATAATTGGCCTGGGAAGGTCCTCAAAAATAGTTGTCTGAACAGGCCTGAATTTTTCCAACTCAACGCCTCTACGCCAGTAGCAAACACGAGTAATCCCCATAATTTTTGCTTCACTAGCCATACCATCTGTGGTTACCATTGTCTGTGCAGCCGACTGGTGAAATCGAAGCAACAGGTTATGCAGCCAGCTCACAGGTATTTTATATCGAATAGAAACATACTCTGAAAGTCTGGAAAGCCAAGAGGTTGTGAACCTTAACCCCCTCTGTTTGCAGTAACCACGCACCGCCCAACCTACTGGCCCCTCTGTCATTATATGAATTGCGTCTGGAGAAAAATCATCCACAATTCTGGCAACTCGCCGCCCAGGAAAAACCGCTATTTTCACTTCCTGGTATCCTGGCCATGGAAATGCAGTACAATCATCCGCAGATAAAATTCTAACTTCATGCCCACGTTTCTTAAGCTCCCTGTAGGTCTTATCAAGGACGCGGGAAACACCATTGAGCTGCTGCGGATAGGTATCCGTGGCAATTAATATCTTCATACCTGACAACCCCTAACAACAGCAAACGACAATATATCCATTTAAGCTCCAACACTTCCCTTGCAACACATCTCCAGGTCAACAGCTATCACTATGATTTATCGGACATTTTTCTGATTACAGAATGAACTTTCTTCTTGATACGCTCTTTGAGCTTCATACAGTTAACTATTGCTGAGCACACACCCAGCGTAGAAAAACCATTACACTTAATCAGCATTGCTAGACATTTATTTCATGACTATCAATCTGAAAAAAGCCTGCATTCAAAAAACTGCAAGAAAGAAACATGAGAAGCGACCTTTAAACAATGAAAATAAAGGCTTCTACTCTTCACATATATATGATTACTTGACTGCGACTCACCTTAATGCAACAAAAAAATGACCAAACATAAATCTCACCCTCCTCAACCATCAGAAACACACCCACAAGAAGCTAAACCAGCCTTTAAAATAATAATCAATACTGAATTGTGAAAATTAAACAATCCACCTATTATTTTATTCACCTCACTGATCGCTAAGGAGCACACAATAAACCCATAATGAGCAATCAGCGCCTATTACGCTCACGCAACTATAGCAGCCATGGCAATATTAACTATCTCACTCTTTGTATATTGAAATATATGGCAGGCTAGACTTAACAGGCGCCAATAAGAGGAATTTAGCGCCAAATTCATTCACATCGACCTAACGCCCAAGAATCTCCAGAGCTCCCTCCATGATAAAGGCAGATAACAAATGGAAAGAGTGCCAATCAACCCAAAACAAGACGCTTAAATGAACTCAAGAAAAGAACACGAAAACAATATAAATCGAATAATGATATACAACTGAAAGTTACCCATACTTTAAAAATTATCCATTACAAAAATTAAAAACATGAATTTAATAATAAAATCGCCAGCTTAAACCCCTATCCGAACTGCTTACACAGTTATATTTTGGCGCTCAGGGAGAACACAGAAATGTGGCAGATTTCCTAATGTCACCAAATCACAATTTCATTTCCCAGGAAATATTTCATGAGCAACCGGGAACTCCTGGCCAGTAAACGGCAACTAAGAAACACCAAACAACAACATACCTGTGCAAAAACACAGTGGGTTATGGGCAAAAATAAATACTCGGGATTTATTTCTGGGCGACAGGAACAAGGTTAAACCTGCTAAGCGGGCTTACAAGCCTCCTCTGTTTACTTCCCGACTTTTTGAGCCTCTGGTTACGAAATTTGGTATACACATGACCAGCATGGATGCGTTTTAATTCTATTAAAATATGCCTTATGAGACTTATGTATTCCATTTAATAATTTTAGTTAGCATAAACTTCTTTTGCTGACTGGGCCGCCAAAGTGGTGCTTATTACGAAGTCTCCTTGATCGCATATTGGCATAGGCAGTATTGCTCCATTCGCGTCCAACAAGTACCGGGAGATATAATCAATGATTTCTAAAAAGAACCTATTGCCTATTTTCATAGCAATATCCGCCCTCATGTTTGTATCAACTCCGGTTCTTGCAGACTTCGGTTCCAAGCACGATAAAAATCGAGTACCTAAAAATGCAAGAAAACCCCTTAGAAAACCCAGGCAACAACCCTACGACTTCAGTGAAATTTTTAATACGGTTCGAATTCTTGAGGCCGGTGCTGTAGAGGTACATCTTGGGGGGCATATTAACCAGGCCGAGCTTGAAGCTATGGACCCTCTGGAAGCCTATATACAAGCTTTTGAAGAAGGGGACGAGCTATTCGAAATAAATTACAACGCACTGGATGGAGTGGGAGTCAACGTGGGCAATGGCAAGCGCTTTACCAGCTTTCCACGACCAGATTTAAGAGGCCCGATGGCTTGGGCAAACATCCTGCCACACAGGGCCACCGGCCCCAATGGCGACTCCTGTATCAGCTGCCACAATGTTCCCGTCGCCGACGGTGGCGGCGGTGTAAATGACAATGTAATTCGCATGGACCCGGAACGTAAGCAAAAGGGCTTTATCGAACGCCAGTCACCGCACTTGTTTGGAATGGGTGCGGTACAGCTGGTAGCCGAGGAAATGACAACCGAGCTACACACATTACGAGATGAGGCTGTCATTGAAAGTTGTGACTCAGAGCAGGACAGCACTGTAGAGATGGTGGCCAAGGGAGTCAGTTTTGGCCAGGTTCAGGTGTCCTGTGAGGAAGTTAATTACGATAATCTGGTCGGCATAGATACAGACCTGGTTGTTCGTCCATTTGAGTGGAAAGGATTGACAGGCTTTGTTCGCGCCTTTGTTCGTGGAGCCGCTCACCAAGAATTGGGAATGCAGGCCACTGAGCTGGTTGGCGATGCAGACAGTGACTTTGATTCTGTGAATAATGAACTCAGTGTGGGAGATATCACCGCACTGGCAATCTACAATGCAGCCCAACCCCGCCCTGTTACTAAGATAGAGCTGAATAGTGTGATCAACACACTCAGTGAGGAGGAACAGGACACCTATGGCCTCCCTCTCAGTGAATCCGATATCTCCAGCATTCAAAATGGCGAAGAGATCTTCAACTCTATCGATTGTGCCTCCTGCCACAGCCCGGAAATGGAAGTGGCCTCCCCGGTATTTTATGAGCCGTCTAAGCATGCAAGCTTCCGTGATGAGACTTACCCAGCCGGAGATATTGCTGGGCTACCCGCAAAATCCCTGCAGTTCAACCTGTTAACCGATATCCTCGACAATCCCCAGGAGCTAGCATCAGGCCAGACTCTGGGCCAGTTTGAGGAGTCTGAAAACGGCGGCGCTATTATTCGCATGTATGGTGACCTCAAACGCCACGATATGGGCAGAGCCATGGCGGAGGAGTTCGACGAAGGCAATGTGGGGGCTTCGGTGTTCCTGACGGAAAATCTCTGGGGAGTTGGCTCCACCGCACCTTACTTGCACGATGGACGAGCCACAACCATGACCGAAGCCATTCTCTATCACGGCGGCGAAGCGGAATCCAGCAAAGCGCTGTTTAATGACCTGAGCGATGCGGAAAAAGCCAACCTGCTGAGCTTCCTTGATAACCTGGTGCTCTACCTAGCACCCGAATAGTATAACCAGAACAATATGATGCGGCTGGGCGGCCAATGGCTCGCCCCGCGCCTTTCATCAAACTGTTTTTACTTCCCCTATTACTGCATCAATACCTACACATCCAGATTATGGCGTTCATGCCATTGCAGCAGGGATTCTTCAGGATAAACATCATAGACCTCATCACCCTCACGGATATCTGGCTCAATCCATAGTTTCGTATACTTCAGCATCATGTGAGTGCGCTGAGGGGGAACAGGCAGCTCGGTATCTATAGCCGAGGCAAAAGGGTGTACAAGCTCAGGCCAGCGCGGGTCCCAAAGCCAAAGTGCACTGCCACACCGGGAACAAAAATGGCGTTGCGCAGGACTTTCAGTAATTTCTCCTCGCTTGGCGCCCCCTACCATGGCTTGATAAATCGATAGAAATTCCTCCCCCTCTACCTGCATTGAATTAAAATCTCCCCCCAAATTGATGGCATAGCCCCCTCCTCCAGCAGTCTTTCGACATATAGAGCAATAGCAGCGATTAAATGGATAGGGTTGGCTAGAATTCAAGCTAAATTGTATCGACTGGCAATGGCAAGAACCTTTAAGTTTCACTCTAAAGCCTCCCTGTGAACTTATTCTTCATCGCGTGATTAATCCAGATATGCATTGTTACCAGAATAGAAAATTGCATATACCTAATCTGGTAAGTGTACCTGGACTAGACTGTAACCTCTCGCTGAGTAAGCAATAGGGTGCCAAAGTAATGGATAAGCCGGTCAGACACGATAAATGGCTTGCTCAAGAATATGTAAAGGCCTCCATCATGCAGTGGCGCCAAGCTATGGAGGCCATTCAGCGCTGTAATTATCAAGATGCATCAATGATTCTCGATGTGGGTTGTGGCGATGGCAAAATCACCCGTTACCTGGCCGAACGTCTCAACAATGGCAGGATTATCGGTGTAGACCTTACCAAAGACATGATTCAATTCGCCCGCAAAGTCCACACTGGCCTCCCTAACCTTTCCTTCGAACAAATGAGCGCCGATGAAATTCAGCTTGAAGAACAGTTTGATTTTATTTTTTCTTTCAGTTGCCTGCACTGGGTAGCGGACCAGCAAAAGGTATGGGATGGCTTCTACAAGCATTTAAAAGAGGGCGGTAAGGTCGTAGCCGGCTTTCAGGTTGACCATGAAAATTTCTGGGGTACCGTTTCCGAATTTCAGAACTCTGCTCAATGGCACAATCATTTCGTAAACTTTGTAGACCCCTACAACCATTACTCTCTGAATGACATGAAAAATTACATTGAAAATCCAGGCTTCTACATTTCAAGGATCGATGAAATTTATCATGTGGAAAATTTCGAGACACCTAACAAGCTATCCTCCTTTTTCCTCTCTTGGGTGCCACAGTTTCGTCACTTGGAAAACCCTCTACGCGAGCAATTTGCACAACAAGTAATGGATAAATATTATAAAAAGATAGACTTCAGGATGCAGAAGCGAGCAGGAGTTAGAATCAAACGCTTTATAATTGAGGCGGAAAAATAACAGTGAATAAAACTAGGTAATCCGTGGCTCTCAATAAGCGTATAAATCACCCACTCGCAACGGGAAAGATCCCCTTCAATAATGAGCTCCTAAAACCAACCCTTCAAATTCTACCAACTCCATTTAAGGTATTTTAAACCTGAAAATGATATTTAGCAGAAAACCAAATTTGAACAATTAAACTCAAGGTGCAGCCCTTAGAAAGCAGCTCCACCCCAACCCCAAATCATCTCTCAATTACTGGAAGCGAGGCATTTCATAGAGATCAACAGCCAAACAGGAAGCAATCAAGTTCCTCTTGCAGAAATTATAACCGGTGAGCTTACTGACCAAACCTTCCTTGCCCAATAAGCGCAGAGTAATTTCCTCCAGTGAAAGCCCCTTTTTTTGTAGCTCTTGTGATTCACCAGTAAGATTGAGCAGAAATTCATACTTCTCATTGAGCTGATGCCAGCCCTTCTCTACTACTCCACGATGTGGACAAAGAATTACGTCAAATTGCTGGTCAAGTACACCCTTGATACTTTTCAATAGAGTAGGTATATGCTCATCGATCCGAAGGAATTTTAGATAATTAGCAATGTATAGATCTGCACTGAAGAGCCAGCCACGCTCCTGTATTAGATAACAAGTCATATCCTTGGCATGACCTGGGCTAAACAGGGGGACAACTTTTTCCTTGCCAATAGAAATCTCTTGCGGCAATGGTGCCGCCTCAGCCTTTCCCGCAGTGCCCCAAAAGAGTTTTTGCATAGGAGGAATTCGGAATCCTTTCTTCAGGATCCCGATGGTCTGCTCCGGTGCCAGAGCCTGAACGCCAGTCAGGCGATGGATAACCCCAGCATTGCCACTATGGTCTTCATGGTGATGGGTGAGCAGAAGTTGATTGATAGGGCCACTTTGGATAAAGGGCTTGACATAACGCCACTGGTTACTGGGACCAGTGTCGATAACCGTGCCTTTAAGCCTGTAGACAACAAATGTGGTATTGACTCCCATATTAAAGCGGCCAACACGCAGTGCATCGAGATCCTGGTAGCGAAAAGATTCACGTACAGACATGGGGTACCCTCTAAATCAATGGGCGCTATTCTTATGCGAATATAGGGCGGATGATATTGCAAATCCCTTGAAATCGGGTGACATATTACTACTCAAAATTGCACACAAAGAACCCCGGGGCATTCTTGTAGTAATTCCAGTAAGTTATATGTCTGACCAGTCTAAATATTAACGAGTACTATCAATGTACTGTTCTCCCCTCAATTTTATAAGAGGTGTCTTTACAAGCTTGCTTAGAGCGCCAAACTCCAACCTGCTGTCGCTGGAGGATCAACTCTAAGTTCTGCGCTGTATGCTTACCTGGGGACACCATGAAGAAAATTTTTAGAAGTGCAGGAAGTGCTTTGGTTCGCCTGGATCAGAATTTACTCAAATGGGCCTACCGGCGCAGTTACAGGAAGTCCAACCTTTTGGATATTTTGGTGCTGACAGGGGATGCCCCCTTCTGGATGCTCAGTGTATTCTTTTTTGCTGCTGCGGGAGAGTTTTATAACAGCCTGGCCTTAGAAAACATCTCCATATTGTTAATGTTTGCCTTGATCATCAGCAACCTCCTGTACACTCCTCTAAAACGACATTTTAAAAGATTGCGCCCATATGCTGATGAAAATCTGCAAAAATTACTGGGAATTCAAATTAACAATAGAGATCCAGGGAGTGCCTCTAAAGCAATAGAAAGTTTTCCTTCCGGTCATGTAGTTTGGACATCGGTCAGTGTAATTGTAATTTGCAGCCAATTTGGCTGGCCGGCGGTGCTACTGCTTGGTTGGCTCATTGTTGCCATGATATTTTTACGGCCATATCTGGGAGTTCATTACCCAAGTGATACTCTGGCCGGGCTGGCACTGGGTTCAGCTGTTGGTGTGTTGACGATCCACCTGTCACCTGCCCTGATTAATCTCTTGAAATATGTAAAGGGACACAACCTGCTGATCTTCGTCTATTGGGCCTGTATCGGTTTATTCTTGTTTTTTGGATTTAAATCCTGGAAGCATAGAATCTAGGGTCTGTTAATACCGCTTGATACCATTAATTTGACTATAAAAGCGCTTACCAAGGCGCAAGGAATGTAACTTGGTTGTTCCAAATAAGCAACGAGTAATACAGAGTAACTATACGACAGCTCTAATGCCTTACTGGAATAGAAAAAGCCGCTGGCAAGGCCTCTATAAATTACTGCAAACAGCGCCCTAGCTAACCTGAGGGCAGCTCCGTTAAGGATATCACTTCAATTCCAGCCTGTGTATAACGCCAGCACAGATTAAAACTACACAATTTCATGCCATAGATACGCTCCGGGTCCCTCTTCTGGTATGCGGGGCGGGGGTCTTGGGCCAACACCTGTTCGATTAAACACGGTAGATTCGTTCCCCAATCATCACGAAATGCCTCAGCTTTTTGCAGAATTTCCTCGGGGATATATACCGGGATCAATTCTGGCGCTGTATCGGCAAATGCGCTCTCCGCCGATGGCAGCGCATCTGCGTAGGGCACATAGGGTTTGATATCCAGCACCGGGGTTCCGTCCACTAAATCCGCACCAGCAACAATTAATTCCACTTTTGGTGAGGTTCGTATTTCCAACAGGCGGACTACAGAAAGACCAATATTATTTGGACGGAACGGTGAGCGGGTGGCGAGCACGCCCAGCTTTTTATTGCCCCCCAACCGCGGGGGGCGAACTTTGGCCGACCACTGCCCGGCAGCTTGGTGAAACTGGAATACCACCCAGATATGGCTGTTCTCTTCGAGCCCCGCCACCGCATCCGCCACATTTAGCGGCGCCAACAGTTCAATGCTGGCACGGCTGGCATTGGCGAGCATTGGCTGCCGGGGAACGCCAAACTTTTCACCAAAGCAGGAATGCACGCGCGCGATAGGCTCAACAACCATGGAAATTCCAGACAGCCAAAAATCAGCTGGGCATTTTAAACTAGTTATAGGTATTTATTTATCAATACCGCCTATGCACAGGTATTTTACTTCCAGGTAATCCTCTATACCGTACTTGGAACCCTCTCGCCCCTGGCCAGATTCCTTTACGCCGCCGAAAGGTGCCATCTCATTGGAGATAATACCCTCATTAACACCCACCATGCCGTACTCCAATGCTTCAGATACACGACAGATGCGACCAATATCCCGTGAATAGAAATATGAGGCGAGTCCGAATTCAGTATCATTCGCCATTCGCACTGCCTCTTCTTCAGTAGAGAATTTGTATAGTGGCGCAACCGGGCCGAAAATTTCCTCCCTAAATAGATGCATCTTGTCAGAGGCATCACCTAGCACCATTGGGTTGTAGAAATGATCGCCCATAGGACTTGGCCCTCCGGCTACCAGGGTCCGCGCACCTTTTTGCAACGCATCCTCTACTAAAGACTCCACCTTCTTGACCGCTTTGGCTGTGATCATTGGGCCAACATCGGTTTTCGCATCAACACCATTGCCCACGGTGAGATTATTAACCGCCTCTATAAACTTACCCAAAAATGCTTCATAAACTCCTTCTTGCACGAAAATCCGGTTGGCACACACACAGGTCTGGCCTGCATTGCGGTACTTACAGATGATGGCGCCTTTTACCGCTTCATCCAGGTCTGCATCATCAAAAACAATAAATGGAGCATTGCCTCCCAGCTCCATGGAAGTTTTCTTCATGGTCTGGGCGCATTGGGCCTGCAATAACTTGCCCACAGCAGTGGAGCCGGTAAAAGTAAACTTGCGCACCAAGGGATTTGAAGTCATTTCGGCACCGATAGCTGGTGCATTCTGCCCAACCACGATATTAAAAACTCCTGCGGGGATACCCGCTTCCTCTGCCAATACAGCCAGTGACAGGGCGGACAGTGGTGTTTCCTGAGCGGGCTTGGCAATAAAGGGACAACCGGCGGCCAGGGCCGGGGCCATCTTGCGGGCAATCATCGCACTGGGGAAATTCCAGGGCGTAATTGAACAGGTAACACCCACCGGCTGCTTGATAACTACAATGCGGCGGTCGCTGGCAGGCGGAGCTATCACGTCGCCATAAACACGTTTGGCTTCTTCGGAAAACCATTCGAGATAGCTGGCGCCGTAGATAATTTCAGTATGCGACTCGGAGAGGGGTTTGCCTTGCTCGGCAGTGAGGATTCTGGCCAGATCTTCGGTATTGGCAATAATCAGGTCATACCAGCGGCGCAGTATTCTGGCCCGCTCCTTAACCGGAGTTGCCATCCAGGAAGGCCAGGCCTCAGTTGCGCCCTCAATGGCGCGGCGGGTCTCATCGGCTCCCAGATCAGCGGGGCTTGCAACCACTTTGCCGGTGGCGGGGTCGGTGACATCAAAAGTGGCACCGGAATCAGCATCGATCCACTGGCCATTAATATAAGACTGGGTGCGCAGTAGCGCGGGGTTAGTCAGCTCCAGCATTGCCATCTCCTTATGGTGTCTTGCCAGATCCCCTTTCAGCGGGAATCAACTGCTTACGATATTAACCCGTAATGCGCCCCTCACAGTGCATCACTGCGAGGGGATTTGCGACACAAAGACCGGCCGACGCTCTGAGAATTTATTTTTTCTTTTTTACAAACTTCATCAGGCGACGTTTCTTGGCTTTCTGCCGGTCTGTCAGCTTGTTTTTCTTATCCGAATAGGGATTCGCACCAGTGCGGAATTCAACTTTCACCGGAGTACCATGCAGTTCCAAGGCCTTGCGGAAAGTCTTTTCCAGATAGCGTACGTAGTGGGCCGGTACCTGTTCCGTCTGGTTGCCATGGATTACGATAACCGGTGGGTTCTGGCCTCCAGCATGGGCGTAGCGCAGCTTGATACGATGGCCATGCACCATGGGAGGTTGGTGCTCACTTACTGCCCACTGCAGGATACGTGTCAGGTGGTTGGTGGACAGCTTATCTGTTGCGCTCTGAAAAGCCGCTTCTATGGATTCGTACAAGTGGCCGACACCTGTGCCGTGCAGCGCAGAGATAAAATGCACATCGGCAAACTCCACAAAGCGCAGACGTCGCTCCAGCTCCGCTTTCACATAGTCGCGGTGCTCGGCCTCCAGTCCATCCCACTTATTCAACGCCACAACCAGGGCCCGACCGGCTTGGATCACACTGCCCATCAGGTGCATATCCTGGTCAACCAGGCCCTCACGGGCGTCGACCACCAGCACCACGACATTAGCGTCTTCCACTGCCTGCAGGGTTTTCACAATCGAAAACTTCTCTACCGACTCCTTGATATTCTTGCGTCGGCGGATGCCCGCAGTGTCTATCAGGGTGTAGGGCTTCTCGTCGCGCTCATAGTTGATATAAACACTGTCGCGGGTGGTACCTGGCTGGTCATAAACTACAACACGGTCCTCACCCAGCAGGCGATTCACCAGGGTGGATTTACCCACATTCGGGCGACCGACGATAGCGATCTTGATCCCGGTGGCCTCTTCAGCTTCCTCGGGTTCCACCACTTCAGGCAGATCCTTCACCACACGCTGCATCAGGGTGCGCACACCGCGACCGTGCGTAGCAGTAGTTGGGAAAAGCTCACCAATTCCCAGCTCGTAGAATGGCGCGAGGGCAATATCCGGGTTGACCCCATCGACCTTGTTCGCCACCAGTAAGGTTGGCTTGGAACGTGTGCGCAGTCGTTCGGCGATCATTTCATCAGCTGGAGTGAGACCGGCGCGACTGTCCACCAGGAACAAGACAATATCCGACTCCTCGATAGCCTGCATGGACTGCTCGGCCATAGCGGCATCGATGCCCTCTTCCCCACCGCTGATCCCCCCAGTATCAACGAGGAGCACTTTGTGTCCGTCAATTTCCGCCTCGCCGTATTTGCGGTCACGGGTGAGGCCGGCGTAGTTGGCTACCAAAGCGTCGCGGCTCTTGGTAAGACGGTTGAACAGTGTGGATTTGCCCACGTTGGGGCGCCCGACCAGGGCGATTACTGGCAGCATACAAATTCTGGCTTTTAGCCTAATAAATAAATACAAACGCCCGCACAAGGCGGGCGATTTCAATTCGCCTGCGGAGCAGGCTCCTTTTGCGGGCCCGAGGGCCCACTGGCGGACATACTGCCCGCCGCATCAATATTGTGCGTTTTTAACTCTGAGCGAGGCGCAGGGCAACCAGCTCACCGTCGTCCGAGAGGACAAACAGCAGATCACCATCCACCAGCATTGGGATACGAACCGCATCGCCATCGACCTGTTCACGACCGATAATTTGTCCCGTATTCGGGTCGAGAACATGCAGGTAACCTTCCAGGTCACCGACAACGACAACATCCTGGAAATAAGCCGGCCCGCTCAGTTCACGACGCAGCAATTCACTGTTGGTCCAAACAATCTGACCAGTGCCCACATTGTAGGCGTTGACGTTGCCGGAAGCACCACTCAGGTAGACATGGCCACCACCGACTGCCACCGCGTGGTGTGTGGATGCATCGCGCGCCCATAGACCGCGCCCGCCATCTTTGGAGAGAGCGACAACACGCCCCTGGTAACTGGCTGCAAAAATCAGGTCACCGCGTACAACCGGTGAGCCGTCGATATCCACAACCCGCTCCAGCTCGGCAGAACCCTGCGGGATTGCCACGCGCTGTTCCCAGCGGGGAATACCGTCACGGGCGTCCAGGGCGATCAACTTGCCATTATCTAGTCCGGCGAGCACCAAACCACCGCTGATTACCGGTGCCGCAGTGCCGCGCAGGGTCAACACCGGAAGAATGGTATTGTGGTTCCACAATTCCTCACCAGTGCCCGCATCCAGGCCAACCAGCTTACCATCTACAGTTTGCAAAACCACAACCCCGGAACCGACTGCAGGTGCGGAAACCACCTCTCCAGAGACTTGGTAATTCCAAAGTTTTGCACCGCTGTTTAAGTCCAGCGCTATGGCTCGACCGCGATAGTCCACCACTACGGCAACACCCAGGCCGACACCGACACCACCGCTCAATTCGATATCCAGGTCAGTTTCCCATTGGGTCTGACCAGTACTGCGTTCAAATGCGATGATTTCACCATCGCTGTTGGCAGCAACTAATTTGCCATCGGCCAGGCCCGGCTGCAGCATGGCGTAGCGCTTCTCGTCGATATCGCCAATACTCGCTGACCAGACTTCGCGCAGCTCGACACTGCTGGTGATTTCCACCAGTTCTACCGGATCGACATCTTCCTTTTCATCGTTGGAGGCACAGGCAGCAAGGGCGATCGCCAGGGCCACTGCAACTGTACGCCCTGCAGCGCGATTGAGAAATCCCATTACTCATCTCCCTCTGGTACTGGCTCACTTTGATTCTGTTCCTGTGCACCTTCTTTACCAGTAACGGCTAGGCTATCGGCCTTGAGGCGCAGTAACTGGGTGCTACCGGCCTGCTCGGGCAGCAACTCGGAAATTGCCTTCTCGTACGCGGCATAAGCGCCGGCATTATCCCCTTTCTGTTTCAGGATATCGCCACGAGTTTCAGAGTAGAGCGCAGCAAACGCCGGAGGTACAGTGCCCTCAATCAATTTCAGGGCCTCATCCGGATTGCCGCGCGCAGCTATCACAGACGCGAGGCGGCGCTTGGCCAGCAATTCAAGGGCAGTCTCCCCGGTATTGTCGATCACCCACTGCAGTTGCTGCTGCGCAGCTTCCAAATCATTACTATCTGCAGAAATGGCAGCCAAGCGCAATGATGCCTGGCTGGCGTAGATGCGGCTGCCAAATTCGTTTTTCAGCTGCTCAGCAAGAGTTTTTGCTGTCGTCAGCTGCTTGTTATCCGGCTGGTTATTGTTGGCAGATACCGCCTCAATAAAATTTTGGTACAGGTCAGAAGCGGCTTCGGCATTGGCGCGCTGGTCACCCTGCCACCACTGATAGCCGAAGTAGCCGGCGAGAGCGAGGACTACGCCGGTAACGATGCCCCTGCCGTTTTCCGCCCACCAGCGCTTTATCGTTTCTATTTGTTCTTGTTCGGTAAGATGCTCAGACATTGGGTAAATCGCCTTTCCTGTGGTTTTCTAACTTTCCCGGCGGGGGCCTCCGCCACCCTGAGTATTTGATCAGCCCTGCAGCAACGCCGCCAGCTCTTTCAACGGGAGAGTCTGTTGCTGTTGGTCGGAACGCAGGTATTTCACTGTAATCTGACCATGTGCAGCCTCATCCTCGCCAATAATCAGTGCGTAATCGGCACCGCTTTTATCCGCTTTCTTCATTTGGCTTTTAAAACTTCCGCCACCGCAGTGTGCCTGCAATCGTAGCCATGGCAGTTCGTCGCGCAACTGCTCCGCCGCGGCCAAGGCGGCTGATTGTACATCACCCACCGCCACCAGGTAGGCATCCACCTGTTGGGTCAGACTTTCCGGCAATACTTCCAGGGTCTCCAGCATCAGTACCAGGCGCTCAACACCGAGTCCGAAGCCAACTGCAGGGGTAGGTTTACCACCCATCTGCTCCACCAGACCATCGTAGCGGCCGCCAGCACAAACTGTGCCCTGGGCACCGAGGCTATCGGTCACCCACTCAAATACAGTCTTGCCATAGTAATCGAGACCGCGCACCAGCTTGGGGTTGATCTCATACTTCACCCCCGACGCATCCAGCAATTCGCGCAGCTGGGTGAAGTGGGCAGCGGATTCCTCATCGAGGAAGTCCAGTAGACAGGGGGCATTTACCAGCAGTTCCTGAGTTTGCGTATTTTTACTATCGAGAATACGCAACGGATTGCGTTCCAAGCGACGCTGGCTATCCTCATCGAGCTGTTCACGACGCTCGTTCAGGTAGGCTACCAACGCATCGCGATAGGCGGCGCGGCTATCGGAATTGCCCAGGGAGTTAAGCTGCAGGGTTACATGTTCACTGATCCCCAGCTGGCGCCATAAACGCGCGGTCATAACCAGCATTTCCGCATCGATATCCGGTCCATCAATACCGAATACCTCAACACCAAACTGGTGGAACTGACGCAGGCGGCCTTTCTGCGGGCGCTCATAGCGAAACATGGGGCCGAAGTACCACAGGCGCTGTGGCTGGATCAGCAAATTGCTCTGGATCGCCGCCCGCACTGTGCCAGCAGTACCTTCCGGGCGCAGGGTGACACTATCACCACTTTTGTCCTCGAAAGTGTACATTTCCTTTTCTACGATATCGGTAGCCTCACCCACGGCGCGGCTGAACAGCTGGGTCGCCTCCAGAGTGGGAGTGCGAATTTCACTGTAGCCATAGCGGCCAAAGAGTTCACTCAGGGTGGCTTCCACATACTGCCAGACCGGGGACTGTTCCGGCATCAGGTCGTTCATGCCGCGAATTGCGCGAAGCTGTTTCAACGCTGTTCCTTAATTTTTAACTCAACTATTGGGTAGTGCGTACGGGGTTGATGCCCACTACGCCTTGGCGATGATATCTGCCTCGCGCTCGGCCTTGGCTGCAGCCTTGTCGCGAATCAGGCGTTCCAGGTCATCCACCAGGTTTTCATTCTTAAATTTGCGATCCGGTTGCCCGTCTACATAAATAGCATGACTTGGGGTGCCACCAGTAAGACCGATATCCGCCTCTTTCGCTTCTCCGGGCCCATTCACGATACAACCGATCACCGCTACATCCAGCGGGGTGGTGATATCTTCCAAGCGTGTTTCCAGTTCGTTCATGGTCTTCACCACATCGAAGTTCTGGCGGGAACAGCTGGGACAGGCAATAAAGTTAATCCCCTTGCTGCGCAGACGCAGGCTCTTCAGCAGGTCCCACCCCACTTTAACCTCTTCCACTGGATCGGCAGCCAGTGATACGCGCAGAGTATCGCCAATGCCGTCGAGTAACAGCGCTCCAAGGCCGATCGCAGATTTCACCGTGCCCGCGCGTAGACCGCCGGCTTCGGTAATCCCCAGGTGCAGGGGTTGTTCGATCTGCTGCGCCAGTTTGCGATAGGCAGCGGTGGCCATAAAAATATCCGAGGCCTTAACACTGACTTTGAAATCCTGAAAATCCAGGCTGTCGAGAATCGAAACATGACGTAGAGCCGACTCCACCAGGGCATCGGGCGTGGGCTCACCGTATTTTTTTTGCAGGTCCTTTTCCAGGGAGCCTGCATTGACACCAATACGAATCGGGATATTCAGATCGCGGGCCTTATCCACCACTGCGCGGATACGTTTCTCGCGGCCGATATTACCGGGATTGATGCGCAGGCAGTCCACCCCCAGGTCGGCGACGCGTAATGCGATGCGATAATCGAAGTGAATATCTGCAACCAGGGGGACATTCACTTGCTTTTTAATTTCCCCGAAGGCCTCCGCAGCCTCCATGCTGGGCACGGATACACGCACAATATCGGCACCGGCCTTCTCCAAACGCTGGATCTGGCCCACCGTGGCCGCCACATCGCAGGTTTCCGTATTAGTC
Organism: Microbulbifer sp. GL-2; assembly: GCF_007183175.1. Lineage (NCBI taxonomy): Bacteria > Pseudomonadati > Pseudomonadota > Gammaproteobacteria > Cellvibrionales > Microbulbiferaceae > Microbulbifer > Microbulbifer sp. GL-2. The sequence continues at coordinate 393,396 of NZ_AP019807.1, forward strand.
ATGCTCTGCACTGATATCGGCGCATCGCCTCCGACAGGTACGTCTCCTACCATGATCTGGCGCGACTTGCGGCGGACAATGGAAGATTCAAATTGCATAGAGTTGACCTGGCAGTATTGCAGCTGAAAAATCGAGGGGGAGATTATAGAGAGATTGGGCGCAAACCTACAGGGTTCGCGCCCAAACCGCGAAGATGACTTCAATCACCGACGATCAGGCGTCGGGTACGGCGGTTACCAATAGGGTCGCTATCAATGGTTTGTTCACGGTAGACGACTTTAGTGGCCCCAGCGTTACCGAGCATCACCTCAAAGGGCGCGCGCCCATCCAGCTCCTTGGAGGTACCGGCTTCCTGTACTCCGGCCAGTAGCACCACACCACCGGCATCCTTGACCTCTATCCAGGAGTCCTCATCAAAACTGAGGCGCAGAGCGCCCTGTAATTTCTGGTCCAGCTGCGCCACCTCAGTGGCAAGCTCCTGCGCGGGTTCAGTTGTGTTCACCTCCGGCTGACTGACAAAAGCAGCTGCGGATTCTGCAGGAGGCTCAGAGGCCACCTCCAGAACGCCGTGCTCAGCGGGCTCCTCCTGAGGTGGCGTGACACCACCCTCATCGCCTGCGCTATTTTCCAGTACTGGGGAGCTCACACTTTGTATTGAAGTTTCAGAAGGACTGAGAGGGGCCTCTTCACTCAGCGCCGCCGGCATGGGCACACTGGGGATAGTCACGGGGCCGCCATAGAGCCACCAGAACACACCACCAGCAGCGAGCAGAGGTAACATTGCCAGCAACCCGTGCCCGCGTTTGCGCGCCGGGCGCAAGGCATCCGCCTTGACCTCTATACGGCGACCTTGGCTGCGTACTTGTGGCTGGGGGCGCGCCCCCTCATAGGCAGTGAGAGCCGGCTCCGAATTCACGCCCAATTCCCGGCAGATATTGCGGATATAGCCGCGTGCATAAACCATTTCGGGCTGGCGTTCAAAAATATCCTCCTCCAGCCACTCAATCGTATTGTCAATAATACACAGGCGCTGGGACAACTCTTCGCGGGACAGGCCCGCATTCTCGCGCGCTGCACGAAGTATGCCGCCGGGAGAGATGGGGGACTGTTGTGTCGGGGATACAGCGTCACCGCTATCGCGGTGCGCAGAACTGCTATCCGTCATTACCACTCAACTCCTGATATTTCAGTGTTTCCGCAGAGTACGGGTACAAATTCTTCAAGGCAAGCGCGTAACTGAGCTCCTTGTCACGATTACCAAAAACCTTTTCGATGCGGATGCCCAGCCACAGAGATCTCGGTGTTTGACGATTTCTCTCGCTGTATTTATCCAGGTACTGTTTGGCCACCGTATAGTCGCCAGCCTCGAATTTCAGCTCCGCTAACTCCAGCTGGGCCACGGGCAAATTCGCGTTCAGGGCCAGTGCGCGGGTATAGGCACGCTCAGCCTCCTCTACCATTCCAAGGCGGCCAGCAGTGCGGCCGTAATTCACCAGGGCGAAGAAACGGCGGTTATAGGTCAGATCTGTGGAGGCATGGCGGAACTGCTCCAGTGCTTCTTTATAGCGTTCCTGCTTGTAGAGAAAAACCCCGTAGTTGGTGCTCGCCATGGGGAAGTTATCACCGTAACGCAGGGCTTTCTTAAAATGAGATTCGGCTACTTTCAGTTCACCATCCGCCTGATACAGCAACGCCAGGCCATGGTGGGCCAGAGGGTTCTTCCTGCCCAGCTCCAGTGCCTTGTTGAAATGACGGCGGGCTAATTCGCGGTTATCACCGCTTTGCAGGTAGCGCAGCCCCAGCTGGACATGGGTCTCCAGAGCCTTATCCAGATTAACTTCTTTACGCTCAGGCAGCCCCGTCGTTACACACCCCCCCAACAACACGGTGAGAAACAGCCCCAAAAACGGCAGGCCAAGAGATTTCGCAGACACAACATCACCTGTAAATTTATTTTTTGTTTATCTATTCTGGCGGGATCGCAGTGACTGGCGGCGTAGGTTGACAAGGCCCGTATTCATTTCGGTATTACAATCCCGAGTGAGCCGGAAAACGACCCAAAAACTGTCATTTAGGCAGCTGACAAATAATAGATGCCTTGCACAGAACCCCGCCGGCTGCATACACCCCTACACCTGTGCTTCCCGCCCCCTATACTGCCGGAAAGCACCGTCCGTTGCAGCCCCGTAATCCCAATGAATTCCATTTAGCCCAAATAAATTGCCCCTTCTTAGATCGCGAGCGTATCACAAGACCGCCAATTATCTTTTGTGTAATAAATCTGCCTACCTGACTTCTAAAGCTCGTTGCCTGCCCGATCCTTCGCTTCCAGCTGCCTGCCATCCGGTCCACCGTCACGGGGAGGAAGCAGGGCTTGGATCGCATTCGAGTTGTTATTCGCGGCATCTGGGTCGGTTAGCGCCCCCAAGAACTTCACCAACAGTTCAATCTCTGTATCGCTCAGGTTATTGGCTCCGCCCCCTCCATTCGCGTTAAGGATATCCTGGGTGAGCGCCAAGCCGTTGGGAGCCACTTTATTGGCACAATCCTGCAAGCCAGCAAATTGCTCCAGCTCACACATTTCGCTGTTAGCAAAATACCGGGTAATTGAACTGGCCCGATCACGGTAGTGTTCAACATTTCTTTTCAGAGTGGCGAACTGACCATTGTGCCCCCAGGGACCGGTGACAGCGACGTTGAGCAGGGTGGGTATGCGGAAGCTGCCCGCCCCATTGCCTCCCAGGTCAGCACCATTGCCGCTCTCGTCCTTGCCGGCACCTATCTGTGGATAACTCACAGCCCTCAACCCTTGATTGGTAAAGAAGGCACCTGCATGGCAGTTCGTACAGCCGGAGTTAGCGGCCATAAAGGTGATGGCCCCGCGCTTCTCATCGCTATCGAGGGCATCCTGGTCACCATCCACATAATCAAAGAAAGGGTTATCGATAAATAGCTGTACCGCTTCATAGGCCGCTATGGCCTCGGCGATGCGACTGAAGTTAATCGCGGAATCACCAAATGCAGCGCTAAATAATTGGCCCCAACTGGCGCCGTCGAGGTTCGCCGCCAGCATCTCCTCGCGGTAGGCAGTAAATCCGCTATCGGAAGTACTGTCGTAGCCAAACTGGGTGATATCACCCATTTCTGCGGCATCGGTAACCGGAAAGTGCGCCTGGGCCATCATCAAAGCCAGAGTGCCGGTACCCACGGCCGCCTCGGTATTATTACTGACATCGCGGGAATCTGTTCTCAACCCACGATCTGTAATAGCCACGCGGTTATCCCAAAAAAGACCCCGGGTCCAAAGTGCTGCATTACAAGTTGGCTGCGCATTTCTCGCTACAATAGGGACCTCATTCAATCCATCCGAGCGACCCGGTCCCACTAGAGCTGGATCCACTGCACTGACGCCAACAGGCATGGAGAGATCATCGCCACCACACCCCATCGCCGGTTGGTGGCAGGACGAGCAGGAGGTATCGCTGCTGGCACTGAGGCTCTTACTGTGAAAGAGGCGCATACCCAACTCCACCATAGCCGGGGCTTGCTCACTGCGAACTCGGGCAGCGAAAGCCCTGATATCCTCCAGATGCTCGGCCATATTATTAAGTTCAAGCATGACCTGCAGACAAGAGTCCAGGTCCGCATCGAGCAAGTCCAGAGCACTGCGCGCATTATTGCACTCAGCAAAGTTGGAAATACGATCGTTATCCACCTCGATGTCCGCACCGCTGCTAAGACCACTGTTGGTAGTATTCAGCAGAGTTCTTGCGCTGACTCGAGACACATCAGTATCGTTGCCGATATTCCCTGCAGTTACTGCGTAGGCGTACTCGGTATTGATCGACAGCCCCTGATCAACGAAATAGTGATTATTGGTTTCGGCAATTTTTTCCCCGTCGCGATAAATGGAATAAATTACATCGTCACGCTCCCAGGAAAGGCCGATACTGGTACCGGAAAAAGCATTGCCGATCAGCTTCGACGGAGCCCCTCCCTGCCCGGAGTCACCTCCCGTATCATTATCGCTGCCAGTATCGCCTCCCGTGCCTGTACCGGAGCCGCCATCGCCACCGCTATCCCCATCGGAACCCGTATCGCCACTACTGCCATCGGTTACGGTATCCGATGATGAGCTGTCATCCCCCCCGGACGAACCCGAGCTGCAGCCCACTGCCAGTAAAAAGAGCGGCAGGATCAATAGCCGCAGCAATATCGCGAAAGACACATCATTGTCCATTCTTTGAGTTTCCATAAAGCCTGATCGACCCCACCAATAAAATACATTTTGAAATAATCTGGACAGGCAATGGACAAGCTAGTGCCCCAAGCGGCACCAAAAGCTAATCTTCCCAGACTCCCGACAAGGAGATTGGGGTAAAAATGATTGTAGTTTGAGTAATTTGCCTAATTAACAGATCGGAGGTTCAGCCCTATTAAGTGAGCACATAGTAATAATTACAGTAGGACACAAACTTTATCCAGAAACCCGCCCAGGTATTTTTAAAAAATACCTGGTTTCGCATATCCCAGGCCGATTCAATTTACCGAGAAAAACCATATGATCGTTATGGCATGCAAGAAATAAGTACAATTTCAAACTACCGACTATGCAGCCACATCTTCAAGAAGTAAATTTCCAGCTTTCGGGGTATATATGTAATTAAGGTAGCGCCTTTCTCCGGAGAGTTCTGTAGAGAGTGTCGCAAACTACTGTCGCAGGCACGGTAATCTCAGACTATGAGAACCTTTCCTCAACTCAAGAAACCCATGACACAATAGCGGTGCCAACTAATGCACAATTGGTGGCCTCTGCAACCCAATGGAAGTTTATATTCCTGGGGGAGTTAGAACTCATGAATTTGAGGAGCAATAGAGGACAGAAGAATTATTATTCTCCATGCCCCTGCATAGAGTTTTTATGCAACTCAATTCACTAAAGATTCAGGCGAATTGTAAATCATAAAATTTTTCCGCTCTGGTCTTTTGCATCCAGCTGCTTTCCATCTGGGCCACCATCACGGGGAGGTATCAAGGCCTGAATTGCATTGGACTCGGTATTGGCAGCATCCGGGTCAGTTAGCGTCCCCAGAAATTGCACTATGAGGTCAACTTCTTCATCACTGAGATTATTGGAAAACTCATCATTACCTGCAAGGATTCTCTCTGACAACGCTAATCCATTTGGAGCTACTTTTGTGGCACAATCCTGCAGACCGGAAAATTGCTCCAGCTCACACATTTCACTATTGGCAAAGTACTGAGCAATTGACTCCCCATGATCCCGATAGTGTTCAACATTTCTCTTTAAAGTCGAGAACTGACCGTTATGCCCCCAAGGCCCAGTGATTGCCACATTTAACAATGTCGGGGCACGGAAGGCGCCAAATCCTGTACGTCCTTCAGCACCCTCATCGGCACCGCTACTATCCGTGCCGATACCAATTTGTGGATAGTTTCCCGGCAAAGGCGCTTCAGTAGTAAAAAATGCACCAGCGTGACAAAAGGTACAACCGGAATCACTTGCCATAAAAGTGATAGCCCCACGTTTTTCGTTATTGCTAATTGCCTCAGGGTTACCATCCACATAGTCAAAAAACGGATTATTAATAAATATCTGAACCGCTTCATAAGCTGCAACTGCCTCAGCTACACGAGTGAAACTAATATCCGCATCACCAAAAGCCGCTATAAATAAATCACCCCAGGATTCAGCATCCATATTTGCTGCTAGTATATCTTCACGATAAGCTGTAAAGCCGTCATCAGCAGTATTGTCGTATCCAAATTGGGTAATGTCCCCCATTTCAGCAGCAGCGGTTACCGGAAAATGTGCCTGGGCCATCAGTAGAGCCAGGGTACCAGTACCTACGGCTTCTTCGGTATTATTATTCACATCTTCCGACCCAGTACTGACTCCTCGACCGACAATAGCAACCCTGTTGTCCCAGAAAAGCCCTCGTGTCCAAAGTGCTGAATTACAGGTAGCCTGTGCATTTCTGGGAACAACAGGGACATCATTCACACCATCAGACCGACCCGGCCCCAGTAACGCTGGATCTACCGCATTGACACCGATCGGCATCGACAAATCATCTCCTCCGCAACCAATTGCGGGATGATGGCAGGAGGAGCAGGATGCATCGCTATTAGCACTCAGGCTCTTGCTATGAAACAGACGCATACCCAACTCAATCATTGCCGGGGCTTGCTCACTTCTAACCCGAGCAGCAAATGCCCGCATATCTTCCAAGTGTACAGCCATCTTATTGAGTTCCAGCATCGCCTGAAGACAGCTATCCAGATCTTCATCCAACAAGTCGACTACACTACGGGCATTGTTACACTCAGAAAAGTTAGCAATACGATCATTGACGATGATGGTTTCAGCACCATTGTCGAGACCTGAGTTAGTATTATTCACCAGGGTTTTAGCAGCCACACTGGTCGTCTCAACTACATCATCCACTGGGCTCGTTGTGACCGAGTAAGTATATTCAGTGTTTACTGACAGCCCCTGATCCACAAAGAAATTATTGGAGGTCTCTGCAATTTTTGTATTATCACGATAGATAAAATAAATTTCCCCTGCCCCCTCCCACGAAAGCCCAATACTGGTCCCCGAGAACGCATTCCCTATCAATTCCTGAGGAGCATTACCCTCTCCGCTATCAGGATCTGTTTCTCCATCAGCATCAGAGTCATCTCCACTGCCAGTTTCTGTATCGCCATCCGATCCAGAGCCCCCAACACCCCCAACAGCATCCTCCACTGAATTATCGTCACTACCGGACGACCCAGAACCACAACCTAGCAATACTAAAAAGAGAGATAGGAAAAAGAGTCGTGACAAGACTCTGGGAATCGCACTTAAATCCAGTTTCTGAGCATTCATAAGTTATAGCAGCCACTTCCATTCATTTTTAAAACTTCTGGACTGTTAACGCAGAGTCACGTGATTTGGTTGACACCAATAAAAATAAATTGAATAGGCGCGATATCAGCAAGACACAAAAGCCATTGCTGTGTAGAAAGACATAGAAAAAATGAAAGTAATTTCTCCTACCGATACTGCAATTAAGAACCAGTAAGATCGGTAGAAGCTACAGGGGCCGGTGCGGACTTTTGCTATTCATCAGCAAGCCGGCCCTGAGTGGATATGGCTGTTAGCCAACAATACGGACAGGGCGTTCGGCGTTACGATAGCGCTCTGAGCGGCGCGTGCGATCATTTACACTGCCAGCCAGCTGGCCACAAGCTGCATCAATATCATCACCGCGAGTGGTTCTCACCGTTACTGTATAACCTTTGTCGAGCAAGATCTGCTGGAAGCGTCGTAAAGCGTTATTACTCACGCGCTGATAATCGGAAAGCTCAAAAGGATTGAAGGGAATCAGGTTAATTTTTACTGGCACATCGCGTAACAGCTCCGCCAGTTGCTCCGCGTGCTCAGGACGATCATTGACCTCGCGCATCAGCGTATATTCGATGGTCATCTTACGATGGGTATCCGGCATACGATCTATATAGCGCTTGGCAGAATCCAACAGCATGGCGATCGGGTATTTTTTATTGATCGGCACCAGTTCATTGCGCAACGCATCGTTGGGCGCATGCAGGGAAATCGCCAGACTTACATCAGTGACATCGGCAAGGCGATCCAGGGCCGGCACTACGCCAGAGGTAGATAGGGTTACACGGCGCTTGGAGATACCGTAGGCGTTATCTTCCATCATCAGGTTCATGGCATCGACAACATTATCGAAATTGAGCAATGGCTCACCCATGCCCATCATAACCACGTTGGTCACCTTGCGCGGTCCTTTCGGATCCAGTTGACCAAAAGACTTACATGCAATCCAAACCTGTCCAATTATTTCAGCTGCGGTTAAATCGCGGTTAAATCCTTGCTTTCCGGTCGCGCAGAAACTGCAATCCAGGGAACAACCCACCTGAGAGGAGACACACAAGGTGCCGCGATCACCGTCGGGGATATAAACCGTTTCGATGGCATTGCCACCGGATACTTTAATCAGCCACTTGCGTGTACCGTCGGCAGAGTCCCATTGCTCAAGCACTTCCGGCGCACAGATTTCAGCCACATCCGCCAGTTTCTGGCGAAGGGCCTTGCTGACATTAGTCATCTCAGCAAAATCATCTACCCCATTTTGATGAATCCACTTTAAAACCTGAACAGCGCGAAAGCGCTTCTCGCCCAATGATTCAAAAAAGGCGGCCAGCTTTTCTACAGAAAGGCCGAGCAGGTTGGTTTTTTCTGTGGTCATTCATTTCACCTCGGGGAAAAGCTGCACCGGTCTGGACGGACCGGTGCGATTGCAACGCGCCAATTAAGCGCGCGGGCAGATTTCGTCGTCAGCGAAGAAGTAGCTTACTTCACGGGCAGCGGACTCTGCAGAGTCGGAACCGTGTACTGCGTTGGCATCGATGCTGTCAGCGAAGTCAGCGCGAATAGTGCCGGCAGCGGCTTCTTTCGGGTTGGTAGCGCCCATCAGCTCGCGGTTGGCGAGGATTGCGTTTTCACCTTCCAGAGCCTGCACAACAACCGGACCGGAAGTCATAAAATCAACCAGGTCTTTGAAGAAAGGACGCTCTTTGTGCTCAGCGTAGAAGCCTTCGGCTTTTTCGCGGGACAGGTGCAGCATTTTCATGGCAACAATGCTCAGACCAGCCTTCTCAAAACGGCTCTCAATTTCGCCGATTACGTTTTTAGCTACTGCGTCTGGCTTGATGATGGAAAGGGTACGCTCCAGGGCCATGGTTATCTCCAAATTGAATTTTTGTAACTGAACTTACATACAGAAAGAGCAACCTGCTCAGTTGCTCTTCCGTGATATTCCTTTCATACCCGCCGGGGGTACTTAATTTTTGATCACCGCATTTCGCGGCCGGCGGATTATACGGGGTATTGATCGACTTTTGTACTCCAATACCAATACCCGGCAAACCCCGTCAACTAATCGCGCTCCTCGATCCACGCGGCTTGGATGGCCTCCAGAACTTTCTCACCACAGCGACTGGGATCGTCATCGAAATCCGGCAGCGCCATCACCCAGTTGCGCAGGTCGACAAAGTTAACCGTGAGTGGGTCTACATCTTCGTGAGTATCACAGAGCTCAATGGCGATATCGTGAATGTCAGTCCACTTCATGATTTGGCTTCCTTTTTAATACCCGTGCTGGTCAGTGTTTTTCTGAAACTTGGTTGATGGTGTACTTGGGAATCTCCACCACCAGGTCCTCATCATCAACAATCGCCTGGCAGGACAGACGCGACTCGGGCTCCAGCCCCCAGGCCTTGTCCAACAGGTCCTCTTCCAGCTCATCGGGCTCCTCCAGAGAGTAAAAACCTTCGCGCACGATCACGTGACATGTGGTACAAGCACAAGCTTTCTCGCAGGCGTGCTCGATTTCAATATCGTTGGCCAGCGCTGCATCAATCACGCTGACGCCGCTCTCCGCTTCCACAACCTTGCCCTCAGGGCAGATTTCGGCATGGGGTAAAAATACAATCTTCGGCATGGGTACTGACTCTCTATGGTCTCAATCCGACGGGGCCTGGCCCCGGCCGCTTATTTATCGAATTCATCCAGGCTGTGCCCCTGCATGGCGCGCTTGATCGACGCATCCATACGCCGTGCGGCAAAGGGCTCGGACAGCTTATTCAGGGCTTCCATACGCTTGCGAATCTCCTCCGCATCACCGCCATTGTGAGCCAGGCGCAGGGCTTCCATGGCGTGCTCGAGTTCATTCAGTTCGCCCTCCCCAAGCAACTGGGCGCCATTTTCGCGCAATGCAACCAGCAGGCTCTCCAGCGTGCGCTCCGCCTCGACCTGGGCCTCGCGCAGGGCGCGCAGGGCAATATCCTCAGCGGCATGGGCGTAGGAATCCTGTAACATCTGCGCAATATCCTTGTCCTCCAGTCCGTAGGAGGGTTTGACGGTGATATCCGCACTGACACCACTGCTCTTTTCCATGGCGCTGACTGACAGAAGGCCGTCAGCATCTACCTGGAAAGTCACACGAATATGCGCTGCACCCGCCACCATCGGCGGTATACCACGCAGTTCGAAACGCGCCAGGGAGCGACAATCGCTCACCAGTTCCCGCTCGCCCTGAACCACATGGATCGCCATGGCAGTCTGGCCATCCTTGAAAGTGGTGAATTCCTGGGCTTTTGACACCGGGATAGTGGTATTGCGCCCGATCAGTTTCTCAGTGAGTCCGCCCATGGTCTCAATACCGAGGGACAGTGGGATCACATCCAGCAGCAAAAGATCATCGCCGGACTTATTTCCCACCAGTACGTCAGCCTGCAATGCAGCGCCGATGGCAACAACCTGGTCCGGGTCAATATCCGCGTGGGGCGCGCGGCCGAAATAAGCCTCGACCCGCTCCCGCACACGTAGGGTTCGGGTCGAACCGCCTACCAGTACCACCTCTTGCACTTCCCCAACATCAATCGCGGCGTCGCGCAGAGCGCGTTTACAGGCGCGCAGGGTTTTATCGATCAGCGGATCCAGCAGCGAGGCCATGGTTGCCCGGTCGAGCACACCTTGCCAATCTGCATAGCTCACCTCTACTTGCTCCACAGTGGCCAGGGACTCCTTGGCGGCACAGGCACTATCGAGCAGCTGGCGCTGGGTACCCGCATCCAGGTCTGTACCCAGGCCCGCCTGATCCGCGATCCACGCGGCGATGGTGCGATCAAAATCATCGCCTCCGAGTGCAGTATCACCACCGGTGGACATCACTTCAAAAACGCCGCGGGACAGGCGCAATATAGAAATATCGAAGGTGCCTCCGCCGAGATCGTAGACCGCGATCACCCCTTCCTCACCCTTATCGAGGCCATAAGCCACTGCCGCAGCAGTGGGCTCGTTTAGCAGGCGCAACACTTTGAGACCCGCCAACCTGGCTGCATCCTTGGTGGCTTGGCGCTGGGCATCATCAAAATAAGCCGGCACAGTAATCACTGCACCATCCAGCTCACCGCCCTCCCTGCCGTAGAGAGCCTCTCGACCACGCCGGGCCAGCTTCTTGAGGATCTCCGCAGATACCTGCACCGGGTTTACCGGGCCAGCCACCGTTTCGATAGAGGGCATTCCTCCATCACTATCGGCAAAGTGATAGGGCAACTGCTCACCGAGGCTTTTGACATCTGCCACCCCGCGCCCCATCAGGCGCTTGATGGAAATCATGGTATTGTAGGGGTCCTGCGCCGCGCGGTTGCGAGCCTCGGCACCAACAGTGATAACGTCACTGCCGTAATGCACCACTGAGGGCAGTATCACCTTACCCTGCTCATCGGCGATGGCCTCTGCCGAACCACTACGCACTGTCGCCACCAATGAATTAGTCGTGCCCAGATCGATCCCTACGGCGTGCTTGCGCTGATGGGGATCAGGGCTCTGTCCCGGTTCGGAAATCTGCAGTAATGCCATTGCTTATCTCTTCTATCATCAGGATGGCGTTGCGAAGGCACTGTCTGTGCCATATCCCAGGTTATTCTTTGTCGTCGCTCAGTAATCACCAGACAGGTCGGCTTCCATCTCCTCTACCTGCCCCTGCAATTTCACCAGAAATTGCAGCTTGAGCAGAGAGTCCTTAGCCAGGGCCAAGCTGTTCGCGGCAAACACCTCTGCAAAAAGCCTCTGCTCGCCCAGGAACAAGCCGCTAACTTCCTCGGCAAGCTCTTCGAGGGCAGCCGCTGGGTTGGGCTGTTCGCGCACCTCTTCGAGCCGCTCACGCAGCAGCATCTGCTGCATCAGAAATTCCGCATCGGCTGTGGTTTGCTCCGGCGGTACTTCCACACCGGCCAGCTTGAGCAGGTAGGCGGCGCGCTGAACCGGGTTGCGCAGAATGGTGTGCGCTTCATTAATCTGTGCTGCCATCTGTATAGCCAGCAGCTGCTCGCGCTCGGATTTGGAAGCATATTTGTCGGGATGGAATTCCCGCTGCAATTCCCGGTAACGCGCGGCAAGTGCGTTGCGATCGAGATCAAAGGCGGGCTCGAGCCCGAATATTTCGAAATGGGTCAGGTTGGTTGCCATCTCAGTTCACCTGCCGGCACTAGGCCTTAAAAACTGGGCGGCGACGCCCCGCCCGGCAGTCATTACCGGGCCAATAAAAAGGCCGGTATGCGCAGCGCACCCGGCCTCGCTGTAACGAGCCCCGATCAGACGTGGAAACTCTCGCCGCAGCCACACTCATTTTTGACATTGGGGTTGGAGAAGGTAAAGCCCTCGTTCAGGCCCTCTTTGACGAAATCCAACTGGGTACCGTCGAGGTAAACCAAACTCTTGGGATCGACAATCAGTTTTACATCGTCCTGCTCGAACACCACGTCCCCGGCTTCTGCCGAGTCGACGAATTCCAGTACATAGGCCAAGCCCGAACACCCGGCGGTCTTAATACCTACCCGGATGCCGATACCTGTGCCGCGCTTGGCCAGCTGACTCTTGATATGAGCCTTGGCGGCCTCGGTCATGGTAATAGCCAAAACAATACCTTCACTGCTGTTGGGCACGCGGCCCGGTCGGATTAACCCGCTGCGGACTCTTTCGCTTCACCGGCATCGGCTGAATCGCCGCGCTTTTCACGAATATCACGCACTGCGGCCTTGATCGCATCTTCCGCCAGTACCGAGCAGTGAATTTTCACTGGTGGCAAAGCCAGCTCCTCGGCAATGGCAGTATTTTTGATCTGCTCGGCTTCGTCGATGGTCTTGCCTTTCACCCACTCGGTAAGCAGTGAGCTGGAAGCAATCGCGGAGCCGCAACCGTAGGTTTTAAATTTGGCGTCCTCAATGACACCCTCTTCGCTAACCTGGATTTGCAGGCGCATCACGTCACCACAAGCGGGTGCGCCCACCATGCCGGTACCCACGTTATCCGCCTTGTCATCCATTCGTCCGACATTGCGGGGGTGCTCGTAGTGATCAATTACTTTATCGCTATAGGCCATGACTATTCTCCTAACTCTTGCGCGCGCTTAGTGAGCGGCCCATTCAATCTTGTTCAGGTCTACGCCGTCTTTGTACATATCCCAAAGGGGCGACAGTTCGCGCAACTTCTCCACCGCTTTGCGCACTTCTGTCGCAGCGGTATCGACATCCTGCTCGCTGGTAAAGCGACCGAAGCTGAAGCGCAGGGAGCTGTGTGCCAGTTCATCGTTAACACCCAGGGCCCGCAGTACGTAGCTGGGTTCCAGGCTGGCGGATGTACAGGCTGAGCCAGAGGAAATCGCCAGGTTGCGCAGGGACATGATCAGGCTCTCGCCCTCAACAAAGGCAAAGCTGACGTTTAGGTTGCCCGGTATACGCTGCTCCGCAGAACCGTTGATATGTACCTCTTCCATATCCTGGATCTGATCCCAGAAGCGGTTGCGCAGAGCCGTCAGGCGCTCGCCCTCTTCAACCATTTCCTCTTTGGCGATGCGGAAAGCTTCACCCATACCGACAATCTGGTGGGTGGGCAGGGTACCGGAACGCATACCGCGTTCGTGGCCACCACCGTGAATCTGCGCTTCCAGGCGCACGCGGGGCTTGCGGCGTACATACAAGGCACCGATACCCTTGGGACCATAAATTTTGTGGGCGGAGAAGGACATCAGGTCCACCTTCATCTCCTGCAGGTCAATCGGCAGTTTGCCGGCGCTCTGTGCAGCATCCACATGGAAAATCACTTTGCGTGAGCGGCAAAGCTCACCGATTGCAGCAATATCGTTGATCACGCCAATCTCGTTATTGACGTGCATCAGACTCACCAGAATTGTGTCTTCACGCAGTGCTTCCTCTACCTGCTCCGGATAGACAATGCCATCTTCGCGCGGATTCAGGTAGGTCACTTCAAAGCCTTCACGCTCTAGTTGGCGACAGGTATCCAGGACCGCCTTATGCTCAATCTTGGAAGTAATGATGTGCTTGCCACGGCCTTGATAGAAGTGGGCCGCACCCTTGATCCCCAGATTATCGGACTCGGTCGCACCGCTGGTCCAGACAATCTCGCGCGGATCAGCGTTGATCAATTCCGCAACCTGGCGACGGGCATTTTCCACCGCCTCCTCAGCTTTCCAGCCAAACAGGTGGGAACGGGAAGCCGGGTTCCCGAAATTGCCTTCCATCGTCAGCTGCTCCGCCATTTTTGCGGCGACGCGCGGGTCCACCGGACAGGTAGCCGAATAATCCAAATAGATGGGAAGCTTCATAGTCATACCGTTTCCGCTCAATAAATCTCAAAATGTCCCGCCCGGTCCAGACTGGACCGGTACTTACAGTCCGCCGAGTACAGCGACGCGTTCTTCCGGCGCATCGCGCATATCCTGCCGGCGCGCCACTTCCTGAACTTCTGCACGAGCTACCAGATTGGCCAGACTGATACCACTCAGGAAGCCGTGAATCTGGTCGCTCAAATCAGACCAGAGGTAGTGAGTCAGGCACTGCTCGCCGTTAGCGCAGTCCGCATTGCCACCACAGCTGGTGGCGTCCACTGACTCATTTACCGCATCGATAATCTGAGCGACAAAAATTTCCTCGCCATCACGGGCAAGGCGGTAACCTCCGCCGGGGCCACGCACGCTGGAAACCAGCCCGGATTGGCGCAGACGGGAAAACAACTGTTCCAGATAAGACAGGGAAATGCCCTGGCGCTTGGAAATATCCGCCAGACTGATCGGTCCACGCTCTGCATGCAGAGCCAGATCCAGCATGGCGGTGACCGCATAGCGGCCTTTAGTAGTCAAACGCATATCAGCTCCCAACTGATGTACAGCCCTTTTCCAACGGGGCGCGAGTATGGAATAACCCAGCACTACAGTCAAGTATATAACCCCCCGCCCAACTCGGGTATTTACTCAGTCTGGTCGCCCCTTGCCACCAGTGCGGTGGATGTGGTTCTGGATGGACGTCAACATACCGCGCAAGATACCCAGCTCCATATCATCCGGGCGTACCCGACTGAACAGTCTGCGCAGGCGGGTCATGGTCTGGCGGGGGTTATCGGGGTCGATAAAGCCCAATTCGCCAAGAGATTGCTGCAGGTGTTCAAAATAAAGCTCCATATCGCTGGCCTTGGCCGGCGGACGGTCCCAGTCGGAATAGCTCAACGCCCCACCCTTTTCGGCTTCCAGGGCAGCCATGCGTACTTCGTACGCCAACACCTGCACCGCCGTGGCCAGATTGAGAGAGCTGTACTCCGGATTCGCCGGAATATGCACATGGAAATTACAGGCCTGCAGCTCCTCATTGGTCAGGCCGCGGTCCTCACGACCAAACACCAGTGCGACTGGATGGCTGGACGCCTCGCTCACTGCGCGTTCGCCGCACTGGCGCGGGGTCAGCAGCGGCCAGGGTATACGGCGCTCGCGGGCACTGGTTGCGACTACAAGTCCACAGTCCGCAACGGCCTCCTCCAGTGTGTCTACCACCACGGCGCTGTCGAGCAGCTCTGCCGCTCCGGCCGCGCGCCAGACGGCGTTGGCTGCGGGGAATTCTCGCGGTGCCACCAGGTACAACTGGCTCAGGCCCATATTCTTCAGGGCTCGCGCCGCGCCGCCGATATTACCGGGGTGGGCACTGTTAACCAGGACTACGCGCACATTGTCGAGCGCCTTGAGCGGAGTCGTATCTACGGGGGACTTAGCCATACTGAAAACAATAATTCGGTGTCATGGGGGCGCGCGAGTGTAGCAAAAATGGATGGGAATCCCTACAATCGCGTCCGCCGCAGTCAACCTGCGGCCTGCTTTTTAACCCCATCAACCACTTAGTGCGGAATAGTTATGGAACCCATGCTAAATATTGCCCTGCGCGCAGCGCGCAAGGCCGGAGAACTGATCGAACGGGCCTGGGAGCGCGGCGACCTGATGAAATTCGAGGAAAAGACGCGCAACGATTTCGTCACCGAAGTGGACAAAGCCAGTGAGCAGGAGATCATTTACCACCTGCGCAAGGCCTACCCCAAGCACAGCATTCGCGCCGAAGAAAGCGGTCTGCTGGAAGGCGCCGAGCCCGACTACGAATGGATCATCGATCCCCTCGACGGCACCACCAACTTTATTCACGGCGTTCCCCAGTTCGCGGTTTCCATCGCCTGCCGTTATCGCGGTCGCATTGAGCACGCAGTGGTGCTCGACCCCATCAAGCGTGAGGAATTCACCGCGAGCCGCGGCCGCGGCGCGGCCCTGAATGGTCGTCGCATTCGCGTATCACCTCGCCAGGGGATGCGCGGCGCCCTGATCGGCACCGGCCTGCCTTTCAATGGCCCCGCCCTGGAAAATATCGATCCCTACCTCTCCGCATTGAAGGAAATTGCCGGGCAAACAGCCGGCATCCGCCGCCCCGGTGCCGCCGCCTTGGATCTGGCCTATGTTGCGGCCGGCCGCTTTGACGGTTTCTGGGAGATGTACCTGAACAGCTGGGATATCGCTGCTGGCTCACTTCTGGTGAAAGAGGCCGGTGGCCTGATCAGCGATTTCCGCGGAGGAGAGGACTACCTCGACTCGGGCCACCTGGTTTGCGCGACCCCTAAAGTCTTCAAGCCTTTGGTGCAAATCGTGGGCAAGCATATGGGTGGAATTCGCTAATTCTATCCGCGGGATTTACCCGGCTACCAACCGGGTAAATCCCTGGCCTTGCCACTGAATCACAAGAGCTCTCAGGCAGGTCGGCCCTTTCGAGTAAGGGTTTCCACCAGCAACCTCGACAACTGCATAAAATCAAATTGATCCGGCAGCGTCGGGTGACTCTCCCCGGTTGGGTTTTCACCAACAATAACAAAGCGCGTCGCCCTGGTAGAAATATCCTCTTCCAGGATTCGCACCAGATCCGCAGCCGACATTCCCGGCACCTCGCTGTGGAATAACAGCACATCGGGGTTCATAGTACGCGCGATAAAAATTGCCTCTACGACATCCGAAGCCACCAGACACTGGATTTGCTCGCTGCCTTTCAACATATCTTTCAATCTGCTCGCGGCAGCAGGACGGTTATCCACAAGCAGCAATCGTCCTTCCGGCAACCTTGGTGGCAGCTCCGGCTGGGTCGAGAAAGACATCAGCGCATCCGGGGCATCAATCATTGGAAACTCAATCCAAAAAACCGACCCCTGCCCCTCGTGACTGTCGAAATCAATACGCCCACCCATGGCTTCTGTCAAACGTTTGGCGATTGCAAGACCCACACCAGTGCCTTCGATATGCCCTTTCTCCTCCCCCAACCGATTAAACGGCTCAAATACCTCGGTACGCCGCTCCGGCGGAATACCCTTGCCGGTATCGAGAATACTCAGGCGTAACCAACCTTCAGCCTGAGGAGCAAAATTAATAATAACCCGGCCACTTTCACGGTTGTATTTCACTGCATTGCCGGCGAGATTCAACACGACCTGCTTGTAACGCACCGGGTCTGCACAGATATAGGCGGATTCCCAGCCCAGCGGCTCGAACACAAGACTCACCCGCCGGGTTTCGGCCAGGGGTTCCAGCAAGCGCTTGCATTCCGCCACCAGCTCCGCCGGACGAATGGATTCCATGGAAGGGCCGAGACGCCGGCTGTCGATGCGGGCCAACTCCAGCACATCCCCCACCAGGTGCAGCAGGTGCTGCCCTGCACGGCGGATTTCCCCCATTCTTTGGCGCTGATTAGAGTTAAGCGTCTGGTCCAACTCCACCATCTGGCTGTAACCCAGTATCGCGTTCAGTGGCGTGCGCAGCTCGTGACTCAAGCTGAAAAGCAGGTCTGCGCGATGGGCATTCTCCTCGCGCTGCTGCTGCAACTCCCTTTCCACCCGCGATAGGGCCTCGCGGCTGACACTGACATCCTGCAGTGTACCGAGTACCCTCACCGGCTGGCCGCGACTATTGAGCTGGGCTTTACCCCGACAACGCACCCAGACAATACTGCCGTCAGAGCGCCACAAGCGAAACTCCATATCGAGGGGCTGGCGCTCGCGCACATGATCCTGCATGGACTGTTCAACCCGGGGGAAATCCTCAGACAGTACCCTGGCCTTCCACTGCGCTGCCGCCGAACGGCCAATACTGCGGATAGGACTCACCTCGTAGCCGAGAATACTCCAGCATGCATCATCCAACACCATCTCATCAGCGCGCAGGTCCCATTCCCACAAGCCGTCTCCAACCCCTGAGAGCGCCTGCAGTGGTCGTTCTCCAGGTAGATTCATCAGGTAGCGCTGGGATAGGGCCTCACTGTAATCAGCACAACTGCCAATAGCCACCACTCCATCGGAACCAGCGGTGTTGACAGTCCGCCCCCACACCCGCAACCAGCGCAGCTGACCGGAAATATCATAGGCACGGAAAGTGGTATCAAAATACCCTCCAACGCCATTTATTTTCGCGCGCAACGTAAAAATACGGTCGCGCTCATCTATATGAACCCGCCGCAATTCACTGCCTGTCCACAGGGATTTCAGGGCACTCCGGGCGCTATCGGCAAACAGAAGCCAAATATCTCCTTGGGCCCGCTGAGCCCCGGTTTTCAAGTGCCACTCCCACAACCCACAGTCGACATCCTGCAAAAGTCCCTGCAGGTGATGAGCCTGTCGAGTAAGTCGGACAGCATCCAGAGTATGCAACTCATCGGAGGTTGCCAGCTGGAAAGGAGGGGGGGTTGGTCTGAAACTTGGGACTCGGACACACTGCGCTCAATTTGTTGGAATTCGCTTGCGGTAATACCCGGCCATTTATACCGAGTAGTGAAAAGGGCGTCTATTCACCCTGCACTAATATCTGCGGGAATTCTACAAGAGGTCACAAACTTAAAGAATTGTAGTTACTGCAACTTTTTGACAAAAAAAGGCCCCGCAAAGCGGGGCCATAATCAGCGATGATGAGAGAAAACGGGAAGTTACCCAGAGGAGACGGTTTGCCATAACCCCGTGCATCCTTCCCGAAGTGCGGGTCATGCTTCCCGCACTAATAAACCAAGCAAGCGCTGTGCCAACTTTCCACAACGGGGTATTTGTACATCCAATTGCCAAAAGTCACAAAAAGGTGAACCAATAAAGTCTTCCAGCTTGATTTATGCACCAAAAAAAAGCATCAAGCTCCAGATACACAAATGTAATGCAACAAAAAAACTAACCAGTGCTGAAAATTAAAAAACAATGTTCATTCAACAACTGGGCACGACTACAGGCTCATCCCGCAAAGAGCTATGCTATCGCCCCCCAAAGCGGCAAAATGTCAGCAAAATCGTATTTCCGCACAATTATATTCCCGATAAATTGAGCTAACTGCGAAAGTAAAACGGAAAGATATTTGTCTATTTTACTTCCAGCTCAACAGCAGCCTAAAGAAATTAAAATTATCAATTAGTATGGAAATGACTACCGATACAGCGAAGGCCATATCGTCTGCGGCCTGCACGCTTTATTGGAAAGCCAACCACTAATACCTGCCAGAAGCCTTGCACTTCCAATCAGGCCAATTTGCCAGCAACAGAACACCTATCTAATACCGGATATATCTCCACACCCCGGAGGAATCCATCTCTCGACCGTATCGACCAGCCCGTCCCCGCCTCACTCTACTACCATCTAAGTACTATGATCTTTATTAATGCCGATTGAACCTCAATAGCGTTACAGGACTTTACTTTAAGAGCTTAGTGAAAAAGTCATCCAGGCTTTTCAACCCTGCTTGCTACACTGGCCCGCAAACTCTCCGCGACAAATCAAGCTACGTGCTTGATGCACGGCCCGGACTAACAAGAAAGCGTTTCGGCAGTACTTCACCGGATGGCTAGCACTTCTTTACCAGCCTGGCCTAGAGAAATATGAGGTAAAACCGCAGAAAGAGTCAGGTTATGAGCACAGTTTATCCAGCAAACACCACCAAACTAAAACGCTTCTGGCCATCTACATTACTGTTTGCCACTACCGGCATACTGGCGCTGACTGCCGTGCCGATTTATGGGGTTATGTACGGATATCACTGGTACCAGTGGTTAGCATTTGCCATTTTTGGTGGTCTGTGCGCTTTCTCTATATCGGCGGGAACCCACCGTATGTGGTCGCACCGAAGTTATGATGCACATTGGTCTCTACGTTTGTTCTTCGCCCTGTTCAGTGCAGCGGCCATACAAGACAGCATACTAAATTGGTCTGCGGGCCACCGAAATCACCACCGCTATACCGATGATAATGACCGCGACCCCTACTCGGCAATGCGCGGCTTCTGGTTTTCCCATATCGATTGGATGATGCAAAAATATCCGAGTAACGACCTCGATTATAAGAATGTCCCAGACCTCAAGCAGGACAAGATTGTAATGTGGCAACACAACTACTATACCGCCATCGCCATCTCGATGAACCTGGGGATTCTCTTAGTCCTGGGTCTGCTCACTGGTGATGTTATTGGCATGCTTCTGCTCGCCGGAGTTCTCCGCCTGGTAGTCAATCACCACACAACTTTTATGGTCAACTCACTCGCACACATGTGGGGCCAACGCCCCTATAAAGACGATATCAGTGCCAGGGACAACTCTTTTGTTAACCTTTTTTTATGCGGGGAGGGCTATCACAATTACCACCACGCCTTTCAAACTGACTATCGCAATGGCATTCACTGGTATCACTACGACCCGACTAAATGGGTAATCAAATTATTGAGCTGGTTGCGGATTACCTACAATCTGAAAATTGCATCCCCGATACAGATTCAAAAGGCAAAGCTCAGCGTACAATTCAGACAAGCCGAGAGAAAACTTGCGATTAGCGAGCACAAGGAGGAGTGGCTGCAACTCCTGAAAAATGAGTCGACACAGTTTTCCAAAAGCATGGACCACTGGAAAAAACTGCAATTACAAAGCGCCCAATGTCATGGTGAGCAGCTCGCAGAGAAATGGAAGCTGGTGACCATTCAAAGTAAGATTAAAGAGGTGGAGTACAGCCTGAAAATGCAAAGCAAGCGCCTGCGCACTTTAATGAAGCAGTTCCGGATAGAGTCAGCAGCCACGACTTAACAGCAGGTCAGGTATTACCACTAAAATGGGCCGCAGAGCGCAACCGATGGTTGCGCCGGATTTATCAATCAACCGTATCCGCCGTAAATTTCCGCATCGAAAATGCCACGCGCTCATCCACATTCTTATTGAGCATGTCTTCGTCCAGCTCTTCAATGAACTTCAAGCGTTGGCGCAAGCCCACACCATTGGCCACCTGGATCGCCAGGCCGGGACGGGCATTGGCCTCCAAGAGCAGCGGGCCCCGTTCACGGTCCAGGACAATATCGCAGCCCAGATAACCGAGATCAGTCATTTCGTAACAACTCGCGGCCAGACGCACCAAGTCATACCAACCTGGTACCTTGAGCTTATCGAAATGCACTTCGGTATCCGGGTGGCGATTAATGCGCAGCCCCCGCTGTACTGCGTGGCAACTCCGCCCGGTAGCCAGGTCGATGCCCACACCCACAGCACCCTGATGCAGGTTGGCCTTGCCGTCAGAGTCGTGTGTGGAGCAGCGCAGCATCGCCATCACCGGGAAACCGCGGAATACAATCACTCGAATATCCGGCACGCCCTCAAAAGAATAATCCTGGAAGACCGGATCAAAATCAACCAGGGCTTCCACCATTACCCGGTCGGGCTTGCCACCAAGGCTATAAAGGCCGCTATGGATATTATTGACGTGGCGCAGGATATCGAGCGCCTCAACTTCCGACCCGGAAATTTTCTTGTACTTGTCACCATTGCGTCCGGCAATCACCAAAATCCCTTTGCCACCAGACCCTCGTGCCGGCTTGATCACAAATTTCCAGAGGGGATCAATCACCTCCATAACACGTTTGCGACTGGCCGGAGTTTCGAAGGATTCAATCAGTTCCGGTACTGGGATATCAGCGCGCCTGGCAGCGTGTTTGGTGTTCAGTTTGTCATCGACGATGGGGAATTTTTTGCGGTCGTTATAGCGCGCAATGTAATTGATATTGCGCGCGTTCATGCCCAGCACACCCATATCATGCAGAGTCAGCGGTGAAACCATTCCGCCGCGTACTTTGTTGATCAGATGTTTAAAAGAAAAGTGGAGCATGGCAATCCCCTACTTGACCAGTGGCCGAAAGCGCATCAGCTCGCTGAGTCGATAACCGGTGTAGTTGCCGACCACCAGAATAAAGCCCAGCAACACCAACAAAAGTTCAGGGAAGTTGAACGTCCAGTGCTCCACATAGCGGTTGGTCATCACCCACCAGGCCAACACCGCCACTAAAAGGCTGCCACCGGCCTGGACAATCACCTCATAGGGTCCATCCTCCTCCCACACAATCGACATACGTTCGATGGTCCAGGCCAGGATAATCATCGGGAAAAAGGTCACCGTCAGTGCCTGCTCAATACCGAGCTTGAAACTGACCACGCTGATCACCCCCATTATGAGCACCACCGTGACCACCACGGCAGCGATCCTCGACACTAGTAGCAGGTTGAGCCGACTTAAATAGAAGCGCACCCAAAGCCCAAGGATCAAAATCAGGGTAAAGATTGCCAGGCCGGTAATCAGCTGGGTTTCAATAAAGGCAATCGCGAGCAGTACCGGCATAAATGTGCCAGAGGTGCGCAGCCCCACAAAGACACGCAGCAATACCACCACCAGAGCACCCACCGGCACCAGCAGGATCAGCTTGAAAATACTCTGTTGTTCAATGGGCAGACTGTAGATAGAGAAGTCCACCAGAGCCTCTTTATCCTGGCTGGTACTGCGCATGGAAACATCTCGCGCGGGCACATCGTTGGCAATGACAGAGAAGGTCACCTGGGAATTGCGGCCACCTTCCAGATCCAGCAGGCTTTTGCCACCGCGCTGCCAGATAAAGAAGTTCTCCGGTACACCGGGCATGCCACTGCTGGGTTCAAATACGATCCAGCGGTTACCATCGTATACTTCGAGCAGATCCTCGGGAGCCAGCCGGCGGCGATCATCCTCCAGGTAAAGGCCGCGAATTCGATGGGCGGGGATATCAGCAGTAGCCAGCATCAACAGAGCTACATCGACTAATGAGCTATCGGCATAATGACGGAAGACCAGGTTACGGTCCTGGTTGCCATCGTCATTCAATTCAAATAGCAGCTGGGTAGTAAAGGATTCAACATCAGAGGAACGCTCGCGGGCTTGCTCCACCAGCGAATTGATCGCCAAACGCACCGCTTCCTGCTCACGAGCACCGAGGAAAGGTTTTTGCACTTCAGTGCTGAGGCTCAGGGGTTGTTCAAGGGCGGCGCCGGGTGTCTGGTAAACGTCCAGCTGGTAGAACAACGATTGGGCGCCCTCGGCTGAGCGGCGTGTCCAAATAGCCCGGTATTCATCATTTTCACGTGCGATGTAAAAACCGAAACCGGAGGAGCTGAATGTCTCCCCGAGGATTTCCATATTATGCTGCTCGCGCGGCAGGGTTAGAGCCGCCTTCACTGGTCCGCCTTCAGCATCAAAGCCCACTTTGGCCTCAATGGTCCAGACCGTGCGGTATTCACCCGGTAACAGTGGAAAACCCAATTCGAAATGCTTGTAAGCGGTGAGACCCGCTCCTATCAATGCGAGCAATGCCGCAATGACATAAACTTGGACACGCGGCGACATTCGCCCTTCCCCGTAAATCTACGATTCCAACTGGAACCTAACTTTTAACTCGGCCTACTTGCCCCCAGACATGCGGGGTGGGCCCTGGACATTGCGACGGCTCACATCGACAACCGCGGCATCTTTGAGGAAATTGCGTCCCAGCAGCATCAAAACATCAGTGCCGCCCTCGTCTGTCAGGCTGACCTCTACCATGTGGGTGACATCCCCCACGGTGAGGTTCATCTCCACAATCGGGCGACGCTGGCTTGGAAAGCCGAGCCTAGTCGCGCGAATATGCCGCTTGATCGGCAATTCCACAGAGACGGGCTTGGCTTTGTCATCACCTTTCGCCTTGGCCAGCTGGATTCTGATCCAGTCTTCGCCATCGCGCTCGAAGCGGGTCAATGCCTGGGCACGCAGGGTGGAAGTCGGTGAACCTGTATCGACAATGGATTCTATTACCAGGCCAGAGGGCTCGATAGAGACCTGTTCCACAGCTCCGAGCACCAACTTGTCCTTGGCAACGGGCACTTCGACTACTTTTTCTACGCTTCGTTCGATAACCTTTTCTACAACCCTGACTTCGGGCTTGGCGCAAATCACTTCTACGGGTTCTGGGCAGTGTGCCCTTTCACTCTGCGGCTCCGTCGCCTGCGCCCCTGCTGGCGACGCCTGAGGGCGCTCCTGACCGGGATACAACAGTGATTGGCAGCCCACCATCAGCTGGGCCGCCACCAATAACCACAGAAGGGAAAATTTCTGCATCCTAACGATTACCTCTAGCCCCATTAGCATTCCAATCCGACCACACCGTCTCTTCAGTGTTCACGGCAGCAAGCGGAGAAATTCCTGCCCACGCCAGGCAAAAAGTCGATATTAGCCTATGACACAGCCCAGTGAACAGGGATGTTCCTCTAGACGGACTATGCAAGCGCCACAATGTGACGCGCGCCAGATCTTTGCGATCCAGTGACGGATAACAGACAGACAACCTCACTGGGTCAGGAGAGAACTGAATATCCGACACCTGACAGGTAATACCGGGTGGGTATCTTCGCCCCACCAATTAGCCGCGCTGTAGGCGCTGATCAATCGCCTCAAGGATCGCGACCAGCTCTGCGGCTCCACCACGACCTTTGAAAAACTCCTCGGCAATAGGCGCAATGCCGCATTCGCGGGGCAGAGGCACCTCCTGTTCGATCATCATCTGCATACGCGGCAGGAAGATAAATTGCAGCCACTGCGGCAGCGTCAGGGTATCTACACAGAAGGGCTCGGTGCTGGCCAGGGCCTCTGCCGGTGGCGCCTCCCCCTGCCACAATTCCAAACGGCGCAACTCCCCCTCAAGCTGCAACAATTGATCGGCGACTTCGGAGTAAATAGCTTGCATGCGATCCAGTACCTCGGGCTGCCCGGCCCGGGCAGCAAAAAGATTCCCACACCCCGCCGCTCTTAATTCTGCTGCGAGTAAAAGTAGGGCCATTAAACAGGTTATTCGATATGACGAGTAAACGGTGGCAGTGAATTGAGTATCGCCTGGCCATAGCGCCGGGAAACAACCCGTCTATCCAGCAGGGTTACAGTGCCGGTGTCTCCCTCCGCGCGCAGTAGGCGCCCGCAAGCCTGCACCAGCTTTAGCGCTGCATCGGGCACAGTAATCTGCATAAAGGGATTACCGCCCTTGGCCTCAATCCACTCTGCCAGGGCCGCCTCGATAGGATCGTCCGGCACCGCAAAAGGCAACTTGGCGATTACCACGTGGCGGCAATAATCTCCGGGGAGGTCCACCCCCTCGGCAAAACTGGCGAGCCCGAACAGGACACTGCTGCCACCGCCATCAATAATTTCACGGTGACTATCCAGCAAATGCTGACGGGACTTCTGTCCCTGCATCAGGATACGGTTACGCCAGGTACCGGGTAGCGCCTCGTACACGGTTTCCATCTGCCTGCGGGAGGAAAACAGCACCAGGGAGCCACCGCTGTCTTTGAGTAAATCCGGCAGCGCATCGATCACAGCATCGGTGTGCTGGTCGGCTTTGCCCGCATCCACTGCGCTGGCCGGTACCTGCAGGGTGGCGCGGGAGAAATCAAAGGGACTAGGCACCACTTGATAGCTAGCATTTTCCGGGGTGCCGGCACGCATACGCAAACGGTCGAATTTACCCAGTGCTGTCAGCGTGGCCGAGGTCAGTACTGCACCATAACAGCGCCGCCACAGGCTGTATTCCAGGGTCTTGCCCGCCAGTATCGGCGAGCTGCACACCTCGAAATCTGTCGAACCACCCCAGTCCACCAGAGTGACCCAGCGCGCCTGCGGCAATGCGCCACTGGCATCAGGACGGGCGTAATTCGCCCAGAGCTGCAGGTTCGCCTCGGCGCGGCCATACCAGCTACCCAACTGCGGATACCAGCGCTCCAGGTCCACGATCGGCACAGGCGAGTGGGCGTCTTCCAGCATCCGCTGGGCTGTTTGCAACATCTTATTGAACAGGCTTTCCAGCTCGTCGAAGTCCTCGCGCAGCTTTTCTGCCAACTGTGCCATAGCGTCCGGCACTACCCCGCCCTCGAACCGGTGTCGCGTGGTGTTGCCGCGCTCATCCTCGAATTCGCACAGTTCCTCAATCAGAGGCCACATCTGCTCGAGACCCTGCTTGGCGGAAGTCAGCACCGCCGGAAGCTGCTCTGCGCAGCGGTCCAGTTCCGCACCATCGCCAATTTCCCCCAGCATCTGCCCAAGCGCTTTATTGGCCTGATCCAGCCAGCCGGTAGAAGCGCCGACTCGACTGTGGTGAGAGAAATGATTGAGGGCCTTGTCCGGCAAGTGGTGTGCTTCATCGAGCACATAAATCGTCTCTTCCGGTGGCGGCAGTATGGCACCACCACCCAGGGCCAGATCTGCCAGCAACAGGTCGTGGTTGGCGACAATTACCTGGGTCTTGCCCAAGCTCTCGCGCGCGCGGAAGAAACTGCAATTGGTGACATGGGGGCAGCGACGGCCGCTGCACTGTCGATGGTCGGTGGTTACCCGGCTCCAGTCGTCGGCTTCAATTGTATCCGGCCAGTTATCGCGGTCGCCATCCCAGCTGCCGGCAGCCAGACTGTCGGTCATCTTCTGGTACAGGGCGACACTCTCCGCCTCCACTTGGGGCAGCTCATCTTCGTAGAGCCCAAGAGAAACACCGGTGCCACTGGCTGAAAAACTGGAAAGCAACTGATCCAGCTTGGACAGGCACAGGTAGCGACCGCGCCCCTTGGCCAAACTGTACTCAAACTTGAGTCCGCTGTGGTGCGCTACTTCCGGCAGATCCTTGAAGATAATCTGCTCTTGCAGCGCCACTGTTGCGGTAGAAATTACCAGTGTTTTATCCTGGGCCTGGGCCAGGGGAATAGCAGCGAGAAGATAGGACACCGTCTTGCCAGTACCGGTACCGGCTTCCACGACACAGATATGCTCGCCATCGCTCTTTTCTGCGTCGCGTTCTCCACTGGCATTCTGTGTAATTGCCCCAAGGGTGCGGGCGATAGCCGCCACCATAAGCTTCTGCCCGTAACGGGCCTTGAGCCCACGGTTGGACAGGAATTGACTGTAGGCAACCTGGATGGCGCTTTTGTGTTTGTCGTTGAGCACGGGGAATAAAATCTATCCGCTAATAAGTGGCGCAGGGGGCGCTATTATCCACTAAGCGCCCTCTCGCCACCACTACCCAACCAAGCCCTGCCAGCGGTTACTCAAATGCGAGGCGCGATACCACCGGATTGGCATAGGCCAGGATAGCCTTGTCGCGCCAGCGTTTATCAATTTTCGCCATCCGCGCCTTAAACTTCTCACGGGTTTCCTCGTAATCGCTCGGCTTCCAGGGCCTGGATGGGTAACCTACTGGCAGACCGGAAACATCACCATAAATCATCTCGTAGGCGATCAGGTTGGTAGGGTGCAGTACGTAATTGCCGACAATCTGCCGGTCAATCTCTTCAGCCAGACTGTTCACATCGTTGAAGTCCCCCTCTATCGGGGTGCCGAAGGCGGTGTGTACGCGGCCTTTCTGGCCGATGACCCCCTTGCCGATAGAGGCAAGGTCTTCATTTTTGGCCTTCTTATACTCTTCCTTGTGCTCAGTGATATAAAGCTCTTTTGCTTTCTGGCCGTCGCAGGGATCCCATTCATAGGAGATTGACAGCGGCACTATATGCAGTTTTCTCCAATACTCGGCAAAGGGGGTCTCCCGGTCTTTGGTCATAGCAAACATAGCCGCGAGTGCCGGGTTGGTACGATCCATACCGTCTTTGGCCCGACCCGAGCGCTGAGCAATCCACACATGCTCGTTTTCATGGACGATGGAGTAGTAGATATAATTGGATAACTGACTTGCCGCCGCCAGTTTCTCACGACGGCTGCCGGAGCTGCGCTTGACTGTGAAGCACTTATTGAGCTTCATGATATCGCTGGCAAACTGCTTGCTCAGCAGGTTGTCGCCAATGGCGATACGCGAAGTCTCATGCCCCTCTTTGTACATGGACACAATCGCGAATGCCGGGTCCATGGCAATATCCCGATGATTGCTCACAAACAGACAAGCGCGGTTCCTGGGCAGGGTATCCAGCCCAGAAATGGTCAGCCCGGAAGTCGTGCGACTCACAACCTTGTCAATGTACTTATCCACAATCGCCTGCACACCGCGCACATTCCGTACATTGCGGAACTCAAAGCGCAAGAACTGGCGGACCAGCCAGGCCAGTGGGCCCTCAAGGCGCGCCAGCTTGGGTAAAAGGAAATGCGCTACGGCATGAGACATTTCCGGGTCGGCGATCAGCCTGTCCAGCACATCGCGCACTTCATCATCGCGATAAGGGCGCATATCCTCAAATTGAGCGGGGTCTAACTCACTTGCTCTCATGAACTCACTACCTGCCAGGCCTACTACTGATGGCCCAGGCTCATTTTATTGTGCGGCCACAGGGTAGCCGGGATAAGAAATCGGCGCAGAACATACCGGAAGCCTCGCCGAACTGCTAGCACCTCTCCCTATCAAGTACCTGATGGGAGTGATGAAAGCATGCTTAGACGGCTCAGTCAGTGAAAAGGTCCTCCTGTTCTATTCACCATTCAAAGTAGACTTCACCGCCCCAAGCCGAGAGAATAGGAAGATCAACCGTCGCCGACGGCAAAAACAATGATAACGAATACGGCCCTAGCCACGCAGTCAAGCAGGAGTTCACCTTGTCCCAAGCCAGCCCCACTAATGAACCGCGCACGCCCAGCCTACTGGATGCGCTGATCCCTCTGGGGGTCCTGATCGCCCTGCTGTCACTGTCTGTGTATTTCTATGGCGCCGACTCTTCCTATGGCCCCAACCAGATTGCGTTGCTGTTATGCGCCTGTGTGGTCGCCTTGATGGGAATGAAAAACGGCCACAGTTGGAACGACATGGAAGGCGGTATGCTGCATGGCATCGGCCTGGTATTCGGCGCTATTCTAATTCTGCTAGCGGTGGGGGCATTAATCGGTAGCTGGATATTGGCCGGTACCGTACCCTCTATGATCTATTACGGCGTACAGATCCTCTCCCCCCAATGGTTTTATGCAGCCAGCTGTATTATCTGTGCCGTAGTGGGCCTAAGTATCGGCTCCAGCTGGACTACGGCGGGCACCCTGGGTGTGGCGCTGATGGGCATTGCCGGCGCCCTGGGACTATCTCTTGAAGTCACTGCTGGCGCGGTGATTTCCGGTGCCTACTTTGGTGACAAGATGTCCCCGCTATCCGACACAACCAATGTGGCTGCGGCGGTAACCTCCAACGACCTGTTTCAGCATATCCGCCACATGATGTCGACCGCGATTCCGGCATTTGTGATCGCCCTGATAGCATTTGCTTTCCTTGGCTTTACTTCCGAAGCAAGCAATGCCTCTGCCAACGACATCGAGGCACTCCTAGCTGCACTCAAGAGCGAGTTCAAGATTTCCCTCGTCAGCTTACTACCACTGGTATTGCTATTGGCCATGGCCTGGCGCAAGGTCCCGGCCTTTCCGACACTGATTATCGGTTCCCTGGTAGGTTGTGCAATCGCCCTGATTTTCGAACCGGAAGCCGCTCGCCGTCTGGGTGGCGATGATGGTGCCCTGTCAGCACTAAAGGGCGCCTGGTACAGCCTGTTCGACGGCTACAAGTCCACATCCAGTAACGAAAATGTGGCTGCACTGCTGTCCAAGGGCGGAATGAGCAGTATGCTCAACACCGTGTGGCTGATCACTTCCGCTATGGCCTTCGGCGGCGCCATGGAGCGCGCTGGCTTCCTGCAGGTAATCGTCAACTGGACCCTGTCGCGGATTAAAACTGTGGGTGGCCTGGTAACCTCCACTGTGCTGACCTGCTTCGGTATGAACGCCGCCGCTGGTGACCAGTATATGGCGATCATTATTCCTGGCCGCATGTTCCGCGATGCCTTTGCCGAGAAGGGCCTACACGGCCTCAACTTATCTCGAACGCTGGAAGACTCAGGCACCATTACCTCGGTACTAATCCCGTGGAATACTTGCGGAGCCTATATGACCGCCACACTGGGCATTTATACCTTCTCCTACTTGCCCTATGCCCTGTTTAATATCCTTTGCCCACTGCTGGCAATCGCCTACGGCTGGCTGCACTTCAAGCAGAAGCCGATTTCTGTCGCGGCCACTGCATCTTAAGGAAGTAGATAAGAACCCCCTATGAGCGAAAGCGGTACCCTGAGCGCCTTGATAAAAGAGGCAAACTTCAACCTGCACTGGTTCGATCTGGGTCGGCGCCTGCAGTCCGTATCCAAGTCCACAGCCGAGGCCTTTGAGGCAGGGCAAAAGCCCTGGCCTCATCCCTACCTGCGCCAGGCTTGGACCGGGCTTTTACTCCAACCTACCGAGGGTGGTGAGCCGGCGGTTTGGTTCCTGCGCTTCCCTCTCGACGAGCAGGGCAAATTACAGTTACAAGCACGAGATGGCTTGCTGCGAGCACTGGCACAGGAGCTGCAACAGGGGCCGGCCTCTGAATCTGCAGCACAGCTGGACCGGTTGCTGCAACAAAGTGGCCTCTTTTATACCCCGTCCACTGAGCGGCAGGCTGCATTTCACGCCCATACCGGTTTGTTGCTGAAACACACGCCTAGCGCACATTATGAAGCAGTACTCAATTACTTCCGTAATCCACAGGAAACACGCTGGGAAAGTCTGGCGCTTCAGGGCATCGCCGATCTAGCCGCCCGTTGGGAAAGCGAGAAAGCCTTATTGCTACGTCAAATACCCAATATCGCAGCGCCAGTATTTATCAATTTGTGCCAGTGCCTGGAAAACGAGTCTATTGATCACCAATTGGCGGATACCATCACAGTCCGAGCTAAAGCGGCACTTACTGATAACACTCCGGATTTCAGCGTAATTGCCGCCGCCGTACGCAGTATCTCCCACTCACCGGCCAAGGGCATGCGCCAGGCATTCCTGCAGCATTTACTCCAAGCACCCAACACGGTTGCAAGCACAGAGCTACTTGCGGCGATAGGCAGCCGCTGCGCCCTCGATCTGGAAGACCCGGTATTCGCCAATCTATGGCTCAATGCCCTGGCCGGCAACGGAGATCAAGGTACCTTTAACCTGTTGTTATCCGACCTGATGTTTATTCCCCAGGTACGAGCATCTCTGCTGGCGGTATTGCGCGATCCAGCACGGAAGGAAATCCTGGCCCAGGCCTTCGGCAGCTTTTTGCACGGCCCCAAGCCCACCCACTAGTGCGTTCACGGCAGTTTCGCTATTTTTACGGAGCTGCCTTTATTAGCCTCACCCTCTATCCCTGCCGGGGAACTGAATATTGTCTTTTCAGTATCATGACCAAAATTAAAATTCAGTAGAAAAAACCAATCCACCCCTACAGCGCCCCCTTTTATTTCACGCCATTAATTAACGCCAGCACCACAATAAAATAAAATAACCTCTAAAATTAATCACTCTCACAAACACCTTCACCTACTGATAAACAGCTGAAAAAACCTGGAAAATATTTCAGACAAAAAATCAGACCAAAAGCTAAAAAATCGATTTTTACAGGCCAAAAACACAATAAAATGGCACGACTTTTTTCCAGAGTTTAAGCTTGGCAGCTATTTAATCCCTTCGCCTATTACACTCAACTAGGCGGTATCTTTGTAGAGAGCATTTTACAAAGCTGACCAACAGGTGACGTTTTATTGGCTATGCTAATGTCTACATCAACGGAAAGGAGTTAGGGGATGAATTTCACTCCAGCCAAGTACTTAATCGGAATTATCAGTGCACTGGTTCTAGCAGGTTGCTGTAGCCCTCCGGCACCTCCAGCTTACTGCCCACCCGGCGCTGAACAAATTCCTCTTTCAATGGCCTGCCCCGCAGATGCTGACTGCTGGATGGCTTCAGACAGAGTACGCTGTATGAAAGTGGTGAAGTAAAATCACTTTTGAGCAGAACCAGCGTGGTGATTCATACTAAATGAGGTTTTGAACAAATCGGAGCTGATAGATACCTGCACACAAAAGCTTTATTTAGTATGAATCACCACCAAATGCCGCTTTCACGAGCGGCATTTGTCTTTTGGGTAACCCATTCTTACCTGAAACAATCCCCTGTAATACACTGTAACGCCTCGGGCGCCAGCCCGGAGCATGGAATGCGTTAGCATTGCCAGCTTTTTAAAATCAAGCCCCATAAGCTTGTGTGATATTCGAAATAAGAAACCGCTCACAAGAGAGTTAACCAGCAATTACCATGACAAGTGAAACTTTGGCATTGAGTCGCGCCGCCGCTATTCGACAATTGCAATCCCACTTTGAACAATACAAGTGGTCGCTGCGTGAACTATTCGCTACGGATACACAGCGCACAGCAAATTTCAGCTGTGAAGCCGCAGGTATTTACCTGGACTTTAGTAAGAACCACCTGCGCCAGGACACTCTTCAGCTTTTACTCGATTATGCCGAAGATCAGGATTTGAGCGGCCAGATCTCCGCGCTTCTTAGCGGTGCCAATGTTAACAATACCGAGCATCGCCCTGCCCTGCATACCGCCCTGCGCTTCCAGGGTGAACCGAAAAACGATCACGAGCGCGCGGTTACAGACTGTCGTACGCAGATGAAACAATTTGCCGAGAAAGTCCACAACCAAAGTTGGCTGGGGTTTAGTGGCAAGCCTGTTCGCCATATTGTTAATATCGGCATCGGCGGCTCTGATCTCGGCCCTCGCATGGTGGTCGAGGCCCTGAGCCCATGGCACAGGGAAGGGGTTCAGGTCCATTTTGTAGCGAATGTTGACGGTGCCGATCTCAGTGACACCCTCAAGGGCCTCAACCCGGAGGAAACCCTGTTTATCGTTGCCTCCAAATCTTTCTCTACCCTGGAAACCCGCGAGAATGCACTTTCCGCACGCCGCTGGATGGTTGCTGCTGGGTGTGATGACAAGCAGTTGGCCCAACATTTCGTCGCCGTGAGCAGTAATATAGTTGCGGCACAGGATTTCGGTATTGCCCCGGAAAATATCTTCCCCATGTGGAATTGGGTGGGTGGCCGCTATTCATTGTGGTCCGCCATTGGCCTGCCAATTGTTTTGGCCTGCGGCTACGAGGTTTTTGAGCAGTTACTGCAAGGCGCTCATGCCATGGACCAGCATTTTGCCAGTGCACCCTTGCGAGAAAACCTGCCGGTGATGATGGCTCTTGTACAGTTCTGGTACCGCCAGTGCTGGAACACCAGCAGCCAGGTGGTACTGCCCTACGCCCAGCGGTTGGCTAAGTTCCCGGCCTGGCTGCAACAGCTGGATATGGAGAGCCTGGGCAAGAGCGTGGATAAGGACGGCCAGGCATTGGGCTATCCCAGCGGCAGCGTGATCTGGGGCACCGAGGGCACCAACGGCCAACACTCATTTCACCAGCTATTGCACCAGGGTACCGATCTGATTCCCGCAGATTTTATCGCGGTGAAAGAACCCACATCAGAATTGCATGAGCAACACCGATGGCTACTTGCTTGCTGTATCAGCCAGAGCCAAGCCTTACTGCGCGGGAAATCCTTGCACGAGGCGCGCCAGGAGCTGGAAGAAACCGGCTATACCCACCGCGAAGCCCATGCATTGGCCCCCCACAAAGTGATCCCAGGCAACCGCCCCAGCAATACGCTGATTCTGGACAAACTCGATCCGCAACACCTGGGTGCTCTGCTGGCATTGTATGAACACAAAGTTTATGTGGGTGGCTGCTTACTCGGCATTAACCCTTTCGATCAGTGGGGCGTGGAACTGGGCAAACAATTGAGTTCAAAAATTCATAAAGCTGCCGACGGTGAAATACCGGAAGACTGGGATAGCTCTACCCGCAGCCTGCTGAGGAAGCTACTTTAAAGAATTTCTGGAGAGCATTTTCTTACACAAAAAAGGCCGCATTTACCCTGCGGCTTTTTTTGTATTTTCAATAAATTACTTTTAATTCAATTTTCTTTTCTTCGTCTATTTTCTGCATTATTTATTTGGGTAGAGAAACCCCAAATCCATTACCACAAACCAACAGGTTACTTAGCTGCTGGTCTCTGGACCATGTTTAAGCAATGGCTTAATCAAGTCGAGCGGCAACGGGAACACCAAAGTTGAACTGTTATTGGCCCCAGCGATGTCAATCATCGTCTGCATATAGCGCAAGGTAATCGCATTGGCATTCTTGGATAGTTGATCGGCCGCCTCAGTAAGTTTCAGAGCCGCCTGGGCTTCACCTTCCGCATGAATAACCTTGGCGCGCCGCGCCCGTTCTGCTTCGGCCTGCTGGGCTATCGCGCGGACCATACTCTCATCGAGATCGATATGCTTAATTTCAACATTGGTGACTTTCACACCCCAGGCATCTGTTTGTTCGTCCAGGATATTTTGAATATCCACATTGAGCTTGTCGCGCTCGGAAAGCATTTCATCCAGCTCATGTTTACCTAATACTGATCGCAAGGTTGTCTGGGATAGCTGGCTTACCGCTTCGTGATAAAACTCCACATTAATAATGGCGGATTGTGGGTTAATCACTCGGTAATAGACAACCGCATTCACCTTCACCGAAACGTTATCGCGACTGATTACATCCTGGGTGGGCACATCCATCACTACGGTGCGTAAATCCACTCGCTCCATAGTCTGGATGATGGGTATAATAATGATCAGGCCAGGACCTTTGACTGTTTGGAAACGTCCGAGAAAAAACACCACTGCGCGCTCGTATTCCCGCAGGATGCGGATGGCATACATCAGCAGCAATACCACCGCGAGCACTAGCAGACCAATAAAATAGCTGACCATCTTCCTCTCTCCCTGTTCTCACCACCTGAAATCTGCAGGCGAAATTATTTAAGCCCACAGGTCGATCTAACCAAATTCCTAACCTGGTTCCACATACAGGAGCAAACCATGCTGAGCGATCACACGTACGCGTTGACCGGGCTCCAGAGGACTTTCACATTGAGCCTTC
Organism: Microbulbifer sp. GL-2; assembly: GCF_007183175.1. Lineage (NCBI taxonomy): Bacteria > Pseudomonadati > Pseudomonadota > Gammaproteobacteria > Cellvibrionales > Microbulbiferaceae > Microbulbifer > Microbulbifer sp. GL-2. Next base: position 428,486 of record NZ_AP019807.1, read on the forward strand.
CAGATTTCCCCATCCAGATGTACCAGTACTTCAGTTTCCGTGACATCACTGACTACCGCAGAACGCCCTACAAGAGCCTGGTCTGCAGCGACACGCGGCGTACGCAGGCTTCTGCCCACAGCCAGGAAAAAAGTCAATAAAAAGAGCCCACTTACCCCGGCAATTGCACCAATCAGCTTTCTCGAAACCTGCATGCCGGGTACATCAGTATCAATCAACATTACCGAGCCAATCACCAACGCAATAATTCCACCAATGCCCAGGGCGCCAAAACTGGGCATAAATACTTCCGCCACAATTAACAGTGCGCCAACAATAATAAGCGCCAGTCCTGCATAATTAATCGGCAGAACCTGAAGCGCATAAAATGCCAATAATAGACAGATAACTCCGACGATCCCCGGCACAAAAGCACCGGGACTATAACCTTCAAATATCAAGCCGTAGATACCGATTAACAGGAGAATATAAGCCACCTGAGGATTGGTAATCAGCGCCAACAATTCGTTGCGCCAATCCGGCTCGTAGGTTTCTATGGGTAATTCTGCGATTCCCGCCGATATTGTGATCTCCCCGGAATCAAGAGAAACCTGGCGACCGGCAATCTGTTTTAGCAAGTCTTGATCGTTCTTGGCGACAATATCCACTACATTCATTTCAAGGGCTTCCGATGCAGTCAGGGTTGCCGCTTCGCGCACCGCCTTTTCCGCCCAGTCCGCGTTTCGTCCGTGACGCTGAGCCAGACCGCGAATAAATGCGACAGAATCATTGACTACTTTGCGTTCCATCGCAGTTCCAGAAAGTGGCTTCTCCTCTTTCTTTCCTTCTTCGTTTTCCCCTTCCTTATTTTCTTTATCCTCTTTTTTTTCATTCTCCTGGGGCTTACCACCTGGGGTTGGCGTGCCCGGTGGCCCACCAATCTGCACTGGTGTGGCGGCGCCAAGCGTTGTGGCTGGAGCCATAGCCGCTATCTGGCTGGCATAAAGGATATAAGTACCAGCACTGGCGGCACGGGCGCCAGATGGGTAGACATAAGTAGCAATAGGAATTGGAGAGGAGAGAATATGCTGAATAATATCGCGGGAAGCAGCGTCGAGGCCGCCAGGGGTATCGATATGTACAATGATTAATTCTGCGCCGCGCTCACCAGCTTCCTCTGTGGCGCGCTTGAAGTAATCCGTAGTGGCTGGGCCTATGGCGCCATCAATAGACAGAAGTGCGACATGAGGAAAGGCCCCCTCCTGCGCGGCACTTTTGCAAATTAATACCGTGAAAAACAGCGCCAGGACAGCGATGCTGCGAGAGAAAACCGCAGGCGAACTCTGATTCAACATGCACCTTTCCCTGATGCGTTTGCGAAAGTGCCCCGACCTGTAGTAGCAAGACAGGCCGAGCCAACTTAATCAGATTAACAGAAAAAAGCGGCGCTATCTGAAAACGGGGCCAATCAACCTTATACCGGGTTACGGCGACTAAACCAATTCACTTCGCGGGCATACTTGTTCACCTGGCCTTCCACCCCCAACAGCAAGGCAAACAGTGCCATACGCACCAGCAGACCGTTGTCCGTCTGGCGGAAAATCGCAAGACTGGGATGCTCGTTCAAATCAGTATCCAACTCATTGGCTTCCGCGCGGGAATCTCTGGGCAGAGGATGCATAATCACCGTATTCGGCTGAGCATTGCGAGTAAAGATCTCCCGGTTCAAACGGAAACGGCCACGGTACAGGTTGGCCTCCTCCTGGGAAGCGAAACGCTCCTCTTGAATACGAGTGGAATACACAATATCCACATCTGTAATCGAAGATTCCAGCTGGTCAGTGACTGTCACAGCGTGCCCGACAGCACTCAGCTTCTCCACTACCCCTTCCGGCATGGCCAGCTCCGGCGGGGATACCAGCACTACCTGCACCTTACCGAACAGGCTCAACAGTTTGCACAGTGAGTGCACTGTACGACCGTGCTTGAGATCACCGATCATGGCGATACGAAAATCATCCAAGGTGCGCCCGTGGGCGGCCAGTTCCTTGCGGATGGTATAGAGGTCAAGCAGGGCCTGGGTGGGGTGCTCGTTGGCGCCGTCACCACCATTCACCACCGGTACCCGGCTCGCTGCAGCAAACTCGGCTACAGAACCCTCTTGCGGATGGCGCATACAGATCACATCACTGTAGCCAGACAGCACCCGTGCCGTATCGTAGAGGGATTCCCCCTTGGCCATGGCACTGGCGGTAATTCCAACAGTTTCACGCACAGTACCGCCCAGCAGGTTGAAGGCTGCCCCGAAGCTGAGGCGGGTACGGGTACTCGGCTCCATAAACATATTGCCGAGAATCGCCCCCTCCAGAACCCGAGTCACCTTCTCGCGGCGAGCGTAGGGGGTCATAGCGTCGGCCACATCAAAAACGTGCTCTATATCGGCACGCTCGAACTGGCTGACGGATAAAATATTGGCTCCGATAAAGTCCATGGTTACTCCAAGGGTTGCGTCTTGTGGACGCCGGGTATTCGCCAGCGGCATTCTACTCGGGCGCTGCCATAGAGCCCAGCCCGGATACGCCGCGGACAGGAAAAGCCAGGGTCAGGCCAACAGGCTATCGCCCCAGTTTTCCAGCTCGGTTATCAGTGGGATCCGCTCCGGGTACTGCACCCTCAGTTCGGACAGCTGTCGGAAGTAGTCTTCGAGCGTGATAGAGGCCCCTACGGTGGGATCAGTTAAACGCTGGAAGCACCAGATCTGCCAGCGCTGATGCTCTTCCTCGGACAGGGTCTCGGGAAAATTGCGCGCACGCATGCGGAACAGCAACTCCGGCAGGCGTTTGTCACTAAATGGCACTTCACCGGCCAGTGCTTCGGGCCCACGGGCAGCCAGTCCACGGTGAAGCTCGCGGCAGATATCCCGATCTGCATCACTGAGGAAACCACCGTAAAGGTCAGCTTCAACATCTTTCTGTGGAAATTCGCGATCCAGGAATACGTTGTGCAGCTTCTCGGTCAGATCCATATCCTTGAGCTTTTGCCAGTTGGCTTCACAGGCTGCACGGTCGATGCCCAGTTCGGCAGCGCGCTTGTCGTCGAGCATATTCGCTGGAGCCAACACAGGGCACTTGTTCAAATGCACCAGCTTCAGTCCCACAGGCAGTTCTCCTTCGCGGAGCTTATCGCGGGCGGTGTAGAGACGTTCACGCAAAGCATCGGCATCCAGGTCGAACAGAGGCTCCGGGTCCATCGCCAGGTTGGCGACGATAACCGCATTGCGGTTAACCGGATGGCTGGCCAGTGGCATCACATAAGTCAAATGACCGTGTGTAGCAGAGACCTTGCCGGAAATATGCAGCAGTGGGCGGCGCTCGCGCATATCGAGCATTTTCGCCGCTTCCTGTTTACGGCGCAGGCGGAACACATAATCGTATAGTTTCGGCTGCTGCTTGCGAATTAACCTCGCCATATCAATAGTGGCGTGGACATCGGATAGAGCATCGTGGGCGCCCTCGTGGGCAATACCATTCGCGGCGGTCAACTCTTCCAGGCGGAAAGAAGGCGCGCCGTCCTCGCGGGTCGGCCACTGAATACCTTGCGGGCGCAGGGCATAGGTGAGGCGCACCATATCTATAATATCCCAGCGGCTGTTTCCGGAGCGCCACTCGCGCTCATAGGGGTCGAGCAGGTTGCGATACAGGGTGTAACGGGTTACTTCGTCATCAAAACGCAAACTGTTGTAGCCAACGCCACAAGTCCTGGGAGTGCCCAGCTCAGCGAGGATACGCTGGATAAATTCGATTTCCGGCACACCTTCAGCCATAGCCTTTTGCGGGCTGATACCAGTAACCAGGCTGGCCAACGGTTGCGGCAGGCAGTCTACCGAAGGGCGGCAGTAAATCATCAGTGGCTCACCGACGATATTGAGTTCCTCGTCGGTCCTGATACCGGCAAACTGCGCCGGCTTATCTACACCCGGGTCTACGCCCCAGGTTTCATAATCATGCCAATAAAGTGTGCTTGAACTCACGGTACCTCCATAATTTGGCGGCATCATACCACTCACCGCCGCGCCAACTGGACACCTGTACACAGATTTGAACTGGGACTAACAGCTATAGCCCGCAAACGCTGGTTGCAAAGCCGCCACCGCCCATTAAAATTCGGCGTTTCCACGAATCTAAGACAGCGCTTCACTCTATGAATATTCGCCAACTCCTCTCCGATAAATTCCAGGCCGCCATGCTCGCCGCCGGTATCCCCGAAGAATGCGGCCCCTTCGTGGCACCTGCGAAGAAAGCCGGATTTGGCGACTACCAGGCCAACGGCGCCATGGGCGCTGCCAAACGCATGGGTACCAACCCGCGCGAGCTGGCCAGCAAGATCCTTGAGCAACTGGACAAGGGCGATATGATCGAAAAGGTCGAGATTGCAGGCCCTGGCTTCTTAAACATCCATCTGAGTGAACAGTGGCTGAGCCAGCAACTATTGTCCGCCCAAGGCGACAAGCGCCTGAATATCGCCTCGGTTGAAGAGCCCAAGACCGTAGTCATTGACTATTCCCACCCCAACCTGGCCAAAGAGATGCACGTGGGCCACCTGCGCACCACCATCATCGGCGACGCCCTGGCGCGCCTGTTGGAGTTCCAGGGCCATAAGGTTGTGCGCCAAAACCATATGGGCGATTGGGGTACCCAGTTCGGCATGTTGCTCGCGCACCTGTCCGACAAACTGGCGGATAGCGATGCCGAAGTGGCGCTGGCCGATCTGGAAGTCTTCTACCGCGAAGCCAAGGTACGCTTCGACGAAGAAGAAGGCTTTGCCGATCGCGCACGTGAATACGTCGTAAAACTGCAAGGCGGTGACGAGCAGTGCCTGAAACTGTGGAAACAGTTTATCGATATCTCCATCAGTCACTGTGAAGAAATCTACTCCAAGCTGAATGTCACCCTCAAGCAGGAAGATGTTTACGCAGAGAGCCAATATAACGACGACCTGCCGGTACTGGTTAAAGAGCTACTAGACCGTGGCATCGCCGTCGAAGACCAGGGCGCTATTGTAGTGTTTCTGGAAGAGATGGCCGATAAAGAGGGCAATCCCAGCCCGATGATTATCCAGAAGAAAGGTGGCGGTTACTTGTATGCTACCACCGACCTTGCTGCCATCCGCTACCGCGCCAATCAACTAGGGGCCGACCGCATTCTCTACGTGGTGGACGCGCGCCAATCCCTGCATCTGCAGCAGGCCTTTGTCGCCTCGCGCAAAGCCGGCTTCCTGCCGGAGACCCTCTCTCTGGAGCACTGCGCCTTCGGCACCATGATGGGCGACGACGGCAAGCCTTTTAAAACCCGCACCGGCGGAACCGTAAAACTGGCGGCCCTGCTGGACGAAGCGGTGGAGCGTGCAGAAAAACTGGTCTCCGAGAAAAACCCGGAACTGGATGCAAAAACCTGTGCGGAAATTGCACGCAAAGTAGGCATCGGCGCAGTGAAATATGCCGACCTGAGTAAAACCCGTACCAACGATTACATCTTCAGCTGGGAATCCATGCTCAGCTTCGAGGGCAACACCGCTCCCTACCTGCAGTATGCCTACACTCGTGTGCGCAGTATTTTCCGCAAAGCTGGTATCGAACCAAATGCACTTAAGGGCGATATCCAACTTGAGAGCCCACAAGAGCGTATCCTGGCGGTTAAATTGAGCCAGTTTGGTGAAGTGCTGGACCAGGTAGCCAAGGACACTTTCCCTCATGTGCTCTGCACTTATCTATACGAGCTGGCCAGTGCCTATATGAGCTTCTACGAAGCCTGCCCGGTATTGAAAGAAGGCGTAAGTGAGCAGCAGAAACAGAGTCGCCTGCAATTGTGTAATCTGGTGGCCAGCACTATCGCTACCGGCCTCGATCTACTCGGCATTGAAGTGATGGAGCAGATGTAAGTTGCTCCAGCCCGGTGCCACCTCCGGCAAATATGCAGGCAGGCTAGCCGGGCAGCTCCTGGGCAGGCAGGTTTCTCCAACTTGTCGCCCAACTATCCTGCTCCATCGATTGCTCTATACCGGCCACATTTTTCCCTCCGGTCTAATTAAAGGAAAGTAACCCGTGAAAATCCTGATTACCGGCGCCTCAGGCCTGTTAGGCCGCAGTGTATTCAAACAATTTTCCAGCAATCCGGATTTTTCCGTTACCGGAGCCGCTTTTTCCCGGGTGGATGAACAGTTAATTCGCCTGGACTTATCTGATAGCGACGCAGTAAAAGCTTGTTTGCAGGAAATTGAGCCCGACATGGTAATTCATTGCGCTGCCGAGCGCTGGCCGGACCGCTGTGCTGACAATCCAGATACCGCCTGGCAACTTAATGTCAGCAGCACAGAGCTCCTAGCAGGGCACTGTAGCGAAATCAGTGCACAGCTGGTGTATATCAGTACCGATTATGTCTTCGACGGCAGTGCCGCACCCTATTCTGCCGATGACACACCCAATCCCGTGAACTTTTATGGCCGCAGTAAACTGGCCGGAGAAGAAGCGGTATTAAAAAACGGTAACCATTGGGTATTAAGGTTGCCATGGCTGTTTGGTCCCGTGATCTACCTGGAAGAATCCGGTATTACCGCCCTGCTGGATACACTGCGTGAAGAAAAGCCAGTCACATTGGACCACTGGGCAATTCGCTTTCCCACCAGCGTCGAGGAGGTGGCAGAAGTATTGGAGCAATGCCTGCTAAAGATCCGTAGCGGCAAAAAATTTGAAGGCATCTATCAATGGAGCGGCGATACCGCCTGCACCCGCTATGAGCTCGCACAACTTATCGCCGAGACCTGCGGCCTAAATGCCAAGCACCTCAACGCAAATAGCGAGCCCAATTTTTCTGTACCGCGCCCTTACAATTGTCAGCTGGATAAATCCCGGCTTACAGGTTTGGGTATAAAAGGCTGTGAGTCATTGCAACAGCAACTGGCCCGTAATTTAAAACCATTTATCGATAATTAATTTAAACAGTTTCAAATAAAAGCGCTATAGGGATGTAGCGCTGCCGGCCGCTGGCCAGCACTGGTCTTTGTAATACATCAACACATTTATCCAATGTGTATTGCAAAGGCGGCAGTCGAGTAGATCAGGGAAGAACTATTGGATTGCAGGGTTAAACCACTCGAACATTAGGGAAGAACAAATGAAATTTAAACACTGGATCTCTGCCGGGGCTTTGGTGCTAGGCAGTCTTGTCACCCTCGCCTCATGCAACGCCGACAGTGGCCGCCACGGTAATAAGCTGCATCAGGCCAGCAAAAACGAAAATGCCCAACCCATTATTTGGATCGGCGACTTCAATAACTTTGACGATGCAGTAGCATTGATGTTGATCGCCAAGGACCCCCGCTATACCCTGGAGTTAGCGGTAGTAGAGGATTCTTTCAATACCGTCGCCCATGGAGCCAATACGGTTTATAACATCCTCGAGTGGCTGGGCAACAACGATACCAAAGTAATTCGCGGTGCCTACTTTGCTACCGAAGAAGTTGCCTATGGAGCTAACGGAAAGGCCTCTAACGATCCAGTCAATGATGGCAAGGCTGTGCCCGGCCGCAATGACTATCAGCTGCCCAACTCCTCTGATTTCACCACCGGCACCTGGAACCTGGAACGCCGTAATACCATGGGTATTAACCTCTATGGCCAATATGTACCCGGCCCCTGGCGCGATAACGGCTCCACTTTGTACGGCACCGACCACCTGATTCCCCGCGCAAAACAGGATCACTACCGCTACCAAGGCAACAATGGTGTTTCTTTTGATTTCGAACTGGCCGAAGACATCATCCTGGAGACCCTAAGTAATCTGGAGCAGCATCCAGTAGTTTTCAATACCGGTAAACTCACTACCCTGGCCCGCGTACTCGGCAAGGCAAATAAAGAGCAGCTGGCTAAAATTGATCGCGTTATAATGATGGGCGGCGGCTTCGAAAATTACCAGCCGTTTACTGCAGATCACGAAGCGGCCTGCTTCGGCGATAAATCCCGCAACCTGGGCGGCAATATTTTCTCCCACCCAAGTTTCGGATGCGGCAGCGACTTCAGCACCCACCAGGAATTCAATATTCTACTCGACCCCCTGAGCGCGCAGTGGGCCTTTGACGCCCTAAGCGAAAATAATATTGAAACCTATCTGGTACCCACCAACTCCACCGATATGGCCAAGGTACAGGGCAGCACCATCGAAGCCCTGGCAGAACGCCGCGCAACTCCTGAAGCCTGCTACACCTCACAGTTACTTAGCTCCATTCGCGAATTTGAGGGTGGCGATTTCCAGGGTAACGGCGACTTCGCCATGGACGCGGTTATTCGCCTGTGGGACATAATCGCGGCACTGGTACTGTTGGAACCTGAAACTATGGAGATGGATCTGGTTCCCGGTTTTATCGAAGTAGACCAGCTGAATGCCGGCCTGGCCGACAGCATGACTCCCTACGACCCAATTACCTTCGATCCCACTGTGGGCAAAACTACTTTTGTAGAGAATGGCAAAGGCTTGGAAGTGAATGTAGTCATGGGAATTAACCACGACGCCGCTCGTACCGCGATGATTGAGCGTTTACGTGATCGGTTTAATTCTGCCCGAAAGGGGGCTAGGTGCCGTCTTAAGTAGTAATAAACTTTACCACGTCTAATATAGTGGAGCCTTTTATGTATTTTGTAGTCTGTACAGATACTTAAATAGGCTCCGAAATAAATGATAGGTTGACCAGATTCGTTCACTTACATTCATTGAAAGAGCATAAAACAATTATAGTAGAAAAATAATTACAACTAACTGAGAACACATCTCTCAGAGGTCTTATCCGAAAAATCGAAATCCCTTTATCGACAAACAAACATTTGGATTACTCACACTATTAGATAGTAGAACTTGGAACCGAGTTAACTAATCTTGGTTTCAAGTAATAACTGCAACCCCTTTATGCTGCAAGCAGATCATCTTGCAGCCCCATAAATAATTCATTCGGTGATCTTTCACCCCGACTCGCTCTTGGTCTACTATTCAGGCGATCCATTACAAATTGAACCTGCTCGTCTGTTACTTTATTAAAGTCGGTACCCTTTGGGAAATACTGTCGAATGAGGCCGTAAGTATTTTCATTGATCCCTCTCTCCCAGGATGAATATGGGTGAGCAAAGTAAATTTCAGCGTCTAAGCCTTCTGCAATCGTTTCATGACCAGAGAATTCAAGACCATTGTCGAAGGTAATTGTTTTGATTTTATCTTTGATGCTCACCATATGACTAACCGCTGCTTCAGCCAACAAGTCTGATCGTTTACCTGTCAATCTAACAATAACCGTGTATAACGTCTTGCGTTCAACCATAGTCAGCAAAGCTCCGCCACGTCCCTTGCCTATAATGGTATCACCTTCCCAGTCACCTATCCGATTCATCCGATCAACAACTGCTGGCCGATCATCTATGCTCACTCTGTTTTTGATCTTTCCGCGTCGATCATACTTCCCGTAGCGCTTGCGATAGGGCTTTGATGCAACCCTAAGATGCTTGTATAAGTCTCCACCATTTGTCTGATCTAAATAAATAAGTTGATAGATCGTCTCATGATGTAACGATACACCCGTATGTCTCCTTAAATAGCTTGCAGTCTGCTGAGGACTTAATTCTTTCCGAGTTAGGGTATCTATTTGTTGCCACACGCTATCAGTCACTTTCTGTGCCTTATACGCTTGCTGGCGTCTTAGCTCCGCAAGGGTATGTGCTTGTCCTGGCCGATATCCTCGTAAGCCTGTATTACGTCGCAGCTCTCGGCTGATCGTCGAGGGATGCCTCTCTAACAATTTTGCTATTGCTTTCTGAGAGTGTCCGGCTTTTCTTAAGCTGTAAATCTGGTATCGTTCGTTCTCGCTCAGTTGGTAGTAGCTCATCAGTGCCTTTCTCTTGGTCGGGAGAGGTGCCGACTCTACCAGCTGAGTCCTCCCTTACCAATTGCACTTATTATCCGAAACCAAGTATGACTATAGCTGTAGTTATACCTATAACATAGACATATTTGGCATCCACTTAAAACTAAACCACATCCCATGTTAACTAACACTCAAAATCAAGCCTGCTATTGATTGACTTCCGTAATAATTGTATAGCTTCGCTATGAAGCTGGGCAGATCTAGTTTTACTAAGATTCAAAGCCCTACCAATTTCAGAAAAACTAGCCTCCTCAAAATATCGCATTCTTATAACATCCTGATGAATATTCGACATTCTCGCTACTTTATTCATAATTTCTGACAAAAAAGAGCTATACTCTGGGGATGTATACGGAGATTCGTTACTACCAATCTCGTCAACGTAATCATATGCGTCAAGCACATATGAATAACCCAAGTTCAAAGTTATAGATATTAATGTTTGAAATAAATTACTTTCAAAATTTTCATCTGAAAAATTTACTTCTTGCTGTATTTGTTTCCTTGCATTAACACAGGCATAATAGCTCGCCCTTTCTGAATAACTTTCAAGACCATTTGCAATACTACCTCTAATACGAAACGCTGCATATGTCTTAAAGTTTACTTTCTTTGTTCTATCATATCTATCTATCGCTTCAATCAGCCCAACATCGGCCAATTGATATAAATCATTAATATCTACACCTGTAAATTTTCTGCGGGAATATATACGCTTTGCAATATAGTAACCATAATCCTTATAGTACTCATAAAGCCATGTGCGAGCATTACTCATGCCGGAACGACTGAGGGTATCCCACATTTCAGTTAATACATTGTCCTCAATAGACATTGAAAAGCATACTATGTAAAACTACCAACCAATGAATATGCTAAAAGTGACCAGCCCTCAATTAATACAAATACAAGAACTTTTATAGGAAGGGAAATAGTAGTTGGGGGTAACATAATCATACCCATCGACATTAAAACGCTAGCTACAATTAAGTCAATCATTAAAAAAGGAAGAAATATAACAAATCCAATAATAAATGCAGACTGGAGTTCACTGAGCAAAAAAGCCGGCACTAAAATAGATAAATCTAGATCTTGTGGTTCATAAGATATATCACTATCGGACAACTCTGAAATAAGCACTATATCTTTTTCACGTGTTTGGCTTATCATAAAGTCCTTAATTGGGGCTTTAGCCAAATCAACAGCAGAACTTAAAGAAACTTGCTTCTTTAAGTAAGGATCGATAGCGACATCGTTAATTTTCTCAAAAACTGGCAGCATTACGTAGATAGTTAAAATTAGAGCAAAACTAATTAAAACACTATTAGGTGGAGTGCTAGGCATAGCAAGTGCTTGCCTTAGCATTGACAACACAATTACTATTCGTGTAAAAGCTGTCAACATGATTAGAATTGCCGGAGCGACACTTAGTAGAGTTAGCAGCAACAATATTTGTAATGGTGCAGCTAGATCTCCCTCGTCCCCTCCCGCATTAACTGAGAACTGAATTTTATCGCCGGCCAAACTTATTGACTCAGATTGAGCGAAAGATTCAAGAGATAAAAAGTAGAGAATAAGTATTGCAAAAACAGAAAATTTACGCAGCACGATCAACTTCCAAAACATCTTGTCCAGACAGTAACGTTATATCTACTCCGCCTGGCTGCTGTATTAGCAGTGCTTTATTACCATCTACAACCAGAAGGTAAGCCACCAACTTATTGTCAAGAACAGCTTTCTCAATTACCCTTATGTTTTTTGAACCTAATGAGATCTGCCGCCTCTTAATATCGTAAATTTTCAAAAACACAAAAAATCCAGCTAATAAAATAATAGCAACAAAATAATTATTAGGTAACAAGTCTACATATGAAAAATCCTCTTTAAAGAGAGCTGAATCTTGAGAATTTACAACCTGACTAGAACTAAAGCTAGCTTGTTCATCTGAAGAAACACCAATCGATAGAGACATCAGAAGAAAAAATAATATAAATTGACGGCAATTACGAGACATCAAACTCTAAAGACCTCTTCAATCTTTACTCCATAACAGCCATCAACTACAACTAGCAGTCCCTTCGCAAAAATTTGATCCCCAATTTTAAGATCTACATATTGCTCAGAAGGAGCGTCCAACTTGACTATATTCCCTATAGAAAGTGAGGTTAACTCCTCTAAAGCGATACTCGTATGACCAAATTCAACCTTTATTTCGACCTCAATCCCTTTAAGAAATTTTGGGTTTATCCTGTCAAATAACTTACTTCCATCACTCTCATTAAACTCAGATAACTCCAACATATCTATTTCACGACTCTCAGACATAAAATACCCCCTAACCTACTAGGCCTCACTCAGACCACTAATCAATACAGACCTGCAAGAATTTCTCTCACAAATATAGCCCCGTATGTACAATTGATTGTTACTTGAAATCAAGTTTACTTCCTCGTTAATCTTCACATCAGTTTTGACGACATCTCCAACTTCCAAATCTTTTAGCTGTTGCAAACCCAATCGAATCATGCCTACGCCAGCAGAAAACTCCAACTCTAAACCCTTAAATAAGGATGAAAAACTACCAAAGCTTGAATTGTTAGGGAAAAACTCTCTCGGATTTCCTGTTAATTTCTTAACTACATCTTCAGCCAAGTAGCACCTAAATAAAAACTCTTTATGGAGAACAATATCGACTGCGATCCACCCAGAGCCATAACTATGTAAGTTCTTAGGCAATTTGCTTTCTAACGTATTTACCTCTTGAACCCCAGGAAAATTAGAGGAAAAGTCGGATAAAAAATCATGTAATACTCTTGAGGTTATAGCATGCTCTAGATCCTCGCTAACAACTGATGTTTTAACGATTTCTTTGAGCAAGGTTAACTTATTTTCAACAGGAAAACAGATAAATAAACCATCTGAAACATAACTGGCATAATCATTTAAGATTTCAAGCTCAAATGCGTTTTTTGCCACAAACTCAACAGAGCTATGCCCAAACCACTTTTCAGAATGACTTAAAATGTTAGAATTTAGCGTCTCAAAAAGTTCTTTCTCTTCCATATGAGAAAAAACATAGAAATTGCTACAATTCATTTATCCACCCTTTGAGCTATTATATAATTCTTCAATCATTTGATTAGAAACAGTAAGGACTTGCGAACAGGCTTGATAACCTCGCTGGATAATTATAATTTCAGAAAATTCATCTGTAACATCTACATTAGAGCGTTCTAATGAAGATGACCTAATACTTCCAACAATAGACTCATCTGCAGTTGCTATTACATCCGGTGAGCTTTCAGCTTTGAAAAGACTATTTGATAAAACCTCGAGGGAACTAAGGTCTATAAAATTAGCAAGTGCAATTGTAAACGGTTCCTCAACTACACCATTGGAGTAGGTTAGAACTAAGTCTCCATTCAAATTAAATTCCGTACTTTGCAAGACTCCTTCCCCTCGCCCATCGACACTCAGCGCAGATAAATTGGCAGTTTGAGATGGAAAACTTGTTAGACCATCAAATTCCCCTGGTTCGCCAATTTTAAACGTAATGTCATGAGTGAGGTTATCCGATAGCTCCAATTGTACCAAAAGCTCATTAGCCCCCGCAATCGGCGACCCGGCAGAAGTGAACCCTAACAGACCACTACCCACTAAGTTGTTATTACTATCATGAACTTCTGCAGTCCAATCGCCAGAAGCCTCTTTCCTATATTTGAGAGTTAGCGAGTGTAATGTTCCAACAGAGTCATAAACATCGACCGTAATGGGCGGGTCACTACTAAGTGGGAATTCAGTATCTGACGCAGAAAGTGAACTTAAATTTCCTGATAAGTTTACTTCTGTAGTGGGTGAAAAAGTTGATGACTGCCACTCCGACGTAGTAATTTCCTGCAATTCGCCACTTTCGGATAACCCCAAAATTGCCCCACCAGTGGTAGTATCTACAAGCAGATCATCAACAAATGTAAATTGCCCCGCACGTGTATATAGAAATTCACCTTCGTTTTCTATAATAAAAAAGCCATCGCCCTCTATAGCCAAATCAGTATTTTGACCTGTACTAAAAATATCCCCCTGGCTGAAATGAGTTTTTGTGCCGGAAAATCGTACACCGTCACCAAGTCCATTATCATTTAACTCCCTAAAAAAACTGTCTTGCTTTTTAAAACCGGGAGAATTCATATTGGCAACATTATGGCTCAGGTTATCTAACTTTCTGGTAAATGCTTTAAACCCAGATAAACTATTACCTACAACACTAAGTAACGACATGTACATTACTCCCTAATAATTCGAACTTCAGCAGGAGATAAATCTGCGATAACTTCATTAGCCGATGTAGTCAGAGTAAGCAAGGGTAAACCATCAGAAAATCTAATTGAAGAGACACTCCCAATAATTGCACCGCTACTACCATTTACTTCTACAGTTTTACCAAGTAGACCTAGAGATTGACTGACAGCGCTGACTTCTAATAAGTCTGAAATATTGTCTTGTGACGACTTAGCAATTTCAAGATTGGAGAATTCAGCCAACTGTGTAAGGAATTCACGGTTATCAACAGGGTCCAACGGGTCCTGATAGTTAAGCTGGGTTATAAAGATGCGCATAAATTCATCTAAATTAACGGTACTCTGTTCATTTAAGGGTTGCTCCCCTGCAACTCTGCCAACAGCATCAATAGACATATTTAATACTCCACTCCTTTAACAACAGAACCATTAATAACCAACCTATTTATCATCAACTTCAATTTTTTTGAAGATTGAAACACTGCATGTGTTATTTCATCTACATTTCCATGATAATCACGAATACGTATTTCAACCCCACCGCTTCCAGTCACAAGCTGTACTTTAGTTCTCTCTGGTAAACTGTTTGCTATCGCACGAGTCAAATTTTTCTCCGCCGATACAGATTTATAGTAACCCTGCGTATTTATAGTGGCCCCCTGAGTATTTAAACTCGAGGATCCAGATTTCAATTTCTCCACAGGGCTTTCGATACTCCTCACCTGATCGTGTATTTTTTGACCTGTCACCTGATAGTTTCCTATCGCAATATGCCTATGAATTTCATTAAGGTTCCCGAGAGTTTTAGATATCACTTCTCTTGAACTGAGGATTTCACCACGTCTAAGCTCACTCGGTAGAGTGTTAGTTTTAACTTCTGTAAAGTTTGAGTGTGAATCAGACGCATTTATAAGGGCTTTTTCCCACTCTTTAATCCTTAGATTCTTTTCTCGATTATCAAGTTCAGCACTCTCCTTAGGAATAGTTACAGACGAAAATTTTTTTATGCTCGTTGGGTTCATTTTAGCATGATCCCGTCTTATTTATTGTGCTCATTAAATAAAGGTCACTAAAATACAAATCTTCATATATGGAATAGTAACGAGCACGCTTTTTATTAGAGTAAACAATCTTTGTATCAATTTCGTTAATTCTAGCTTGAACGGATATGTATTCGCTATTTATTTCTGCGATAGAACTTTCAATATCATCAATTTTACCCTTAAGCTCGTCTATATTTCGGCTCTCACTTTCCAGATAGTATTCTTGAGCGCTGATAAGGTTAAAATCTAGAATTTTAGATTGATATTTATAGTCAATATATTCTTCAGTATCGTACAATCTTGTTAAGGCTCTAGCCTTCTGAAAATTAAAATCATCAAGCTGCCTTTTCATTTCAGCAATAACGCCAGCCAGTTCATCTTTATCATTAGTTAACTTCTGCTTATAAGTGATAAGCGCTTGGATTTTGCAGTCCATTTTCCTTAGCTTAGATATCATATTTTATCTTTATAAAATCAACTCGACACCCTTTGGCTAGCGGAACTTATAATATCACTCAGCTCATCCATTACAGTATTTCTATCTAATGACTTACCGGTATAAAATAAATCATTAATTCTTCCTTCAATATATATAGCTTTATCCAATTCAACATTTTCACCTTCCTTGTATGCTCCGATATCTATCATTGACTTAGACTCATGGAATAATGAATGATATTTATAGATCAGCATGAGAATTGACTTTTCAGCATCATTGATTAGCGCCCCCTTAGCTCTGCTAACACTTTCCTGTATGTTGACTGCAGGGTATTTACCTTGAGCGGCTATATCTCGGTCTAAAACTATATGGCCGTCTAGGATCCCTCGCATATAGTCGGCTACGGGATCACTCATGTCATCACCTTCAACTAACACCGTATAATAGGCGGTGATAGTGCCTCTAGTCTTAAAAGCACCAGATTTTTCAATGAGGTTTGGTAAAATAGAATAACAGGAAGGCGTATAGCCTTTAACTGAAGGCGGTTCCCCCCTGGCTAAACCAATTTCTCTTTGGGCCATTGCTAATCTCGTTATTGAGTCAATGGTCAGCAAGACATCCTTACCTTGATAACTAAAATACTCTGCTATTTTGGCTGCAGTGTGCGCCGCATATACACGACACAAAGGTGGCTGTTCGGCTGAGGCGACGATTACTACGGACTTTGACAGACCTTCCTTTCCCAAAATACATTCTATAAACTCTGTTACTTCGCGACCTCGTTCGCCAATTAATGCAATTACATTTACTTCGGTATCACTAGCACTAAGCAACTGATTAATTAAAGTTGTTTTTCCTACGCCACTTCCAGAAAATATACCCACCCTTTGCCCTTCACCCAGGGTAAGTAATCCGTCAATTATCGGGATTCCAGTATTAGCAATTGTGTCAATTCTCTTCCTTTCAAAAGGGTTAATTGGGCCGGGAGTTTTCCATGCCCCGTTACCAATTGAAGAGATATCACCAAGAGAGTCTAAAGGTTCTCCTAATGCATCGATTACTCTACCAATCAGTCGATCGCTAAATATATTTTTTGTATTATTATTTATTCTTTCTACCCGGTCTCCAGGCATTAATCCTGTCATTGTATCGAAGGGCATAAGAATTATATTATCTTTATCAAAGCCGACAACTTCAGACCGAATTTTTTCAGCTTTATTTTTTTTATAAATATAGCATAGGTCGCCAATACGAGCGGCAACACCTGTAGCAGATACATAGGTTCCATGAAAACTAACTAACTTGCCAAATTTACCTATGGTGTTGGTAGTTTTAATGCTCTCTACAAGACTAGCCGTAGTGTTCATTTATTTAGATTGCTCACAATTAAATTCTTGTGACAGAGACTTTTTAATTGCCATTAATTGCCTTTCAAGACCACCATCCAGAACGCCAACATCATATTCAATTAATAGATCACTCAACCGCAGATCATCATCCGGAATTAGGCTAATCTCACAATTAAACGTATGCTCTATTTCACTACGTATACTTCGAATTCGATCAATGTCAAGTGGTGAAGCTTTTATAGTTATTTTTTTCTCATTAGGCAGCGCCTCAATTACATTTGATATAAATGCTCTTAAACCACTTTGTTTTGCATATTCAACCCCTAAAATTTTGCAAGAAACTTCTAGGGCAAGTAATGAAACGATCTCTGTGACTTTTGACCATTGGGATTGGGAGAGTTCGCCCAGCAACTCCAAGTTCTTCTCAAACTCTTCTGATTTTTTAGCGACTTCATTAGTGAAATGCTGCTTGTATTCATCCTCCGCTTGTTTCCAACCGTCTGCATAACCTTGCTTTAATTTGGATTCAATATCTCTTGCATATTCGTTCTTTGTTAAATCGTAGGTTTTCTCTAAGTCAAGCAAGTTACTTCGTAAATCTTCAAGCTCTGATTTTTGCCTACTAATAAGCTCTTGTAATGTCAAAATCTCTTGCTTAAGGGATTTTGTGAGCTTTTTCTCATGTTCAAATTGCGCCTCAATATTTTCATCCTTTGCTTCAGTGTCTGCCGTTACAACAGGATTAGCGTCGGGCGTATAAAATTCTATCTTATGGGTTCCACCTATCTTAGGGCGACGAATTATATCAGACATTAAAATTTACCTGTCATATATTCTACCGACCTGGTGCTAATCAAATCAGATACGTATGGTGTAACGTCACCCTTCAAGCATATTTTCTGCTTCCCTCCAGTTCCCACTAAGGAAACATACTTTGGAAGAATTCGATCTTGCTGGCAACCTATATCATTAACTTCAGTTATGCTCTCGTCAGCTATCAGGTTATTCACTTCACTGTACTTCAGTGATTTAACACCTGATTTCTTCAGGTCTCTTAGTGCTTTATCTAAAAGTAACTTACAATCACCGCTTAACCTAGAACGTATCCAGATACGGTCTAGAAAGGATAATGATTTATACCTAACAGCAGCCAACTTCGCAGGTTTATTTAACATCAGCATGTCTCGAGCTTGAGCTTTCGTTGAGCCATGTTCTCATATCATCTAAAACTTCCAGGCGCTCAGCTGAATTCAATCTTCCTCGACCAAAAATAAAAAACAAAATCGCCAAAATAAATAAAGAAATACCAACATACACGTATATTTTTATAGATGAGAACTTAGTGACATCGTATTCCTGATAAGGAGAGTCTCTCAAGAGAACCTTTACTGGCTCCTTTAATGTTTCACCTACCATCTCTTGGGTTGCATTCGACACAGAATTAGATTTTACTGTTTTTTCTAAAGTAATAAATTCAATTGATATTTGATCCCCAGCTTCTTCATTGAGACCGACAGCATTAGCAACCAAATCTCGCAGCTTCGGCAATTGCCCCTCGCCCAGCTCACTTGTTAATAATATTGATACGCCTTTTCTTATGATCCGCCCCGGGCTAACTTGCTTCTTTACTAACTCACTGGAATATTGATAATTATTTTCAATACTTTCAGATAGAATGTCATTTTCGCTACTTTTCCCCTTAGAGTTAGACCTTTTTGATGTGCTGCCTTCTCTATACTCCCTACTAACCTTATTACTCACCAAAACTCCGGAATCAGAATTCATAAGCGGAAGCGAATTTTGCTGGGTACTTTCAGACTTTGAATAATCGATAGTTAAATCAACACTTACAACTGCATTTTTTTGATCCACAACTTTAAAAAGAATTTCGTTTACCTTTGCAATGTAATACTCTTCGAGCTCTCTTTTAAATTCTACTTTTTGTAGAGCATCACCAAGAAGTAATTCAGAACTGGATAAGAGGTTTCCCTTAGAGTCCATAATAGTTACTTTACTAGGCATTAGCTTAGGCACAGAAGCGGCGACAAGATTTTGAATCCCAACTATCTTATCCTGTCTAAGAGAATTTTTATTTTTAACAGTCAAAACTACAGAAGCTTTAGCCTCTTCTTGACTTCTTTTGAAAATAGAATTATCCGGAATTACAAGGTGGACTCTTACGCTACGCACCACATCTAAAGTTTTAATTGACTTTTCAATCTCTCCCTGGAGAGCTCTCTGATAATAAATTTTTTGGGAAAACTCAGTTAAGCCATACGAAGTATCATCAAAGATTTCAAAACCAACATTTTTTATATCAAGCAGCCCATTTTCGGCTAAAAGCATTCGAGCAACTGGAATTTGCTCATCAGGGACTGAAATCGCTCCATTTTGTTCATCTATTTCAAAGGAGACATTATTATCTACTAACGTTCTAGTTACACTACTAAGCTCACCTTTTTGTAGATCGCTTACCAATATTTCACTACCAGTTTTAATTAAGAGGAATAGCACAACAGCTAAAATACTCGAAAGAACAAAAAGACCCGCGAATATTTTCTTTTGATGTAATTTAAAATCTATGTGCATAACAACTATTCCACTATACCTGCATCTTCATAATTTCCTGATAACCCTCAAGTAACTTATTTCGAACCTGAGTTACCAATTCAAAGCTCAACTTGGCCTTGTTGATTGCTGACATTACCTGATGGACATCATCCAGGTTGCCTACTGTAAGCGTTAACGCCTGCTCTTCAGCAACGCGATATTGTTCACTGACATGCTGCAATTCTGACGAAACAACTTGGTATAAATTATTATTTCTTACCTCTGAACTTGATGGCAGCTCAATCTTTTTAAACTCTCCAATTGGATTAATTGCATCAATACTCATTACTTAGCACTCATATCAATTGTCCATTGAATGATCTTTTTGGAAGCTTCTAAGGCCTGTATGTTCGCTTGATATGCGCGCACAGCTGTCATTAAACTAACCATTTCCTCGACGCTATCAACTGCTGGTTTTAAGATATATCCATCTTCATTAGCATAGGGATGAGAAGGATCATAAATACGTTTGGGTTCAACATTTCTTTCGGAAACAGTTATTCCATCAATGCCATTTACATCCATCTGCCCATTAGTACTGGCTACCACATCCCGAGGCTTATAAACATCCATGGTATTGCTAAATGTCTTGGTACTATTAGCAATATTCATCGCTACGGTATCAACCGTTAGGCGTTGATACTCTAAGCCATCTAAACTTATTGCAAAACTATCAGTTATCATTACTAACCTCCTTTAACTGCAGTCTTTAATATTTCAGATAATTTTGTTTTTGCGACAGATAGAGACTGGAATTGCAAAGTGTTATTGGCTAGTTTAACCATTTCTTGATCAAGGCTGACACTATGGTAAGTAGGGTGAATGCTAACTTCTTCAGCGGGCTTCCACGAAGAAGAAATTTTCTCTAAGTCAGCAAAGTCATTCTCACTCAGGGCCTGTCTTATTTTTTCATACGACCGGCCAAACTCTGTAGTAAGCGGCCTATAGCCCTCCGTATCTATATTTGCAATGTTATTTGCAATAAGGCGATTCTCAACAGCTGTTCGATCAAGAGACTTATTGAGTAAACTTCCAGTAATACTATCAATCAGTTCAATCATGTCGTAATTCTTCATTTATTTAATTATGAGTCTTGCATGTAATGCGCCAGCAGATTTTATTGCCTGTAAGATAGCAATCATATCTCTTGTGCTAACGTGTATCTGTTTTAGAGCACGAACAAGATCATTTACAGTGCTTCCTGATGGTAGCGATACTGATGCTAGTGATTGCTCTTTAACACTGATATTAGTATCCGGTACAACAACAGTAGAAATTCCTTGGCCACTTTCATCTGTTAGACTTGACTTATTTAGGCCAATAGAAAATATATTTGGTTGCGACACAGCATAATCTGTAGATATGCTTAGTTCCAAGTTACCATGAGATATTGAAACGGCATCAATTCTTACGGAGCCTCCCGAAACTACGGTACCTGTTCGCTCATTAATAATGATTTTAGCGATACTGTCCGGCGTTATGGATATATTCTCTAAGTCAGCGATCAAATCAATTAAATCAGTATTGGTGGGCACATCGACAATTATTTTACCTGCATGCTCAGTGGTAATATTTAGCGAGGGGAAAGTATTTTTAATGGCTTTTTTAACTCTTGCAGCAGTTGTAAAGTCAGGTTCGGACAAAACCACACTAAGCTGACCTTCTTCTAGCAACTTCGTGTTTACAGCTTTCTCAACTGTTGCACCATTTGTAATTACACCTACTGTTGGGTGGTTTTTTTGAATAACATTTCCATTTAATCCGTATGAATACCCTCCAACGGAAATTGGTCCTTGTGCCAATGCATATATAACTCCATTGGCTGCCGTTAATGGAGTCATTAATAATGTACCCCCGATTAGGCTTCGTGCATCGCCAACTGATGCAATATTAATATCAATTTTATCACCAGGCTGGTAAAAAGCAGGGAGGTTTGCTGTAACAATAACAGCTGCTACATTACGGCTGCTAATTTCTTGCTCATCAACTATTACATTAAATCTGGCTAGTATATTTGCTATCGATTGTATCGTAGCATCTGAACGACGCGTGTCGCCTGTACCTGCAAGACCTGCCACCAATCCATAGCCAACTAAGGCATTATCTCTAACACCTTCAACTCGAGCAAACTCTTTGAGTCGTACCGTAGCATTGACATCGCTCATAACAAAAAAAGCAATAGTCAATATCGTAAATGAATAGGAAAGTTTCCACCTGAAACTTCTCATAAGAATATCTCTACTTACCAAAACCTTCATCTTCTATATTACTATCAACTTTAACTTCTTCTATTTCGTATACATCATCATCGATTTTTCCATCTCCTGGGCAACAGATAAAACCTGCAATTTTACTCCAAATACTAACCCTATCCGGATCTTTCCCTGAATATACGATCTTTGCCTGACTGAGCCGGCTAGAAAGTACGGTATTATTATCATCTACATGGTAGGGGCTAACCCAACCTGTCACTAAAATATATTGATCTTCCCCGTTGACTAATAAATGCTGTTTTCCGTGGAGGAAAAGATTGCCGCTCGGACTTATCTCCGCTACATCTGCAGTAATAACAGCCTTAAATAAACCATCCCTATTTGTGCTACTATCGCTTGATCCGCCAACACTTAAATCTAGAGATCCCCCTCCTATTTCCTCTCTTGTCGTTGTGGATAGATGCCCAGCAGCACCAACGGAAATCGCTGCGGAACCACTTCCTCCATCATTCGCACGAGCAAGAGAGGTTTCAACAATTACAATAGTAACGGTATCTCCTATCGCTACTGCACGGTAGTCAGCTATTAGCGGGATAAATGTTTCATCACTAAAAAGTGATTCAGAGTATGCTCTATCTATCATTAAGACATTAATGAACATGATAGATAAGAGTACCTTTACAGCTTTCTTCACATTTCCCCCTGCACAAGCACCGTGTCTTTTCTTACAACCTTACCTTCGAACATATTTTCACCGTTCTCTAGCTGGACTAATATCAAATCACCTAAATCCCCATCAGATTTGGCCTTACCCTTGGCAACTATTGTTATGTTTTTAACCACTGATAAAATCACTACCGACCTTCCCATTTCTACCGATGGTATAAATTCAAAGTCATCAGTTGTTATTACCTCACTTGTATTGAGATGATTCTTGAGGCGCATCCCTTGTGGTATGGTTTCAATTGGAGTGTGCGTTAATTTAGCTATATCAGTGTATTTTTCTTTTACTATAATTCTATCCGAGTAGGTACCTTTCCTATAGGAGCTGGCAGCTTGTAGCACTGTATCGTAGTGTTCTATTTTTAACCAAAGGGGGAAGTTGTAAATAACTCTACCACTGGTTTCTAGTGATACATTCACTGCTTCTCTTGATTTTATTTTTCCCTTTGTAAATCTCTTTATAACTATCTGATCTGGCTCAGCACAAAGGTTGACTTCGGGAATGTTGTCATACGGTACTATTGATAGCTCACTGCCCGCTTCAACTTTGCTATGAAAAACTTTCTTCACTTTTAAATTGACGACATCCATATCCAGATTAAACAAAGGACAATTAACTTTAACTTTGTCTGGGCCAAAGATATTCAAATGATGTTGAGGGTATAGAGCCATAATTAGGTTCGATAAATCAGATTTATCTACCCAATATCCCCTTTCCGTCCAATCTCTTTGTAAATCACCAGGAATTATTATTTCCTTATTTTTCTCTAGCTTAGAACTTATTTCTCCAATTTCGCTCATTAAAACTGCTTTACTTTTTTGATTAATTATAGGATGCAGTTTTATTTTAATTTCCTCTGCAACAGCGAATGAAGCAGCCATAAAAATAATTACTACATATTTATACTGCTTCATTTATATGTTCAAACTCTTAACGAGTTATTGATTTTCATAATTTCATCGGCTGCACGAATAACTTGTGAACTTCCCTCATAAGCCCTTTGTGCCATAGTTAAACTTAGCATCTCTTCAACAAGATCAACATTTGAAGCTTCGATATATCCCTGTCGAACTAAACCCAAACCGTCCTCGCCTGGCTCCGAATAGTATGCTGATCCAGAATCTTCATTTGCAGCATAGAGACCACCAGTAATAACATCCAGATCTTGCTCGGCCATAAATCCTGCCAGAGATATTTGGCCAAGGGTTTCTTCACTATTATCAGATAAGCGTGCTGAAACAACTCCGGACTCAGAAATATTGATATCTATAGCATCTGGTGAAACTTGAATACGGTCAGCTAATAAATAGCCATTTTCTGTTACAAGAAAACCGTTATCATCCAATTTAAAGTTTCCTACTCTTGTATAAGCGAGTGATCCACTAGGTAATTCAACCTCAAAAAAGCCCTTTCCGGATATGGCAATATCCATCTGATCATCAGATACTTTGAGGTCACCCTGCTCATAAAATCTAGTTATTTGACTAGCCGCAGCCCCCATCCCTTGAGATTGTAACTGCCCATTTACCGAGCCTACTTTTTCGGTTTGATATATCAAACTCTCAAAATTGACTCCCTGGCGCTTGTAAGCCGGTGTATTCAAGTTTGCCATATTATTTGATATAGCATCAATTTGTGCTGCCTCTGCACGCATCCCAGTCGCGGCAATATATAGTGCATCTATCATAGGTTTTCCAAGGCTTTATTTATCAATATTTGTTAAATTCTACCGACTTTAGATACTAGCTCTTCCATCATGGTGCTATATCCCTGAAGTACTTGCTGACTTCCTTCAAAATGTCGAGTAAGCTCTACCAAACTGACCATTTCATGTAAGTGGTTTACATTGGACATTTCGAGAAATTCTTGCCTAACCGACGGTTGCTCAAGCAAAGAAACTGAGGGACTTGAATATTTTCCTTTACCTATTTCCTGCAACATATTATCCGAAGCATCAACTACAGCTATTTTAGCAATAACTTGATCTCCCTCTTGGTAAAGCTCTCCGTTATTTCTTATTTCAATTGTTCCTGGTTGGACTTGAATATCCCCATCAATTCCTTGAAGTTTTGATCCATCAAGCAGTGTGAGATATCCCTCGCTATCTACTTTTAGCTCTCCTTGTCGAGTTAACCATGTTCCTACATTATCTCGGACTTGAAAGTAACCATCACCTTCTATTGCCATATTTAGGCTTCGGCCAGTAAATTTTAAGGCTCCATTTGAATAGTCAACTCGGGAACTCGAGGCTATATTTTTATTATTACTTGCCGTGATAGCTACTTGCTTGCCGCCCAAATCTATCGACTGTACTTCTAAATCTGCAACAATACGTTTATATGCATTTGTATCAACATTTGCCAAATTATGTCCGATTGAATTAAGTTTTCTAAGATCAGACTGCATAGCATTTAAAATTGTATTAATTCCTTCCATTACGCTTCTATTGGCTCTCTTTTGTTTTTTTCATCTTGATTAGCTCTCACGATAGAAAATGAGTTTACCTGTATGTTTGTTGGTACCTCATTTAACGAGATAACTGACATATGGGGCATAAAGCGCTCTATCAACTGCCGCATATGCACTCGTAGTTTTCCGGAGCATAGTAATACTGGTTTATTTCCGGAGTTAATCATTTGCTCTGCCGATTTAGCAATACTCATTGTAAATGTTTCAATCAACCTTGGATCGGCTGCCAAGCTGCTCACCCCATCTGTATTATTAATACTTGCCGATAGATTTCTCTCTAGTCGAGGCTCTAGTGTGAGTACTTGCAATGTACCGTCTCTATCTAGTAAAGGCTCACATATTACTCGACCGAGCTGTTGGCGAACCAACTCTACAAGTATATGGACATCTTTTATTGAGCGAGATTTATCAACCAAAGACTCGGCAATAAGCTCGATATTGTTAATTGGCACTTTCTCTTTAATTAACAGCTTCAGAATTTTCTGAATATCACTTAATGATAAGTTATCAGGGATTAACTCATCATATAATCCAGGCTGAGACATCTTAACCTTTGAAAGCAGTGTTTCAGTCTCCTTTCTAGTTATCAGTTCATCTGCATGCTTTCTAATAACTTCACTGAAATGTGTAAATATCACTGTAATCGGATCTACTACCGTTAGCCCGCTTTCTTTTGCTTGACTTCGTTGTGAGTTATCGATCCATACAGCAGGTAATCCATAAGAAGGATCTTTAGTTTTTATTCCATTGACATCAATACTGCTACTTGTACTTATTCCCAAAAGCTTATTTTCGTAGCATTCAGACTTAGCCACTCTTGAACCAAATAATCTGATTTCATATGCGTTTGGCTCAAGATTTTGTGATATTGAGACCTTTAATGTTGGCACTATTACACCCATCTCTTGGGTATACTGTCCTCTAAAGCTCTTAATTTTTTCAATAAAAATTGAATCCTTGGATAGGAACTCACCCAACTCAGAACCCGATTGTATCTCTAATGGTTCGACGACAATATCGTGATACCCAGCGTTTTCGTTTCTGCTTTCTTCCGCATTTTCCGCAGCTAGTTCATCATCAGTAATTTCTGACTGATTTTTATTTAAAATGACGAATAGAGTCGGGATAAAAATAGCTAGCAATATTCCTATTGGCCAAAGAGGGATCCCAGGCAAGATAGAAAAACATGCTAATGCAATACACACCAGAACTAAACTCTTAGGATATCTACTTATTTGCTTCGAAATTTCATTACCTAAAAAGGAGTCACTAGATGCACGGGTAATAATGATTCCTGTTGCCGTAGATATAATTAACGCAGGTATTTGAGTGACAATGCCATCTCCAACTGTCATTAATGTGTAGGTATGGAGAGCATCCCCCCAGCTCATACCTATTTGGGCAATTCCTACTGTTAATCCACCAATAATATCGATAAGAATAATGATAATGCCAGCAACAGCATCACCTTTCACGAATTTACTTGCACCATCCATGGAGCCATAGAAGTTTGCCTCACGCTCGATTTCTTTTCGCCTTTTCTGAGCCTCGGTCTCATCGATAAGCCCCATGTTGAGGTCAGCATCAATACTCATTTGCTTACCAGGCATACTATCTAGAGTAAAGCGAGCAGCTACTTCTGCAACTCGTTGTGCGCCACTTGTTACGACTATAAACTGCACAACAATTAGGATGAAGAAAACAACCAGGCCTACAATGTAATTTCCTCCTACAACATATTCACCTACTGCTCCAATAACTTCACCTGCATCACCATCACTTAAAATCAATCTGGTCGCTGCGATATTTAATGCAAGCCTTAGAAGCGTGGCTATTAGTAGGATTGCCGGAAAAGTAGAAAACTCTACTGGACGATCCATATAAAAAGTTAGAAGAAGTATAAGTAGGGCTGTACTTAAATTAAACAATAGTAGGAAGTCCAACACCTCTGATGGTATTGGTGCGAATAAGACCACTAGAATTCCGATAACCCCTAAAACAAGGGCAACCTCACTCTTTGTTCCAAACATTCTCTCAAGCATTGAGTGCATCCTGGTCTTTAATATCTCTAGCTATTGGGGGCAAGCGTTTTTCTCTTAGTTCACCAAATAATTTTGCAACCGGCACGTAGCTTTCAACTGGTATGTAGTCATCTACTTTTGTTCTCTTATAGAGTGCCCGTGCCAATGGTGGCTTTTGCATTATTTTAATGTTATGTTTTCTGGCCAATTCACGAATAAGTAAAGCTGTTTTGCCTTTGCCTTTGGCTGTTACTTTAGGAGCTAGCATACTGCTTTCATGGTATTTTAAAGCAACAGATATATGAGATGGGTTTGTTACAATTACATCTGCCGACGGCACACTTCCCAGGCCCGCAGTTTTACTTCTCAACTCTTGCTGGAGTTCTTTTATTTTCTGCTTAACCTTCGGGTCTCCATCTCTACGCTTTATCTCATCTTTAACTTCTTGTTTTGTCATTCTCATTTGCTTTAAGAAGCTTTTTCTTGAAAACAAGAAATCTAACAGGGCTATAGCAGCAATTATCGGTATCAACATAGCCAACACCTCTACGAGCGCGCTAATAAATATAGATAATGCGGAACTTGGGTCATGATTCGTCAGTGCAAGCCAACTGTTTAATTTACTTTTAATATAGAAGAATAGAAACCCAATTAAGACGGCAACTTTTATTAGTGCTTTAAAAAGATCAAATAATGTCTTTAACGAAAAGATTTTTTTAAACCCATTAACGGGATTTAACTTGTCAAAACTTGGCTTTAATGGATGTCCCGAAAAGACAAACCCTGTTTGAATGATATTTCCTAATGTCGCAAATAGCGCCGCCAATAGCATAATTGGCACAATAACAAATATGGATCTTTGAATTTGAAGGCTAGCCCACTCTAAGATATTTTCGTCACTGCCACTCGCCACTTCGGAGAAGTCCAACATCCCTGATAGATTATCAAGGAGCTGGCCGGCCAGTAACTCTCCCATACCCACTATTAATATCAAAAACCCAATTAGCGTAAAGAGAGAAATTACCTCTAAACTTTTAGCGACTTGCCCCCTTTTTTTTGCTTCTTTTAGCTTAAACGGAGAAGCTGGTTCGGTTTTTTCTGAAGATGAATTGTTATTGGCCATTACGGAACTAGCATTTGCCCCCAGTAGCCAAATATTTTCTCAAAAACCGCGGTAATTGGTGATATCAAATAACTTAGAGAGGCGGTTAAAATAAACAAACCGAGAAATATTTTAAGTGGCAATCCAACAAAATACGGATTTACCTGTGGCATCGTACGAGCAAACACGGCTATAACCAAATCAACCAAAAGCAGCCCGAGCAGTATGGGGGCAGCCAAAATTGCCCCATACATAAACATCATCCCTGAAGCAATAAATGCATCTAGCAATCCATTTGGATGGATACTGCTCCCTATGGGGACTATATTCAATGTTTCTATAATGCCTTTAAGGAGTGCATGATGCCCATTCATCAAAAAGAATATGGTAGTACCAAGTAAGGTGAGTAATGTTCCTATCAGGGAGTTTTGCGTGTTTGATTGTGGATTTAGTAGTGTCGCCGCACCAAGTCCCATCTGGAAATCAATCAATCTTCCTGCAACTAAAAATACGGACATTGCAGCCATTACTACAGCAGATAGAGTGATGCCTACAACTAGCTCTTTTGCCATTATCGTAATTAGTTCATAGCTACTGCTAATTCTAATCTCACTAATTATTACAAATGGAGTTAAAACCAAGGCAATCGCAATTATTAAAAAAAATCTGATCCGAGCTGGCAGGCTGATTGCTGGTTGCAAGGGAAATGCCATAAAGATAGGCGCAATACGACACGCAATAAGTAACATGCTTACGATAAAATCAAGTCCAGCCTGGATTGACATTACATCAGCTCAACGATCCGACGAAACACTCCTTCCGTATAAAAAACAATGGTACTTAACATCCATGTACCAAAGATAAATATTATGCCGATTATGCTTAGCATTTTTGGCACAAAAGTTAGAGTCATCTCCTGTATTTGGGTTACCACTTGAAAAATACTAACAAGCATCCCGACTACCAGAGCCGTGCCCAATATGGGAGACGATACCAGTCCTGCCGTGGCTAGCATTTCTCTGACCATTTCTAGCGCAACTTCTGGTGTCATACCGGTAACTTTACAGCACAGCTAAAGATGTAACTACTATCGCTCATTAGTTATTCTTTTTTGTTTCTGTCAAAGACTGAAAGCGAGAAAGTGAATTAATTAATCGCTCGCCCTGCTCATTGACCTCACTATTCAATATTTGTGTTACGATTTCTTCAGCCTTTTCCTGCTCTCCAGAATCTGATTCCAAAAGAGCTTGCGCAAAACGACCTGCAAAGGAGTTGGCACTTAATCTATTTGCCACCTTTGCCTGGACAGCAGCACTGTTTCTTTCTCCTTTAAGAAGATTAATTATTGCCAGTGTTCCTAGTGTCTCAGAAAATCTCGGTTCTAGTTCTTTAGCGCGCAGCGCTGTTTTTTCAGCGCTTGATAAATCCCCATTACAAATATGAGCCCATGCCAAGGCATTGTAAGTACCTAAATGGGTTGGCATATTATCGACAGCTTTCTGCAGACTATTTGTGGCATGTGAAAATTCCCCTCGGAGTAGTGCCAACAAACCCTCTCCAAGCCATCCCCTACCACTCGATGGTTTTTCTGCTAAAGCAACGGCAAAGTGATTCTCTGCTACCTGTAATTCACCATCACCTAAATTCAGGATACCGATAATCACATTGGCTTCAACATTCCGGGGAGACTTGCTGAGGATTGCATCAGCCTTGGTCCGCGCTGATTCTCTATCCTCTTGATCTAGAGCTAACAGGGCTGATACTGACTCCGCTTCCAGCGCAGTTTCCTCACTTGTTTTAGCAAAGATAAGGAGCTGTTCAGCCTCTTCCATACGTCCCAGATAGTGCAGTGCCCGCGCTTTAAGTAATGCGGACCTAGGTGATAATGTTTCCAGCCCATCCAGGGTGCTCAATGCATTTTGTGGCTGCTGTAACGCTAGCTGGGCCCAAGCAATATTATATTTCACAATATCTTGGGGAACTTTAGAGCCTAGCTGAGATGTGAATTCCTCAATGGCAACGCTGTATTCACCTTTATACATGCATAACATGCCCTTCTGAAACAATAGTGATGAATCTTCAGGCCAGTGACTTAACCCTTGTTGCAAGTAATGCTCAGCTTTTTCCAATTCACCTGCTCTCAAGCAGGTTTCCACCAATTCAATGAGTAAACGTTGGTTTTCGCTGTCTACTTTAAGAAAAGAAGCAAGCTTATTGATCTTACTTTTCAAGTCTTCCATCGTTTCATTTCCTAAAAATAGCCGCTAACGACCTCCGAGCGGCGTAATGTACCACAAACTTTACAAATGCAAATAATTTTTCATTAAGCTGAAACACAAGATATCTATTGGCGACCTTTTTGCTCCACTTTACCACCACTGTGATTATTTTTTGTGCAAAACCTAAGAGTTTTATTGTTTTAAATTTGAGTAATTGGCTGTTTTACTGGTCTTTTGCTGAAGATAAATTTTGATTTACTTGTTTTTACTCTTGCTAACAGTGAAACATGTAATGTTATGTCACATATGACATGTTGTATGCTTATGGGATTTTCTCTATTCTTGGTCACCTCACGGAATCCATACGAGCCGCGCTTACGTTCTCCAGCCAAAAAGCTTCTATCAAACCTTCGCTACGCTTCACTTGTGAAGCTGTACCGTACTTCCTCAATACAAACACGATCATTTTACGAACAAGTGCAAGTGGCTAATTAATTAGGATACGCTATATATAGCATGGTGGTTTGACATGGTGTTTTTATTCAATTTCGAAGTGTAATCTGTATACACCTACTCTGTAATCAAAACACTTTTCATACTAAATATCATTAGTAAAGCAGATATCCTCTGGGGCACTTTATTATATCTCGGTTGGATCCTAACTATTTAAGCCTGATATTACGGCTGGACCACTATCCAGGGGTGGTAGATTAGGGGCGCAGGTATTAAAGCCACAAAAGTAAGGTTTGATTCGCGAAAGTAGGTCGGCGATTCTCATGCGGATCGGCTTTCCCTTTGGGCACAGACTCTTTTTCGGCTTACCACTGCTAAAGCAACTACTGGGATTAGCGGATGCTCTAGGCTTGGTCGCTATACAGGTATACAAACACTAGGGGTACCGGCTGTATTACTGTCGAGCTTTTCTTTTTACCTTTTACTGCCAAGTCAATCAATATCAGACGTTTTTGATCGATTATTTTGTGTACATACGATCCCGGCCCTAGGAACCTTCCTATTTCCCGCTCTGCTTACTATCAACGACAAGAAAGACATAAACAATGGAGCCAGGGCGCAACCCTTTTGCTGCTGGATCACTATTTAGAGCTAGTGGATTGGAGTGGTCGACATTTAGACCCCAGAAAGCGCGGCACCATTTCTGAGAACATTCCTCCCATTCTTGAGCGACTGGGAGTCTCGCCAAAACACTGGCTCTATCTCAATCGAAATTTTGAAAGCCGTTTTAAAGGTTTGGTAGGGTCTGCTGAGGCCGTACGAAACGCTTGCAGGCAAAGCGCTGGGTACACGGCATAAGCGCCTGTCGACACTACCTTTCTGCCACCCCCTGCTAGTTCCCACCCATTCTCTCGATACTACTTTCCACTTTTTCTCTAAAGTCACAGTTTTTCTAAGCCCAAGCATAGATATGCAGCATTTCACGTCCCCTTAACTATAAGCAGAAAGAAATAGCCATTGGAACTAGCGCCAGCAACGCTGCTGGCGCCTTTCTCTAATCTATGGGTATTCAGAATTAATTTTCAACTCCAATTATTTTCAATCATTCTAAAACATTTCACCGTGATTCGAGTATTCATCAATAATCCAAATGAAAGCCAAAAAAATAACCGCCAAGTCAAGAGCATCTCCATTTTCAACACAAGCAAAAACCTGCATTGGCAACCAAAATTTCCATGGATGATATTTAACAACTATCGAGCCGCCACCACCCTTCTTATCTACTCGAAAATGACTATACCTAAAAAAATTCATAAATCCGCCATCTGGCAGCAAATCCACTTCGTAGCAGCATTCTTTTCTCAGCCTTGAAACCACTTCCATTTTGTATACTGATTTATTTGATCTAACTATATCAAACCCTCCAAAATCCGCAGTTTCAATAGCGCGATCGAGGAGGTGAATCTCTGCAAAGAAGAGCCCTTCTTTCTTAATAGCAATTGACGTCCACCCGTACGAGAATGAGTAATCTTTTAAAAAAGAATCTCCATCGTACAATCTCAAAGAACCGTCATTTTTAACCAGTTTTAGTGAGAACTTCATCACTCCTCACTTTTCCATACATCAAGCTCTCGCTCTTCACCTCTCAACTCAATTGCAAACTTCAAGTTAGGCAATCCGAACTTAAAGTTAAACGCCGAACGGACATTAGATGTGCTCATATTCATTCTCAGGCCAGTTTCGAACTCAACTTTCATTAACTCACGCAGTGACTTATTTGGAATAAATGCATTAAGTTTTTTAAAAGCTTTAGGCAACGGTATATTTTTCTCTTGTAAAATCGCACTTCTATCGTTCCCATTATAGTCAAATGCAATCCTTGTGACCTCATCGACGTTATATCTTAACCTGTCTCCCTTCCCCCAAAGCTCTGCATTTTTAAACTGTAAGCCATAAAAATCGGTTCCCACCACAAATTTGGTTTCTTGCCCAAGCCTTTTTTCTGTACTGGTTAAGGAGAATCTCACATCAGTTATAGTCTCACTTCTTACTATCTCTCCAATAGTATGTGATGTTTCCCATGTTTCAGTAATACTATCCAGCGTTCCGACTCGAACATCCTGTGACATTACTAAGCCTCCTAACCATAGCCCGGAGTCAATCAATCCAAACCCAAGCTCTCTGGGTAACTCAGTGAATGCCACTGCACCAGTCAAACCATAACCACCAGTGATAGCTGTCTGCGCATTATCCTGCCGTATACCTGTCTTTAACCCTTCCCACTCAGCAAGCATATCGTCATATGGTGAGTAATCGGCAAAACTATTAAGCTTCCCACTCCAGTAGTATGTTGTATCAACCAATTCACCCCAAGGGTCTTCTATAAGTGCACTCCCAGCCTCTTTCCAATAACTCCAGTCAAATATTGAAGAATCAGATGCACCTATGCTGACCTGCATTCCTCCTTTTACCTGCTGCCAAGCGGAATAACTGTTAATTGAGGCAATCAGATCAGAAAAATCAGTCCCACCAGGTGCAATCAAACCTGCATCGGTCCATGTATTTGTAGGAGTCGCCAGTTGATATTGTTCTGCAAAGCTCAGCTCAGCGTAGGCCTGCTGAGCGGCTACCTGTGCACTACGTTGAGCAGTTTTCTCATCCAGCACAGCATTAAATTGCGCTGAGTGCATCATCACCTGCGTATTCCGCTGGATCACCGAACTGTTAGACCAGTAGTCCTTTTCACTGCCCCAAATACCACTTTGGCTAGCAGTCACCACCAATTCCTGTCCTGACCAGCTGGAAGTTATATTGCTTGTTGAGCTACTGAACTGTTCAGTAAGACGTTGTTCTCCAGTACTGGTTTTTTCATTGCTAGTAACTGAACCCGCATCCAGACCGCCGCCGGCAACCGGCTCACCATCACCACCTAAGCGCTTGATCGAGCTTTGAGCGACTCCGGCAGCAGTGGCAATTGCCACACCACCCCAGTCAAAACTGTCACCCCAGATAGCACTCTGCACTGACTCGTTGATCAGGGCGCTGGTCAGCTCTCGGCCCACGTCGGCTCCGATTGAGCCTCCAGCTTGCAGAACTCCACCGAGTACTCCCGATTCACTGGTTTGTGAAAAACCTTCCGTTAGTCCCGAAGCAACACCGGAGGTAACCGCAGAGGTGGCCACGTTGCGCCAGCTAAAGCTCACATCCTTATTAAACGCTTTGTTGATGCCGTAGCTGCTAACCACATTGCTCGCGCCGAGGAGCGCTGAGCCAGCCCAGTTGAGCTTACTCACCCCGTCGACCACTTTGGTGAAGCTGTCAATTCCGTTCAGGTAGCCGGCCGCACCCACCGTTGCCATCGTGGTAAAGCCTCCTATAGCCACATCGCTCCAGCTAAAGTCCTCCTGCATCCCTAGGCCCATCGCAGTTACTTGGCTGGCAATCGAGCCCGCGGCACCCGCCACAAATGCGGCCCCAAAACCGAGACTACCAGTGGCAATAGCACTCGCGCCCGCCGTCATCATACCGCCGATGCTAGCGCCGGCAGCCGCAGCGAAAGCACCTGCTGTCAACACCGTGGCCACCACCGCAACCACAATCACCAGGATCATACCCAGCGCACCACAACCGCCGTCGTTATCCACCGGCGGTGGCGGCGGCACATCCGGCAGGGTCGGGGCGGTATCCCCCATCTGCAGGGCGCCGTCTACCGGGCGGAAGGTATCGCTGTTGTTGTGGATATTGGTAACCACATTGGGCAGTTCGAGGCGCTGGCCTTTGGTCAGTACCTCGTCGCCCTTCATGCCGTTGGCATCGGCCAGGAGATACCACAGGCTGGAGTCACCCCAGACCATGGCGGCGATGCTCTGCAGGGTCTCTCCGCCCTGGGCCTCGAAGCTTGAGTAACTGGCCGTGGGATAGTTGGGGTTGATCGGCTGGTAGTTCTGGTCGAAGTCCGCCGATTGCACCGCCTGTACGTGGTCGCCATTACTGTGGGAGTGGCGATTGCCTGCTCCTTCAGCTTGGGCCAGGGCTTTGACGTAGTCGTAGCGGCTGGGTACCTGGTCGTTGCCCACATCGCCGACGGCGTGGCCGTTGAAGTAGTAGAAGTGGCGCATCTCGCGGCCGTAGCTGTTCTGGCCGTCGTCGTTGATCTCTTCGCGCACCAGGGTGCGGCCTTCCTTGTCAGTGACATATGCGATGGCGCGCTGACCTTCCACGTCGTAGACGCGGCGGATATGGCCATTGGAGTCGTAGGTGTAGAAGGCTTCGCCGTTCTCCCAGCTGTCGCGCTGCTTGGGGTGTAGGTCCTTGTTGTCGGCGCTGATTACCACCGACTTGGTTTTGTAGCTATCCCACTTTTCGTAGGAGTTGTACAGCGTGGTCACCGTGGGGGCGGCGCCGTCTTCGGGGTAGGCGCTGGTGATGTTGGTGTCCACCGTCTGGCCGTCACCGAGGAAGGTGTTGCGGCTGCGGATGACTTCGTCGGTGGCTAAACCATTCTCATCGTACTGGGTGGTGGCGTAACCCAGTTGGATACCGTCGGCGTTGTAGTAGTTGTCGGTGGCGCTGGACAGTTTGCCGGCGGAGTCGTACTCGTAGTAGGCGGTGACCTGCCCCGCATCGTTGTTGACACGGCTGGCGCGCAGAACAAAGCCACTGCCCTGGTCGATATGCACGGTGGTGAGGCGGCCGTTGCTGTCGTAGGCGTACTTCTCGCGGATGCTGCCGTCACTGGCGCGGCTGGCGAGATAGCGCTGGTCGAGGCCGTTATAGGTGATGGCGGTGCCGGTTTTACCCAGGACAATCTGGCCGTTTTCAAACTCGCCGAGGGTGAGGGTGAAGCGGTTGTTCTTGTCGTAGGTGTAGTAGAACGATTGCGTCTTGCCGTCGATGGTGCCGTCGAGGTTGTCGACGTAGCGGCCGTCGTAAACACTGCTGACGCTGCGGCGGTTACTAAAGGCGTCGAAGGTGTAGTCGATCTGGTAGGCATTGCCGTATTCGTCGTAGCCTTCGATGCTGGTGATACGACCCTGTTCGTCGTAGACGGCATTGCTGTGCTGGTACACCACGCGGCCGAGGTTGTTGTACAGGTCGTTGGAGCGGTAGTAGAGCTCGCCAGTGCGGTTGCCCGCTTTGTCGTAGCGGTATTCGGTGACGGCGGGGGCGATATCGCTGTTGGCGGCGGTCTGGTCGCCATCGGCAAGGCCGTTGTTGCCGTAGTCGTAGGTGCGGAACAGGTTGCCGTTGTGGTAGTAGGTGTAGCGGATATCCTGGTTGTTGCGCGCTTCCCAGGTGCCGTCGCCGCTCAGGGCGGTATTGCCGGTCTGGCGCGATAGCCAGCCGGCGTAGTTGTAGGCGTATTCGATGCGATGGCCGCCGAGGTCGTCGTGCCAGACGGCTTTGCCGAAGTAGTCGACGGCGTCACTGAGTACATCCTCGTGGGAGGACTGGTTCCAGTCGGTGTCCACCACGCCGCCCATACCGGACTTGGCGATGGCGGTGATATACCCCCCCAGCTGCACTTGATCGGCGGCGCCCTGGGCCTGCTGGCCGGTGGCGGCGAGCACATTACGGCTCACCGCATCGCTCCAGGCGTAGGCGTAGTCGGTGATCTTGCCGTTGTAGCTCTTGTACTGCAGTACCCGGCCCATGCCGTCGTAGCGGTAGGTCTCCTGGCCGACGGTGCCGCTGCTGCCGACACTGCCACCGCTGTTGAAACTGGCGTAGAGCACAGGGTTAGTGTCGCCGTAGAGGGCGTTGCGGTGGCGGATGCGGTTGCCAAACTCGTCGTAGTCCCACTCGTCGTAGCGACCGGAGGCGCTGTAGCCGTAGTCAATCGCCAGGGAACTGTCCTGGAAGCGGTTCATACGCACCAGTTGGTTATTGGCGTCGTAGTGGTAGGCCACCTGGTAGTAGAGTGCACTGGTGCCGTTGCCGCGCTCGTTGGCGCGGTACACCAACTGGCTGCTGCCCTTGAGGTTGCCGGCCTGGTCGTAGACCTGACTGTCGTAATCGCCCTCGCCGTCCTGGCTGGCAATCAATAAGCCGGCCTCATAGTCCTGCAGGCGCACCTGTTCGTGCTGGGTGTTGTAGTTGGTAACAGCGCTGCGGGTGGCACTGCTGGCGCCAGCGGCAGCCTCAGCCCCGACTTTCTCCATCACCATTTCACCAAAGGCATTGACGCCGTATTCGGTGGCGGTGTGGGCGCGGAATTTGGTCATCTGCTCGGTGTAGACGTCCGCTTCCGGCTTCAGCTCCTTCACCACATTGCCGCGCTGGTCGTACTCGTACAGGGTGGTGTTGCCGTTGTTGTCGATCGACGCCACGTTCTCGCCAAAGGCGTTGTAGCTGGCGTGGTGGGCGATCAGTGTCTCGTCGTTGGCGGCACCGGTCAGTTGCAAGGCGATATTGCGGATGGCCTCGCGGTTGTACAGGCCGGTCTGGGAGTAAAAGACTGAGGTGTAATTGTCGCCCTTAGAGGAGACATTGTGGGTGTAGGTGTTGGTTTTTACAGTTTTGGTGATTTTATTTTGTAAGTTGGTAACGGTCGCTGGAGCAGCATTGTTGAAATTGCCCTTAGCTTCATTAATTACCGTGCCGCTGCTGTTTTTTACCTTCATGGTGAAGGCGAGGCTGCTGCTGTTGGACATACCAGTGGTGCCAACATTGGCCATACCATTGACAACGCTGGCCGTTACGGTTTTACCATCAGCAGTAAACTCTACTGTTTTTGCAGAGCTGTCGAGGTTAAAAATACGAACGTATTCATCAGAGGTTTTTGTTGTACCTACGGTATTAGCAGCAATAACCGCACTACCCCACTGACTTCCAAATGTCTTTATTGATACAGCCGTTGACTTAGGGCTAGGCGGTGTACTGCCTATGCTGGTACTGGAGCTTCCAGAAAAAGTAAATGTTCCATTACCGGTAATCTCTCTTTCTACTCCATCAACCTTAATCGTCGCTCCAGCTACCGACGGAAAATTAGAAATAGTTACATTGACTTGTTGTTTGTATGTATAGCGATAAACATTTCGATCGTGCTCACCATCAAAAAATAGAAATTCGCTACTGACGTGTGTGATTGCCCAGTTATACTTGACTACCATTTCTTTGGTATCAACTTGCCCAGGCTTACTGATAGCTCCCTGCCCACCAACCGCAGCATAAGTCGTCTCATTGACTCGCGCCGAATCACTGTAAGCCAGGCTCGTACTTCTCGAGCTGCCCTGCTTCGAAGACCGATAGCCGGCAGACAACCAGAACTTATTCACCTCCGGTAGATGCTCAAGGCCAACCCCTTCCCCCGGCAGACCCACGCTGCCACTTAAACTGTCGGCACTGTTGCTGTAGAGGTCCACTGCATGCAATACCAGCCCATCTGCGCTCAGGAATGTCAGCGATACCGCTGCGGCATTACTGTTGAGCGCGATGTCCATGCCATCGCTCCAGTTGTACTGGGTGTTGTTCATCACCACC
Organism: Microbulbifer sp. GL-2; assembly: GCF_007183175.1. Taxonomy (NCBI): domain Bacteria; kingdom Pseudomonadati; phylum Pseudomonadota; class Gammaproteobacteria; order Cellvibrionales; family Microbulbiferaceae; genus Microbulbifer; species Microbulbifer sp. GL-2. The sequence continues at coordinate 466,847 of NZ_AP019807.1, forward strand.
TGGCCACTGGCATTCTTCGCCAGCACTTTGACCTTGGTGTTGTTGCCGAACACACTGGCCACGTCGCTGCTGTCGAGACTCAGGGTGTTGCCGTTCACCGACCAGTCCAGGCTCGGCATGACCTGCAGGGGGTTGTTCTGCGCATCTTCCAGGGCGCTGTCCGCGGCACTGTCATCCGCCTGCAGGAAGTCGCTGGTGATGTCGTAGTTGTAGGTGTTGGTGGTGATCACCACTTCGCGCCAGCCGTACTCGGTGTTGCCCTTGGACAGGGGCACAAAGATATGTACCTGCTCTTCCACTTCGATACGGTTGGTAAACACGGTAATGGTTCGGCCACTGTCGAGGGTGACCTGGCGGCTGGTGTAGTAGTGCCGGGTATCCCGTTCGATATAGCCTTTGTGGCTGCCCTGGCTGGTGCCATCGAGCTGGTAGCTGGTACTGCCCAGCAGCCCGGCGAGATCGGTTTGCTGTTTGGCGGTGAGCCCGAGGTCTTCAAAGTTGAGGCGCGGGTCGTTGCTGCTCAGGTAGAACAGTTCATCGGTGTTGTCCTCCCAGGAACGGCTGCTGTCCACGGCGGTGGCGCCGCCGGGGTTGCTGGCATAGCCTTCGCCTTCATTGCCCACGTAGCCAATATTGTTATCGCGCACAGTCTTCTGCACGCGCTCGGCGGGCATGCTGTGTTTGTTATTCACCGCGGCATCGGCGGTGCTGGGCATATTGCTGTTGTTGAGGCTGACCCAGACCGTAGAGTTACTGGTGCTGTTGGTGGTTTTTTTGCTGGAGCCAGTGCTGGTGATGCTCGGGTTAGTGCCCGCTTTGCTGTCCACCGCATTGATCACTTCAGAGCCGTCGTTGTCCACGTCCCAGTTCACATCCAGATCGGAATTATCAGTGGGCGTCGCCAGCGGGGCATCCACTACGGTAATCAACTGGTCTTCCTGATCGTACAGGCTGTACTTCCACTGGGTCTCACTCTGGGTGAGTTCATTCATAGCCTGCCGCGCGGTTTGGATTCCGCTCAGGCTGTTGTTGTTGATCGCGGTAATTTCTAAAGTGGCATTGCCGTTCTGGTCGTACAGGTAAATACGCGGGGAGCCGTTGTCGGCGTTGGTTTTAAATAACCGTCCGAGTTCGTCGTAGACGTAGTACTCCTGGTATTTACCACCAATCACCGAGTCACGGACATCGGTATTAATGCCCTTGCCGATAATCTGCCCGTGGGTGTTGTAGGCCATATCGTGCTGCACCAGGCCGCCCTGCTCGGTCTTGTCGACGTTGTTGCTGCGGGCGATCTCGCGGCCGAGGGCGTCGTACTGCAGCCAGGTGGTGACCTGGCTCTGGGCGTTGTCGATATCCGTCTGTGTTTTGCTCTGGTAGACGGCGTTGCCGAAGGCGTCGAAGTAGAAGCGGGTCTTGCCTTCGTAGTTGGCTTCACCGCGGTTTTCCCGCGCGTCGCGGGTCTCCACCCGCTTGCCGATCATGTTGTAGTGGTGGCTGGTAACCTGGCCACCACTGTCGTTGTGCACTATCTCGGCGGTGCGGTTGCCGAACAGGTCGTAGCGGTAGCTGATGGTGCCGCGCACACTCTGGCCGCGGTAGTCGGTGTACTCGGCGCCGCGGGTTTGTACCTGCTGGCCGTACACGTTGTAGTCAACACTTTCCACACGGCTGTCTGCGGCGTTTTCATCGCCGTCGTAGCGCACGGTGGTGGTGGCCCAGCCGTTGCCGTCGTAGTCATGGCGAGTCACCAGGTCACTGCTGACCCGGCTGACATTGAGGGCGGTGCCGGAGTTGCTGATGCGCACGAAGGATTCCCCTTTGGTGCGCTCTTCCAGCAGTAGTCCGCGGCCACTGTACACATATTCGGTGGTGCGCTCGTCGCCGGTGGCAACATTGGCCACCAGGGCAGCGCGGTTGCCACCGTAGAGGTTGTCGAGCCAGGCGTGGCGGGCTTCGTTGTCGGCGGGGGCGCCGAGCTTGGCGAAGTCGAGGGCGCCGGCGTAGCGGGTTTGTGCCGTGATCTGGCCAAGACCGTCGTAAATATACTCGGTGACATAGCCGAGGCGGTCTACTTCCAGTACGCGATTGCCGGCGGCATCGTAGAGGGCGAAGCTGGCCTGGTCCTTGCCGTCGATCTGGATAATGGGGTTGCCGTTGGCATCGTAGAGCGCTTGGCTGCCCTGGGTGCTGCCGAGGCTGAAGCCGTTTTGCAGTTCCTGCTGGTCGCCACTGGTGGAGTCCGGGGCCACCAGGTTGTTGAGGTCGAAGAAGACCCCGGCATCGGATTCGGTTTTGGTCACCAGGTTGTTGGCGTTGTACTGGTAATGGGTCGTGCGTCCGGTGCTGGACTCGCTGCTCTGCAAAGCCTGGGCGTCGCTGCGCCAGTGCTCGACACTGCTGTCGAGGTTGAGCCCATTGAGGCTGCCGTCCCAGGGGCTGCCGTTAATGGTGAGACGCTGGTCGTAGCGGGTCTCGCTGCGCAGGTTGCCGGCGGCGTCGTGGCGGTTGTAGGTCAGGCCGCCGTCGGTATCCAGGGCGTACACCTGCTGGTCCAGGCGGTTGTAGTGGTAGGCGCTGGCCTGGATCTGGCCGTGCTGGACACCGCTGGCGCTGCCGTCGTCGTTCAGGCTGGCATTCTGCAGACCGCGCTGGCCTTCATACACCAGGCGGCCGAGGGCGTCGTAACGGCGCTCGGTCACCGTGCGCATCGGCACCGTGTCGATAGTGCCGTCGAAGTCGGCACTGCTCTGGGCGTTGCCTGTGGTGCCGATAAAGGCGGGACCCAGCAGTGTCAGCAGCTGGCCGTTGTGGTCGTAACGCATATAGCGGTTCTGGATACCGTATACCGAGGCCTTCTCCTCCCCGGCGCTGACATCCCAGTAATAGCCTTCCGCTTCGAAGGTCTTATCGAAGGCGTTGTAGTTGTACTTGGTAATGGCGCGCACCAGGGTGGTACTGGTCTGATGCGAGGTCAGTGTGGCGTAGTACTCGTGCCCGGTCTCCTGGGTCACCCGCCCCTGGGCGTCAAAGAGATAATCCGTGCGCGCGCCGCGGGCGTCGATCATGGCGGTGCGGTTGCCGGCAGCGTCGTATTTATAGGTGGTGACATTGGCGGTGGCGTGACCGTTGATCAGGTCGTAGCCGTACTGGGTGCTGGTGAGCAGCTGGCCGCGGTTGTCGTACACACTGACGCTGTGGCGGTCGCGCACAGCATCCTGTAAACCGCTGAGTAAAGCGTCCAAACCGGCGCGGTTGAGAGCGGCGATATCGGTGCTGTCGGCCAGCTTTTGCGCATAGGTGCGCACGTCCACGGCCTGGCCGAAGGCGTCATAACTGTACGTAGTAACGGCACCATCCGGGGTCACCTGGTGGGTGAGCTGGTTGTTGGCGTCGTACAGGAAGACCCCGGTATTGCCGTTGGGGTCGGTGGTGGCGACGATATTGCCGAAGGCGTCCAGCACCGTCTGGGTGCTGCCGCCGCGGGCGTCGATCTCACCCACTTTGCGCCCCAGCTGGTCGTGCAGCTGCTGGCTGATATAGCCGGGGCCGCGGGGGCTGACCAGCTTCTCCAGTTCGCCGAAGGCGTTATAGCCAAAGCGGGTTGTCGCAACCTGCTCGTCGGCACCCAGCTCCGCTTCTGTGAGATTGTGGCGGTTGTCTATGGTGCTCTGTTCCCAGTCTGGCAGACCACTGGTCTCTTCCATCAGGCGACCCAGTTGGTCGAAACTACGGAAGGTCACGCGCTGTTCGGCCAGACCCTTGGCCTCAATCGTGCGCCAGATTTCGCCGAAGGTGGTGTAGGTATACTCAGTGATTACCCCGGCACTATCGGTTTCTGTATGCAGTTTGCCGCTGGATAAATAAGTGTACTGGCTGCTGCGATCCTGGGCGTGGGCCAGGGTATTGGTATTGATAGCACTGGGGTCGGTGTTTTGCGCCACCGCTTGGCTGTAGTGGGTCTCGCTCAACACCTGCCCCAGGGCATCGTAACTCCAGGTGGACAGATAGCCCTGGGTTCCGTTGGCTGGGACCTGCTTGTGAGTCAGGCGGCCGGCGGCGTCGTAGCTGAGGTAAGTCTTGTAGCCCAGTGGGTCGCTGATCTGGGTGCGATTGCCGAGGGCGTCGTACTGGTAACTTTCAACGTAATCCCGCAGGGCGCCATCCGCCCACACTTTCTCGGTGAGGCTGGCCTTGCGCCCGGCAGCGTCGAACTGGGTGACGATCACCTGGTCGTGCTGGCTGCTGGCGCTGATGCCCAGGTCCGTTGCTCTGAGGTCCGTCCAGCTGCTGGCGGCGGGTACACTGATGCCGTTGGCGTAGCGGATCACCGTCTCGGTATCGTTGCTATCGTCGTAGCGGGTCTCGGTGACATGGCCGAGACTGTCGACAGTATGGGTGCGGCGACCGGCGGCATCGTAGATAAAGGTGCTGTGGCGGTTGTCTGCGGCTTCCGCGTTCAGCTGGGCAGTGGTCTCGCTGGCGAGGTTCAGGGCACGGGCGTAGGCGATCTCACCGACTACTTCACCGCGACTGTTGTACAGGCTCTCGGTGACATAGGCGTATTGCACCCCGCCCTGTTCGAACAGCCGCAGGGTGTGGGTCTGGCGGCCGGCGGCGTCGTACTGGTAGCGGGTCTCGCGATCTTTACTGCTGTCGCGCACCAGGTCGGCCACAGTTTCGCTGGACGGATCTATCCTGTCGGCATAGCGGATCACGGCGCTGACGCGCCCACTGCTGTTGTACACCGTCTCCGTCACATACCCAAGGGCGTCGATAGTGTGAGTCAGCTGGCCGTCGTCGTTATAGACGTAGCGGGTGGTGCGGTCCCAGCCAGTGATGCTGTTATATATCGCTGCCACCGAGGGGATATCCAGGGTCGCCGGCAGCCTGAGGGCGCCGTGATGCTCTGTACTAACAACCAGTTGCCCGGCGGCGTCGTACTGCCTTTCCCTAGCGGTATACCAAGTGCCATCCGCTGAGTGTGGCATCAACACAAAGCGCTCACGCCCCAGTTCGTCGTAGACAAAGTAGGTGCTGTGCCCCAGGGCGTTGGTTATCGCGGTGCGGTTGCCGGCCTGGTCGTACTCGTAGCGGGTGGTAATGGCGAGGCCATTGGGATCGAGGGTCTCGCTCAACACCCGGCCCAGCTCGTCGTAGCTGTAGGCGGTGGTGCGCTTGATCGTGGCGCTGCCATCAATACCCCCGCTGAGGCTGCCCTCCTGCACTTGCAGCACATTGCCCTGGCCGTCGTAGCGGTACTGGGTCAGCAGGTTGAGGCCAGAGCCATCGCTGCTGGCATCGACAATCACCCGGCTCACGCGGCCATTTTTATCGTACTCGGTGCGGGTCACGCTGCCGCTGGCGTCCACGCTTTCCTCATAGCGGTGGCCGTAGCGCTGGGTGGTGGTCAGGTTGAGACCACCCACATCCTGGGTGCGGGTCAGTACCCGCCCCTGGGGGTCATAGGTCAGCTCGGTGCGCACGCCACTGGCGTCGACACTGGCGGTGAGCTGGCCGGCGGCGTTGTACTCGCTGCGGGCACGGTTATCGAGGGCGTCGGTGGTACCGGTCAGGTTGCCCTGAGTGTCGTAGTCATAGCGCACCTGGCGCAGCCAGCTGTCCCCGACTTTGATGGAGACTTCGAAGGTCTCACCGTGGATATTGTTGACGGTGCGAGTTTGTACTCCCTCTGGAGTGGTGACAGTCTGGCTGCGGCTGGCGTCGTCGTATTCGTAGCGGGTACTGCGGTTCAGCGCATCGGTGCGGGTCAGTACCCGGCCGAAGGCGTCGTAGCTTAAGTGGGTCTGCTGTTTCAGGGTATTGGTCTGAGTCACCAATTGTCCCAGGCGGTCGTAGGCGTAGTCGGTGCTAAAACCGCGCGCATCGGTACTGGATACCGCTTCGCCGAAGGCGTTGTACACCGTATTGGTGCCCACGCTGGCGAAGGGACCACTGCTCAGTTGCGCACTGCTCGTTTCCAGTTCACCACGGCGACTGTAACTGAAGTCCGTGACCGCCTGGCGGCTGTTGGCAACATCAATCGCCCGACTTAAACGGGTGCGTTCGCCAAAGGCGTTGTACTGGGAGGTGCTGACAAAGCCCTCGCCGTCCGTGCTGTTGTCCACCTGGCCGCGCTGGGTGTAGACGGTGCTGGTGACGGTGTCTTCACCAGCGACAAGGCTGGCCGCCAGGCTGTCCAGGGTGGCGGCGTCGCCGGCCAGGCCCAGGTTGTTGAGCGCGGTATTGCTGAGGCGGCTGGCATACTGGCGGGTGCCGGTCACTTCGCCGAAGGCGTTGTGGCTAAAGCTGCTCAACTGCCATTCGAGGGCGTTGTTACCGGGGTTGAACACCGGTGCCAGGCTGTACTTCAGCAGGCCGTCGGCACTGTAGGCGAAGTGGGTGGTGTAGCCATTGGCATCGGTGCTGCTGATACGGCGACCGCTGTCATCGTAGCTGTGGCTCAACACCACCCGACCCTGGTGATCCCGCTCGGCGATCACCCGGCCCTGTACGTCGTACTCAAACTGGTAATCCCGCGCCTCGCTGTCGTTGGCACTGAAGGTGGGGTCGCCCTGGTAGTTGTCCAGGTAGTTATCCAGGATGGAGCCACTGGCAATAATGCCGCTGCGGCTGCTCGCCAGCTGGCCGCCGGCGGTATAGGTAAAGGTGCTGGTGTTGCCGGAAGCATCGGTGGCGTGGGTCACCTGGTTGCGCCCGCCATAGCGCCATTCGCTGATGCGGTCGTCGCTGGAAGTCAGCGGGCGCACCTGTCCCAGGCCGCGGTCGCTGCCCAAAGAGAGACGGGCCGGGTCGTTGTCCACCGAGGCCAACGCGCTATTCAGTTCATTGAGGTCGTATAGCGAGTCCGCATACTGAAGGCTTTTTACCCGGTTGCCGGCTACATCGTATTTGTGCTCGGTGACATAGCCTTCGGCATTGATCTCGGCCACTTCGCGGCCCTGGCCGTCGTAGAGCCAGTAGCTGCTGCGATCCGCCGCCGGATCTGCGGCGGGGCGCAGGGTCTGCAAGGTGCCGCTGTTGAGCCAGTGACTGCTCTGGTCGTAATCCGCCACGCGGTTGGCGTAGCGGGTGCTGGATACCAGTTGGCCGGCGCGGTTATAACGGTACTCGGTTAGATAACCCTCCGCATCCAGGGTGGCCGAGACCCGCCCGGCATCGTCGTAGAAGCTGCGCTCAATACGCGCATCTGCCAGGTCCACCCCCGTGGCGGCGGCACTGAGTGCCTGGGTATAACTCTCGCCGGCGGCCAGGGTAAAGCGCCCCACCCCGCTCTTGCTCACCGGGGCGCCGCCCACATCCAGGGTGTAGGACAACTGGTATTCATAGACGCCGTTGGGGTGGCTGGCCTTGTCCAGCTCCACCGCGCCTGTGGCTGGGTCGAGCGACAGGCTCTCCCAGTTAGAACTGCCCAGCGGGCGGATAGACAGGTTCACTCCGCTGGCAGCATAGGGTTCGTCCAGCCCCAGGCTCAGTTGCGGGTTGGTCACCGACTGCAGCTGGCGCCCCACCTGCTGCTGGAAGCTGGCATCCACTTGGCTGCTGCCGCCGATATAGTGGCGGGTCACCTGCACGCTGTAATCTCCATCGGCCAGGGTCTCGCCCACCAGCAGGTTGAGGCGCCCGGCAAAGGAGCCGTCGCGCAGGGTGGCGGGGTCGATCCAGGTCTGTGTGGGCTGCGCGCTGATGGGGGAACCGGTGGCGTTGTCGATTACCACGGTTTCCAGATAGGCGATATCCGCCGCTTCGGCGGCGCTCAGATAGCCTTCAAGGGCGTAGCCTTCGGCGCTGCTGCGCTCATAGCCCGGCACGGCCCAGCTGGCGGGTTTGGTACCGCTGTCGTTGGCGGCAAAGGTGCCGGACAGGGTGCGCAATAAACGATCGTTATCACTGAGACCGTTGCCGTCGGCATCGCGGTAGGTGGCGATACGGTATTCGTAGTCGCCGGACAGTTCATAGCCCAGGTTGGCGGTGAAGTCGCTGCCGTGCTGCAGCAGGTCGGCACTGTGCCAGGCATTGCTGTCACTGCTCGGGATATTGGTTTTAATCTCTACGGTGCCGATACGGCCGCTACCGCGTATCATGAACCAGTCAACTTCGTTTACGGTGATATCGGGGTCCAGGTAGAGCACATCTGCAGCAATATCCCGCTCGAAAGTCTGCCAGTTGCCGTCCAGGTATTTGGTATCCAGCGGGAAAATATAAAAATTAGTATCGGAGCTGGATGTGTGGATATACGGCTTGCTTACCGTTGAGCTGTACTGCACAAAGGCCGTACCTTCCGAGGTCTCGATTCGGTAGTAAAGCCGGGTAGTTCCGGAGAGTTTAACCTCTGCTTTTGCTGTAGTGCTGTTGGTGATATTCCAGCTTTCAAACTGCGGATTTTTACTCAATATAAAACCGTTATTAACATCGTCTCCAGAGACTTCAATAACATCGCGCTGTAAATCAGCATCGTAGACTTTAATAGCGGTGGCCCCAGGGGGATCGTTATCGACAATCTGCCAGTGACTGGCATCCACACTGTCACTTCCGTTGAAGCGATGAGTAAGCATATTGCTATCACCGCCTACGCGGCGGTATTCCAAGCGGGTAACTTCGCCCGCAACAGGGGTATAGACGGACTCGGACCACTGGATTACCCGGTCCTGTACCGGCTGCTCCCCCACTTCCACCGGGAAAGCCGCTCTCACACTGCTGCTGCCGTCGTCGTAGTGCAGGGCCAAGGTCACACTATAGGCCTGCCCCGCAGCCAATTCAGAGCCGATAGCCAAATTGACTTCGCCGTTGTAGTTGCCAAACAGCTGCGGAAAGGTCTCGGCAGTGGATACCAACTGGCCGCTGCTATTTTTAACCTGTGCGACAATTTTATTGAGAGCGGGATCACTGCCAATAAAAACCGGGTAACCCTGAATGGCGTGGCCACTGCCACTTTGCAGGGAGACCACGCTGTACTCGAAATCGAAACTGCTGGCTTTGGTAGAGCCCTTGCCCACTGTCAGCGACGGGTTGCCTGTGGTCTTTTTAACTTCAATTCCGTTTTGCTCGTAGCGAATACGGAAATTATAGGTGCCCTCCGCAATCGTGCCATCGTCCACATCACCGAGAATGACTTTAAGGTTGGCACCGTCCTCTAATACCGGCACCGACTTCCAGACATTGGGAGATGCTTCATATTCGAAGATAGTTTTATCACTGCTCACCGGGCGCGAGCTTACCGGCCATTGGAAACTGGTGGGGTGGTGTTCGGTTTGGGTGCCGATTTCATAGTCAAAGGTGTTGGTGCCAGCCTTTTTCCCGTGCAGGTCATAAGTGGTGACTTCCACTTCGTAGCGGCCATTCCCCAGTTCCCCCTTGCCGGTGGGCGTATGGGTATCCACTTCAATGGTGCCTATCCGCCCATTGCCACGGATATAAAAGGCTTTAATCTGCTGCACCTCGGCAGCCGGATCCAGGAAGGCCACATCGGCGAGGATATCCCGCTCGAAGGTATGCCAGTTGCCATCCAGATATTTATCTTCCAGCGGGAAGGTATAATAGGTCGTATTGGATGAAGAGGAAAAATTGATATAAGGTTCCTGCACACCGGAACTGTAGCTTACATAGGCCGGCCCCTTTGAAGTCTCCAGTCGATAATAAAGAATTGCTTCGCCGGACAGATTCAGCTCCGCCCGAGCCTTGGTACCATCGGTGATATTCCAGGCATCGATTTGGCCACCCTGCAATGTGCGGAAACCATTGCTGGTACCATCGCCGGAGATCTCGATAACATTGCGCTTTAGTGTGCTGTCATACACGCTATTAAGGGTCGCACCAGCTGGAGTGCTGTCGTAAATCTGCCAATTTTTGTTATTGATATTCTGGCTGGTGTTAAAGCTGTGACGGACAAAGTCCGCAGAAATATTGAGGTTACCGTTATAGGTATAGTTACTGGGATTTTCCGCTTTGAGCCAGGCTAAATAATCCGCCGGGTAATCGGTACCGCTATAAATAACCTGACCGCTAACCTTATCCCGCACCACGATATCGGCGCGGGAGACCGATGCTGCTGTACCTTCAGAAAAATACCCGGAAACACTGGATGCAGTACCCACTTGGACATATTTAGTGGAGGCGAACTTAAAGTTCGCAGTGGCAGAACTGCTATCGGTGGTTTTACCATCTTTATCAACAGCAAAAGTTCCACCAGCCGACTTCACCACCTGATTGCCGTCGACATACTCGATCAGGTATTCATAAGTTGTTTTTATCCCCGTATCACCTATCACGCCGAGATCCGCAATGTGATTGGCACCCTCTACAGTTGGGGAAACACTGGTCCAATCATCGTTGCTGCCATTTACACGATATTTAAAAACTGCTGCGGCACCATCTGGCTGGGTGGAGGCGGGCCAGGTAACTTCTGTGGAATTATAAAAATATTGCTTCCCTGATTCATACACAAGCGTATCAGTAGAAGTCTTGTTGTCAGATGTAGTTATCGAGAGGGTTACATCATACTTCCCAGACGGCAACGCCCCCCCGATACGTAAATTAACTTTCCCATCCCAATTAAAACCATCACCAGAAATATCTTGTGGGTAAGTCCAGGCAGTATAGGTTTGCCCTGTTTCCTGGTTTTTTGAAACAGCCTTAATAGATTTAATATTTGTTGCCGAAGAATATTTATTGACAGCAGTCGAGCCAGAAACAGATTTTACTTGGGCGCGAAAAATTGTGCTCTTGCTTTGATTTGAAGTGGCGATAGTAGTAAAAGTATTTTCACCACGGAGCATCACCTCGCTACCGGAATAATAATCTACTCGATAGCTAAAGGTACCACTACTTGGGTTATCAAAACTAACTGTATTTGTATGACCACTCGATGAAAAGCTCTTAGCTATCCAAGATCCACTACCGCTCTTATAATAAAATTTAGTGATTTTACCCTGAGCATAAGTTGGATCAGTCCAAACTAAACGAGTTCCTACATTATAAGTTTTTGTTTGAGTATAGCTATTTGTAGCACTCAGCCCACCAATAACAGGCTCCCATGCTCTATCCCCGCCATTCCACCTCCAGGCCTGCCTGTATTCTTCAGCAATAACTTTTACAGTATATTTTCCTGCAGGCAAGTTATCGCCATAAAGCTTTGTAAGGTCAACACTCCCATCCCAGCTGGTAGAACTAACCGTATAAGAAAATGTTCCATCATAACCAGATGGTAGCGAAGCATCGGACCGAGTAACCGCGACATTTATTTTCCAATATCTAAAACGGCTTGTAGTTCCACTTCCACTCGTTGTAGAGCGGGAAGTAAATGTTCCAGATTTAAGTTTAGTGCTGCTACTTGCTGAATCTACATTAGTGTGCTCACGGTAAATGGTAACCGTCTTACTTTGCGATTGTGCACCACCAATATTTTGTAGAGCCACTGTGGAGAATGATAAATCTCCTTCCAACTGTGGATTCCGGCTCGTGAGGGGGCTGGCCACACTCAACGTGCGGCTATCAGTATCCGTAAACTGCTCTGCAACAATCGCCGTGCTGGCATAAGTATAGGGCTGTACCGGCAGGCGGGTATAGGCAGTAGTAATAGCACTGCCACTCACCCTTTCTATTTGCGTATTTTCGACCCGCGCATTAGTGGTGCCACTCAGGACGTAGGGATTTTGCGCCGGGCGTGTGGTGGCGGATTGACTGAGGTCGATACTGCCACTTTGATTGACAATACTGCGCTGGTTAAAACCGAGGCTGTCTGCCTGGGCATAACTCTGCTGCGGGTCTACCCACTGGGTGGCGCTGTCGCTGGTAACGCTGAGGTTGGCATTACTGGCTGCGTAGTTAGCCGCTAGGGTTGCGGTGGTCTCTCCCTGGGGATTTTGTATTTTTACACCGTACTGGGTGGTGCGCAGCACCTGCCCCTGGGCATTGTATTGGGTTTCACTCAGGTAACCTTCGCCGTCCACAAAGAAACGCACCTGACCGGCGTCATCGTAGTATTGGTAAGTACTGCGGTCATTGCCGGGCACGGCAGTTGGGCGCAGGTCTGCCAGGGTGACACTCTGCTCAATGCCAATCACATTGCCGTCATTGTCTTTCTGCAGCAGGCTCTGCAATTGGCTGCCGCTGAGTCGGTTGGCGTAGTGCGTGCTTTGTACCTGCTGGCCTTCAGTATCGTAGTGGAATTCGGTGATGGCGCCGGAGGCGCTGATCACGGCTACCATCTGGCCTTTGTCGTCGTAGAGGCTGTGGCTGATAGCGCCAATCGCGTCCTGGGTGGCGCGGATACGCCCGAGGGTGTCGTAGAAGTAACGGGTTTCACCGAGGGTGGCATTGCCATTGGTGGTGTCGTGGCGGATTTCGCTGATCAGACTGCCGTTGGTGGCGTAACTGCGGGTGACCTGCAGGCCGTCGGCATCGGTGCTGATCACCTGGGCTTGCGCGTCGTTGTACAGGGTGATGCTGGTGTGCCCTTCGGCATCGGTGCTGCTGAGCAGGCGGCCGAGGCCGTCGTAGACATAACTGGCTTTATAGGTGCTTGAGTCCTGCCCGCTGCCGCGGGGATCTATGGTGCTGCGCAGCTGGCCGTTGGCGTCGTAGACGGTGTATTGAGTGGATTCACTGCCGTCGGCAATCCCCTGTCCGTTGCTGCCCACCTGACTGTAGCTTGTGATGCTGTAGACCTGGCCGCGGAAATCCAGGCGGGTGTCACTTCTGCGGGTGGCGTTGTGCAGGTTGTTGGCCTGGATATCGCCCTGGGTATTTTGCACCCAGCTATTGAGGCTGGCATAAGTGAAGTCGACGGGGTTTCCGCTACTCGCTTCGCTGTAGTTGGCGGCATCAAACTGGTCGAAGTAGCCGTGCTGCAAGTAGGTAATGGCACTTACTGTGCGGGCGGGAATGCCGTGCTCGGCGTTCTGTGCGGCATCGCTGTAGCGGGTTTCCTGGACGGTGCCGTCGTGGCCAATCACAAAACGCAGGCGCTGCTGGTCATCATAGACGTAGTGGGTGACACGAGCTTCGGCCGGTTGCTCGGCACCATCGCCATCGGGGTCCGGGCGCAGGTAGACCGTTTCTTTACTCAGCTGGTTATAGCTGTCGTATTCCCGTTCGACCGTATTGCCCTGGGCGTCGCGTACCAGGGTCTGGTTGCCGCGGCTGTCATATTCATAGACGGTGGTATCGCCGCTGTGGTCGGTGAGGCTCAACAGGTTGCCGTCGGCATCGTAACTGTACTGGGTCAGTTCGCGCACGCCACTCTGGTCGGCGGGGGCTTTCATCTCGGTGATGCGCCCGGCGCTGTCGAAGGTCAGTTCGGTTTGAATACCAACCCGGCCGCTCACTGCCGCTTCCGGATTACTGATTTGAGTAATCGTCGTTTTGCGATTGGCCAGGTCGTAGCTGTAGGTGGTGATACGGCGGTCGCTGTTATCAAATTCCTGCGCCATGCCACTGGCATTTACCCGGCCAGTGTGCACTTCGGAGATACGGTAGTCCCCCTGCCCATCTACATTCGTGTAGTAAAAGAGCATCAGGGTACCGTCGCTTTGCTGAACTGAAGCGACGCGGGTACTGTCATCATGGTACCCATAAGTAGTGGTGTACACATTACCGTCGGCGATACTGCTATCTTGCGGGGACAGGTCGACGGTGACAGTTTCCAGGCGGCCCTGGGTATCGTAGCTGTAGTGCAGGCGCTGCTCAGTGGCGCCATCACTGCTGACGGTCACTGCGGTAACGCGGGTACCGGTATAAGTAATCGCGAGTGTCTGGCCGGCGGCATCGGTAATACTGTTCACCAAACCACTGCTGTTGTGGCCAAAGGCTACTTGGCGGCCTTCGGCATCGACGCGGGCCACCAGTTTCCAGTTGCCATTGATATTGCCGTAGACCTCTTCGGTGCGACTGGAGCCTTCACGCCACACCCATTGATTATTACCACTGTCGAACACAATCTGGTCGTGTGCACCGGCACCATCAGGGGAGATATAGGCCTGCAGGCTGGCATCGTAGGTGTATAAAGTCTCGGCACCATCGCCACTGATACGGGTGATCTGGCTACCGGGCTGGTTGGGCGTACCAACCAAATTAGTCAGCTGATTGGAGAAGTTAAAGCGAAAGCCGTCATTGTTATCGCCATCCAACTGCCCCTGGCTGTTGTAAGTACGCAACAGGGACAAGTCCAGGCCAGAGGCCGCAACAAACTCATCCTGCTGGCGCAACACCAGGTTGCCAGTGGATGCATTGACGTAGATAGATTCACGTCCCTGTCCAAAGTTCGCCGAACCCACACCGGTCTTTATGCTATTAAACAGACCCAGTGCTTCTCCGCTGATAACGGCGACCATAACTCCCCCTAAGATATATCCTGTCTAACCTGCACATCTACAGGCTTTGTTTACTCGGCTTAGCACCAAGTTTTTGATGTCGTTTAGATATATATCCGGAGATTGAGGGGAATCGTGCAGGGGAAATTTAAATAAATTTTGGCGAGCAGCGATTCACGACTACTGCAAAAGGTGTGACTTACTGTCCACGCAAAAAATCTCAAAATGCGAGGCATACCAACAAACAAAGAAAAGAAAATTTTACTTAGGCAAGAAGGCTAGCTGCGATGGAATATGGCAGGTAGAATGTAATCGAGTAACAGGAGATACCCATGTCATTAAGAATCAACGACGAACTTGACGCTGAAGAGCTATTCCACTGCGCACTTGAAGCAAGTAACCTCAAGTACCATGAAAGAGCTATTGAGCTGTTAAAACGCAGTATCTCACTTGAAGATCATCCCGCAAAACGCCTGTTCCTCGCAGCAGAGCATGCTGAAATCAAACTGTATGATCGCGCTATTGAGGGAATGCAAACTACTATCTCTTTGGCTCCAGAGTTGTGGATCGCACATTTCCAACTGGGTCAACTCTATTTAGTGACGCAAGAAATTAGTGAGGCCAAGAAGGTATGGAGTCATCTCGTTAATTCAACAAACTCTCCCAGCTACTTTCAAGAATTCGCGCGGGGGCTTTTAGCAATAGCTGACGGCAACACCGAAGAGGGGATTGAATTATTACGAGGAGGGATTGCCGAAAATAGCGAAAACCCGGCTCTAAACAAAGACATTGAGAAAATCATTGAGGCCACAGCCAATCAAGGCTCCCCTCAAGAAAAGCCGCAGATAAAAAACAACGAAAACAGCGCCGTAAATAAAATGCTTCTTTCTAAATACAGCCAAAATTAACCCATGAAAATAACTACAGACCAAAACCTCACAACCCTTTTAAACAAACTAAACGCACCACCCCGACAACGAAAAAAATCTTCATCAAAGGACGAAGCCTCAGAAAAATCAAGCTCAGGTATATTGAGCACTGATGAGATATTAAAAAATAAAATAATAAAACTCCATAAACAAGGAGAGAATCTAGAGTCTTTAAAGAAAAATTTAATCAGCACAGTACTCGCTGAAGAATTTGAGCAAAAAATCCCTATTGAAAATTTGCAGTCAATGATTAAATCAATCACTGAAACCATGAGCTCCAATAGAAAAATAAACTCACAGCTAGAAATTCTGATTCAAAATATAGTAGAAAAAAAGTAACCCCTCTAACTGAGCATCAACTAAAGCTGACAGCTCCCCTATCAGAAAACTCCACAAAAAATATATCTTCGCTCCATCTTCTACGCCTCCGCCATACTTATAACTTACGACCAGCCTCCAACCTGCATAAATTCTGGGGACGCAGATTAAAAGGATATGTGGTTACCAATAAATCCCAAAGTTATCGTCTAGGTTAGCCAGGAACAGAAGATGCTCATCATGATCTATAAGCTAGATTGCCAACAAAAGCGACACACGCCTGCCTGCTAAACACTTCAGCGTACTCCAATAATTTAACATTTTTCGTGGCCGGGTATTGATGCGAAATACCGTATCGTAATTCTAAATTTTCGGCAGCTTGTCAATTTTCATACCTTTCGAGAAGAAACTCCTCAGTGACCCATTTGTATTTTCGCTCAATCCATGCTCATACGAATAGTACGGCTTAGAAAAATATATATTCCAGACTAGCTTCCACGTAATCGACTCACGGCCGCATATTGGCCACCGTAGTCCAAGCTTATGGTTTTACCCACTATCTGATATGGCTTCAGCATCCGCTTAATAGCATGCTTACTTCTGTTTGGAACCCTGCGAGCAAGCAGTAGCGTAGAGGTTTGCTCTACCAATGCCACTAGGTGGCCATCTTACCCGTAAACTATGTCGCCTTCCGAGTACCCAAGCTCTGTATTTTAATCAACAATCACTAGATATTCTTCAATATCGATACGCTCTGAAATGAGCTTCACTTCCGCCTCAGGGCCCGTGCGCTCGCAATAGGGCTTGCCTATTCACGGCAGGCGCAGCCACCATTTGAGCCAACTAACACAGTGAAAATGGTTGAACAGCTGACTGTTTTGTTGCACTTCTCAAGTGCCCATGCGCCCGGCAACTTGTTCAGGGCTTACGTTATTCCGCTGGTGGTCGATTTGCACTTTCATGGCGAAATCGATCTTAGGAAGCCCTGAAAAATCAGTTTCCAGCCTGCAAAATATTCCAGGCAACAAAAAGGTTATTTTTTAGTCTGAATTCAAGTTTTCATGCATACTTATCTTCATGTTCAGCACCTAGGCCAGCAAATATGTTTTCCCAATCAGCAACCACCCGCATAGTGGGTGATATGGTGAAAGCCCCCTGGGGAGTTAGTTACAACTCTGCCAGTTGCATTTGCTCTTGGCATTGCCCTTGAAACCTTCCCCCTTCGGGGGATTGCCTACTTGCAGGGAAGCGATTCAGCCCCTCAGGGTTATTTATATCGTCGAAACTTCTTTCTATTTTAATCACTCCTTTATCCCACTGCAGATACCCAGTCATTCGGTGGATTGAAAGATTCAAAACCCAGGTCAAACAACATCTAATACAGGCCTCATTCCACAGGCTGCATCCATGATCGCTTTGGCATCATCCATATCGCAGTTCTTGATGGCTAGTACGTCGCTCTCAATAAGGAGCTGGCCAATCTGTAGAAATAGCTAAGATGGTTTGCTTATTGAGTAAATAGAAAAATCTTAGGGAAGACGCAAAGTATTCAGCATACCATTAGCAGTTAGCGGTCTATTAGGGGGATGGTCAACCATCAAATCTGCTCAGCCATGCGTAGAACAAAATCTCCCCACTCCCCATTTCACAGGATTAAACCCACTTTTCACCTCCAAATTTAGCAGTTTCCTCGTTAAAATCCCGCAGATTGCCCCTACTCGCCCCGGTTGCTAAGATGCGCGCCTGCCGCTATGGCCCGGCTTCCCCTCAGGTTTCCTATTGCGACTCTGGGGCTGCCAGCAAACCGATTTCCCAAGCGTTACCCTCGCCTATCCGCAACTCGGAGGCCCGAGGCTTTCCACAGGAAAAGCGGTATCGAGGCCAGGTGCTATTTTTAACCGCGAGCGCACCGCGACGACTCCCTGCGACTACAGGAACGAAGTTTATGACCCAACCATCGCTGCAGCAGTTGGAACAACACGACGCCTTTATCCATCGCCATATTGGCCCCGATGCCAAACAGGTAGAGGCCATGCTGGAAACCCTTGGAGTTGCCAGCCTCGAAGAGCTGATCGAGAAAACCGTGCCCGAAGCCATTCGCAAGACCGATGAGCTGGATCTGGCCGATGCGATCAATGAAGTTGAGGCCATCGCAGAGCTGAAAGATATCGCGGCGCGCAACAAGGTCTACCGCACCTTTATTGGTATGGGTTACCACGACACCATTACCCCCAATGTGATCCTGCGCAATGTGCTGGAGAATCCGGGTTGGTATACCGCCTATACCCCTTACCAGCCGGAAATTGCCCAGGGGCGTCTGGAAGGTCTGCTGAACTTCCAGCAGATGATCATGGACCTCACCGGTATGGAATTGGCCAACGCCTCCATGCTGGACGAAGGCACAGCTGCTGCGGAAGCCATGGCCATGTGTAAACGCCAGGCCAAGCGCAATAAATCCAACGTCTACTTTGTGGACCAGGACTGCCACCCGCAGACCATCGCCGTAGTTAAAACCCGCGCCGAGCACTTCGGATTCGAGGTAGTTGTAGGCGATGTGGAGAAAGATATCCCCGCCGAGCTGTTCGGTGCGCTGCTGCAATACCCCGGCAGCACCGGTCGCGTACGCGACCTGACCGATATCATCACCAAGGTGCACGAAGCCAACGCCTTGGTAACCGTGGCCGCAGACCTGATGAGCCTGGTAGCCCTGCGGGCACCGGGTGATATGGGCGCAGACGTAGTTGTTGGCTGTAACCAACGCTTCGGTATTCCCATGGGCTACGGTGGTCCCCACGCTGGCTTCTTTGCCTTCCGCGAAGCCTACAAGCGCTCCGCACCAGGCCGCATTATTGGTGTTTCCGTAGACAGCAAAGGCAAACGCGCACTGCGTATGGCCATGCAGACCCGCGAACAGCATATTCGCCGCGAGAAAGCCAACTCCAATATCTGTACTTCCCAGGTTTTGCTGGCAGTGATGAGTGCTTTCTACGGGATTTACCACGGCCCCGAAGGCCTGAAGACTATCGCCGCCCGCATCCAGCGCCTGGCCGATATCCTCGCTTCCGCACTACAGCAGGAAGGCTTCAATCTGGCCCACGACAGCTGGTTCGATACTCTGAATATCACCGTTGGCACCAAGCAGGAAGAAATCTACCAGCGCGCTCTGGCCTCCGAGATCAACCTGCGTAAAGTGGGCGAGGACGCCCTGGGTGTAAGCCTGAGCGAAACCGCCACCCTGCAAGATGTGTCCGACCTGATTAACGCCTTTATCGGCACTGAGCACAGCATCGATCTGCACATCCTGGATAGCGAGATCGCCAGCAAAGGCTCCCTGGGTGTACCCGCCTCACTGGTTCGCGATACCGAGTTTATGACCCACCCGGTGTTCAACAGCTACCACTCCGAGACCGAGATGCTGCGCTACCTCAAGTCTCTGGAAGCCAAGGACATCGCCCTGAATCACTCCATGATTCCCCTGGGTTCCTGCACCATGAAGCTGAATGCCACTGCCGAGATGATTCCGGTTACCTGGCCCGAGTTCGGCAAGTTGCACCCCTTCGCACCAGTAGACCAAGCGGAAGGCTACGCGGAAATGTTCCGTCAGCTACAGCAGATGCTATCCGCCTGTACCGGTTACGATGCGGTTAGCCTGCAGCCCAACGCCGGTTCTCAGGGTGAATACGCTGGCCTGGTTGCGATCAAGAAGTACTTCGAAGCGAAGGGCGAAACCCAGCGCGACATCTGCCTGATTCCCGCCTCCGCCCATGGCACCAACCCGGCTTCCGCCATGATGGTGAGCATGAAAGTGGTTGTGGTTGCCTGTGATAATAAAGGCAATGTGGATATCGCAGACCTGAAGGCCAAAATCGAAGAGCACGGCGACCGCGTTGCCGCACTGATGGTCACCTACCCATCTACCCACGGGGTGTTCGAGGAAGGTATCCGAGAAGTTTGCGACCTGGTTCACCAGGCTGGCGGCCAGGTTTATATCGACGGAGCCAACATGAACGCCCTCATCGGCGTCGCGGCTCCGGGTCAGTTCGGTGGTGACGTATCCCACCTGAACCTGCACAAAACTTTCTGTATTCCTCACGGTGGCGGCGGCCCCGGTATGGGCCCTATCGCTGTTGGCGAACACCTGAAGCCCTACCTGGCAGCCCACCCGGTGACTGAAGTACCGGAAACCAACCTGGAGAACGGCACCATCTCCGCCGCACCCTGGGGCTCTGCCAGCATCCTGCCGATCAGCTGGATGTATATCCGTATGATGGGTAAGCAAGGCATGAAGCAGGCTACCGAAATGGCGATCCTGAACGCCAACTACGTAGCCAAGAAACTGGGCGAGCACTATTCCCTGCTCTACACCGGCACCAACGGTTTTGTGGCCCACGAGTGCCTGGTTGACCTGCGCCCGCTCAAGGAAGCCAGCGGCATCACCGAAGAAGATATCGCCAAGCGCCTGATGGACTTCGGTTTCCACTCCCCCACCATGTCCTTCCCGGTAGCCGGCACCCTAATGATCGAGCCTACCGAAAGTGAGTCCAAAGGTGAGCTGGATCGCTTTATCGAGGCAATGGTAACAATTCGCCAGGAAGTGGAAGACGTAACCAGCGGTAAGTACACCCCTGAAGACAACCCGCTGCACAACGCCCCTCACACCCTTGAGGACGTGATGAGCGATGAGTGGACCCACAGCTACTCCCGCGATATCGCCGCGCGCCCAGCGGCGTGGCTGAAAGAGCACAAGGTATGGCCTGCTGCTAACCGTATCGACAACGTATACGGCGACCGTAACCTGATCTGCTCTTGCCCACCGATTGAGAGCTACGCTGAGTAAAATCCGACACTCTTACAGGTGGATTTTAAAGCGGGCTTTATGCCCGCTTTTTTCGTTTTTAACACTGCTAATTAGATATAGTGCCATCTGCAATGCGCTCCCTTTCCCCTCAATTGACAGCAAGGAATACCCTATCAAAAGCGGTGCACAGAGAAGAGGCAAGATTAGAAAAGCTCGACGAAAAAGAATAGAAAAATTATAGCAGGGAAAGGCCCTTGACCAATACAGTGCCCCCATTCCTGACTGGGCTTCGCCGGCAAATAGGACAGTTTCGTATACCATTGTTTATGTATTGATATTCTTCTCTACTGCCCGGACCAGGGCTTCCAATGTAAAGACTGCGGCTCAGGTGAAGTATGGACAGCCAAGGAATAAAAATGGTGGCATAAAGTCGCCAAAGGAGGCTTCGAAACTTCAGCTGTTCGTTGCCGTCCTTGCAGGAAATTGAAAAGCCAGACCAAGGCAATGTTCTCAGACGGAGCAAAGCCATACACCATAGCTTCTACAAAGTAGCCAACTGGAAACTCCCCGCTTCATCCGGTTACAGCAAATCCACGGGGTGTCCATCAAACAATCATTTCATTATTTGAGACAGTTAGGCACCTCTGAAGTACCGGGCCATACAGTGGACAAATAACCCGAGGAATCTTTAGTAACATTAAAAATCATAGTGCCGCCACCAAGGTTATTATTCTCATTACATGATGCTAAAGCGCTCGCTGCAGAAGCACTATTCAATACAGTAGAAGCACCAACACCAAGCTTGGATCTATCAACACCCAGATTTATGTACTTCTGGATGCGCGAAGTACAGTTTGAACCCTGCCAGTAGCTCATCTCCCAACCGTAGGTTAACTGATCGCCCAACTTCTTACCGTTCCATTCAGCCTGAAATACATCAGTGTCACTCCAAAGCGCTTTAGAAATGATTTTATTGGGCATTTTTTCACGTAATGCGCTGGTAACCTTAACCAAAGAGTCAGAATAAGTTTGGCTACATTGTGAGTATTCATCATCAATATCAATACCGTCCAATCCATACTGGTCTACGGCATCTTTCAATTGCTGGGCGAAATCATCTGCGGACTGTTCATTGGCAAAGCAGGACCAGCCGGCATTTTGATGATTCCCAAGCACACTGAGTACAACTTTTGTCCCCTTATCCTGCAAACCTTGGATCGTGCTCAAATTGTTGTTGAGCAGATTCGATACCTGATCATTGAAATGTAAAACCGCCTTTTGGCCATCATAATTAATGTTCGCGGCAAAAATTACAGCAATATCAAATAGCTGACTACCATCACTTTCTGTGAAACAACCGGCATTGCCAATGTCATTACTATTTACTTCTACGTAAGCAACTTTTGGTAATGACTCACTTTGCGTAGGGGCATCAGATTTACATAATGTAGAACCCAAAGTTCGAACTTCATTTTTACGTGAACTACATCCGTAACCGCTTCCATCCATAGAAGCATTGTCGGCCAGACTAGCGATTTCCCAATCACCCAGTACTGAACACAATTCATCTTTATAGATTTGTGCTTCAAGGTAAGTAACCGGACTTGCTTCAGATGTACAGCTACTCCCACTGACAACATGTGGAGTAGAGGGTTGAGACTTACATAGTGTTTTCATTAGTTGACGACTGTCGCTACCAGAGAGCTGGCAACTAGAGCCGACATGCTCAATTGAGGCCCCATTTGACAGCCCCACCACATCACCACTACTAAGCAAAGCACAAAAATCATCAGGATAGTTTAGTGCCTCAGCATAACTCACCTCTGAAGCACCTGAAGGGCAAGTATTAGCACTAACCACTTCAATATCCGCATGTGCACTGGCCTGGCAAAAAATATAGACGCATGCAAATTGCATCACCCTTTGACACTGTTGTTTCATATGAAACCCCATATTTATTATTAATTTTTTGGAGAGATGGAATGTAAAAATGACCATCGCACACCAAATATAACCAATGGTTCTTATTGGTACAAATATATTATTTACAATTTTCGAAAGCAGCAAACTCTTCAGATAATTCTTGATGAAAAACAATGACCACCAAAAGATATAGATTAAATTTACACACAACAACCATACCGGCGAGTACGCCAATCCCCAAGAAAAAATTGGAGAAATACAGGCAGGTAAACTCAAAAAAACACGATATAAAGATGACCTTGTGTATTTGCCACCTTACAGAAGTAGAAAAATCGAGCATAGCGAATAACGTTATGCTCGAAAAGCGCGATCAACGAGGAATTAGAATTTGTAATTAGCTCCGATATATAAGCGACGCCCAGAGTAATTGTAATAGGTCATTCGGTTTTCCTGCTTCCAGAAACCTTCTGTTTTCTCTTCCGTTAGATTAATAATAGATGCCGTGAAATTAAGGTTTTCATTAAGGTTATAGCTGGCATTAATATCAAGCTGCCCATAGGCTTTATCATACAAATTGTAGCCCTGATGAAGACCACCAGCCCGATCATCCTTCCAATTATAGGATGCACGGACACTGTACATATCATTCTCATAATAACCGGAAAGGTTGTACTGGTGCTTCGCCGTACCGGGAATTTCTGCGTCAGTCTCTACATCATCAACAAAGACATCAGAGGTACTCGTATCGGTGTAGGTATAATTAGCCATTACACCGAAACCACTCTCAAATGCATGCTGTGCAAATAACTCAAGACCCTGCGAGGTCGCCTCCGCACCTCCAGTTTTAGTGCTCATATCGACTTCGATCAGCCCGTTACAACAGTTGTGTTCACGCAAGACAACTTCAGTCGTAGTGACAGGAAGATTACTGATGTCTTTGCTAAACAAAGTAGCACCAAGTGCAGAGCCATCAGCGTAATACCACTCAATCCCCAAATCAAACTGATTGGACATCATGGCTTCCAATCCTGTATTAGTGGAGGTGCCGCTCCCGCGGCCAGTCCAGGAATCCGGGGAATTGATATTTACAGGGGGCCATAAGACTCTGCCTGCCCTAAATCTGCATAACTAACCCGCGACATTGTTCTCGCAGCCGCAAATCGCAGTACTAGATCTTCAGTTAGATCCCATGCAACATTTAAACTCGGTAAGAAATTGTCGCTATCAGCACTGCGATTATTAGCATTGGTAATATCAGTCTCTTGACCAATAATGTCGTCATATGTCGAAGTGGTTAAATCTGTATTAACATAGCGGACGCCAAAGTTACCGCGGAAAGCACTCCATTCAAAGTCTGCCTGAGCATAAAGGGAGAATATCTTTTCCTCAATGGTGTAAGTACCGGATAGGACAGGAACAACCGTACGCGTAAAATTATCACTGACATACTCTTTCAGTGCATCAATATCAAATGGCAGGTAATCAATAGCTCCAGTTCCACCCGCACTGTTATCGACCACTCCGCTACCCAAAAGAATAGAAGTGTCCGGATGGAAATCAGGGTTGTGGAACCATTCGGTTCCAGACAACCATCCACGATAACCACCATTATCTGAGATACCATCATCCCATAAGAAAGTATCTCTTAGAGATTTGGCCTCATGATCACGGTATTTTGTGCCCACATAGACTTTGGTGATCCCGCCCCAATCCGTATCAAATCCAAGATCTAGCTGATAATAGTCTTCCCGGTCCCTATTTTGAGTGGCATCAGAACTGAACCAATCATAGTAGGGATATGCTTCTCTATCTGATGTGAGATCAGTAGAAATTTCATAACTTGGCTTACCATCAGCAATGCTCCAGTACCAACTATTTATGGAGCCATTACGAGCATCCATATTAGCCATGATCCGTTCGGAAACACCGCCTTCAGCTGAGCTACGTCCAACATTTATCGCTGCAGTATAGAAGTCACCTTGGTACACTACTTCAAAGTCGAAAGTTTGGGACTCAGACTCACCATAACTATCTTGGCCTGTCAACTGGGGAGACATCAAACCGCGCTCGACTTTTACCCCACCATTGACATCATCATCGCCCCAATTATCGTCATTAAGAAAGCCATTATCACCGTTACCATAGCCAACTACGGTATCTCCCTCCAACACAATACCGTAATAGGGGTTATGATTATCATTCCATTCCGCTAATGTGAGGCTCTGACTGCGTGTGTCGTACCCCAACTGAGACCCAAAATAGTTAAAGGCGAACTCCAAACGCTCAGTCGGTCGCCACTGGGTAGTAATCTGGTAACCATCGCGGGTTCTGTCCTGCTCATGATTGCCAATCCCCATCGCTCTAGGAGCCCATACATTGTTGTAAATTACAGGATTTTCATCACCAGCCGTTGATTGCTCAACTATTGCCGGACGCTCGGCCCCTTCAACTGTGTCAGAATGGAAACGCCAATGACTTGCATAGTTCTCAATAGAAGTAACGGTTCTATCCTGTTTAGTATAACTAGCTAGAATCCCAAATGTTTCACTCTCATTTTTCCAAGAATAAAACGCACTGTATTGAGGTTCCCACTTTTCATTTGTATCTGAATAAGTGGTTTCTGTTGATATTATTCCTTCGCCTGCATCCATTTCTAATGGTTTGCGACTATGTAGAATAACTGTACCGCCTATCCCCCCTCATCTATTCTGGCTTCCGGACTCTTGTAAACCTCCACTTTACTGATCATATTGGAAGGCATCAAAGTATAGTTAAAGCTGCGAGATGGCGCTCCACCATCAGAGGTGGCAATATAATTCCCGTTAAGCTGAGTCAAAGTCCACTCATCACTAGTACCACGGATACTAACTCTGTTACCTTCACCGCCGCTTCGAGTGATGGTTATCCCGGGAACCCGCTGGAGAGAGTCCGCAACATTCTTATCAGGAAACTTACCCACATCTTCCGCGGTAATTGCATCCACAATCGCATTGGAATCCCGCTTGATCTCGAGGTTTCTGGTAGAGCTCTCAAGGATTCCAATTACTTGAACTTCTTCTATTCTCTCATCAGAATCGGAAGTATCTTCCGCGATCGCCATGCTACTCACTACAAGCGAGATAGCAGAGACTATGGATTTTCGCCTGAATTCTCTGGTCCAGGTATTCCCTGTATCTCGGCTGTTCTTATTAATTGTTTTCATAGCATCCCAACTTTCTATTTTTTCTCTCAGCGGTTCAAAAAGTGCCAGCCCCCTAATTGAGGGCTGGCGCATAACTGCCAGGGGACCCTAAACCCCAAGTAGACAGTTCATTTGTTGAGCACTAAAACACTAAGAAAAAACAATGATGAAGAGGTAATCAAAACTGGGACAGTAATGACACAAAATCGGCGTTTTTAGATATAGCGGAGAATTGAGGCGGACAGACAGATCTGGACAAAGACTGGATTACCACATGTTTTTAAGGATAAGTGATCACATCGGATTCGAAAATTGGCTTTATTGAAGGAAATGAAATAGGCGGCTGCCAGCCTGCAAGGATAGTGGTAAATTGGCAGCCACTCTAAATTAACAAAGGATACTTCGCTTGATTAATCTCTAAATCTGAGACTGAAGCTCTTCACGATAACTAGCTGGGAGCTGGCCGAACATACCTTTGAAATGTCTACTGAAGTAACTATGAGAGGTAAAACCAACCCGGTATGCGATTTCTGATATGGGATTTTGTGTTTCTATCAACATGCGGCGAGAATTCTCCAGCCTCACTTCCCGGACGAACTGCATCGGAGTCTTTTCCAGGTACTTTTTGAAACGCCGCTCTAACGCACTTACAGATAAGCTAGCCACTTCTGCCAAATCCTCCACAGTAATTGACTGGTTATAATTATTTTTTATATATTCAACGGGTTTTTTTAGTTTATCCATACGAGAAAGCGTTTTAACCGTTTCCTTCAGGTCCCTAGCCACTCCATAAGTGCCTATAATTATTCCGCTGGGGCTTTTTAGTGGCCTTTTCGAAGTGGTGAACCAAACTAATTCTCCGGACTTACCAATATTCAGTTCCAGGCGATCTGTGATCGTCTCTCCCGCTATCACCCTTTTATCATCGCGCATATAGTTTTTAGCAAGGTAAGAAGGGGAGAAATCCATATCCGAACGCCCCACCACCTGATGTAAAGATCTACACCCGACGTGCTCAATAAATTCTCGGTTACAATGGACTACATAACCGGACTCGTCTTTTACCCAGAAAATAATATCTGATATAAGGTCAAAGACTTCTATAATCTGCTGCGTAGAGACTTGCTCTAGTATTGATTCGTACTTCATTATTCTTATCTACACTTTTAGTACTAAACCGAAACAACAACTGAACCACTTATTGAATATTCCTCCTGTAAACCATTTACCTAATACACCTTTTTGAATGTAAAATATAAGCCAGCTACTAGAAAGCCCCTTCCCTGCACTCTCCCCTTACTTCGCCACCATACTCTGAAATAGTTCGCTCAATCTCAAAATACCCCTGCTCGCAAAAGCCTGTTTCCAGCATTTTCTGTTCTAGCGCCCAATCAAAGTACTCTTCTACGCGGCGAATAGATCCCCGCCTTATGGGTTGCCTTTGCATACGGCGCTGAGAATCTGAGTTGGCTTCTATCGGTACGAGAATATCACGCCGCTTTCGTTCTACAGTAAATGTAAAACGCTTTGCACCATTAGGTGCTATTTCAGTATTGAAAGAGTCCTTCATTCCCGGGATTGGTTTTTGGTTGGAGCAAGCTGCAAAAAATAAGGTAACCACCAGACTAACCATTATCTTTGGCTGGGGAAGCCAGTTAGAATTTTTATTATTAGTCATCGTGTAGACGCTCTCCAATTTCTCAAAAGTGCTTAAATGTGGAGGGTTCACCCTCACCTCACCCATTTCTTATTCTATTTGAAAACCACAGTTTTATTTCCGTGGATAAACACACGCTCCTGCAGTACCAGCTGCAGGGCTCGAGACAGTACCTGCTTTTCCACATCCCGACCCGCATCCGCCATTGCCTCTGCAGAATAAGCGTGGTCTACATGGATCACATCCTGCTCGATAATCGGCCCTTCATCCAAATCATTGGTAACAAAGTGGGCAGTAGCTCCGATAATTTTAACCCCGCGCTCATAGGCCTGCCTGTAGGGTTTGGCACCAATAAAGGCCGGTAGGAAAGAGTGGTGGATATTGATAATACGACCACTGTAGCGGGCCACAAATTCAGGGGTGAGCACACGCATATATTTCGCCAAAACCAGGTAATCGGGATTGTACTCATCCACCAGCGCAGCAACCTGCTGCTCATGTGAGCTGCGATCCAGCCCTTCAGCCGACACACAGTGGAATGGAATATCAAATTTTTGTACTAAACCCGCTAGATCCGGGTGATTACCAATCACCGCTGTGATTTCCACATCCAGCGCACCGGAATAGCATTTCATCAGAATATCCCCCAGGCAATGGGGCTCACGGGTGACCATTAGCACTAACCGCTTGCGCTCAGCAGACACCAGGAGCCGCTCGGCGCCTTGGGGCAGGGTCATATCCAGGTCTTCAAGGAACGTCGTATCGTTGAAGATCCCCTCAAGGGCGGTGCGCATAAAGAAGCGGCCCCTTTCCCGATCTACAAACTCGTCATTCTTAATGATATTGAGCTGGTGCTTGTAGCAAATATTGGTAATCTTCGCGATCAGCCCCTTATCATCGGGGCAATCAGTCAGCAGTATCTTCTTTTCCATGGTCGAATTTCAGGCCAAATATCCAGACTTCAGACTATACACTATGCCGACTTGTAGATTCAGCGATCCA
Source organism: Microbulbifer sp. GL-2 (assembly GCF_007183175.1). NCBI lineage: Bacteria > Pseudomonadati > Pseudomonadota > Gammaproteobacteria > Cellvibrionales > Microbulbiferaceae > Microbulbifer > Microbulbifer sp. GL-2. The sequence continues at coordinate 494,982 of NZ_AP019807.1, forward strand.
TCCCGGGGAGAACATGGATAAAAACCTTTACGCAGATCATATCGCCACACTAAGCCGCCGGTACGATGAGATATTGGGGGAATGCGGCTTCGACAGCCTCAATGTGTACAGTGGTGCACCAAAGATGCAGTTTCTGGATGACAACCCTTACCCTTTCAAGGTCAACCCCCACTTCAAAGCCTTGGTGCCTGTCACTGATAATCCGCATAGCTGGGTGATTTATCGGCGCGGGCAAAAGCCCAAACTACTGTTCTACCGCCCCGTAGACTTTTGGCACTATGTACCCCCCGCTCCCAAGACTTTTTGGAGCGAGTTCTACGATATAGAGTTGCTGAGTAAGCCCGCAGAAGCCAAAGAGTTCCTAAATGCTGAGAATACCGCCTTTATTGGTGAGGGTGACAGGCTCCAGGGCTGGCCCTTAGGCAGTGACAATCCCGAGTTGCTGATCAACCACCTGCATTGGGCGCGTGCCTACAAAACACCTTACGAGATTGCCTGCCTGCGCGAAGCAAACCGTATTGCGGTAGCTGGGCACCAAGCTGCTGAACAGGCCTTCCGCAGCGGAGCCAGTGAATTTGAGATCAACCAGGCCTATCTGAGTGCTGCCGGTCAGGGCGAGAACCGTATGCCCTACGGAAATATTGTCGCCCTGAATGAACACGCAGCCATACTGCATTACACCCACCTTTCCACCCAGCGCCTACCGGAAGCTGAACTGAGGACTTTCCTGATAGATGCCGGTGCCGACTGCAACGGTTACTGCTCCGATATCACCCGTACCTATGCCTACGCTGATAGCGAATTTGCGCAGCTACTGGCCGCCATGGATGAGAAACAGCTGGAGCTGGTCAATGGCCTCAAGCCGGGCCTGCCCTACCCCGACCTTCACCGGCAGTGCCACCTGAAAGTAGGTCAGTTACTGGCACAGTTTGGAGTGATCAAAACTTCTGCAGAGGGCGCGGTGGAATCCGGGCTAACTCGCCCCTTTATGCCGCATGGCCTGGGGCACTTCCTCGGTCTGCAGGTACACGATGTAGGTGGCTTCCAAAGCGGGCCCGAAGGTGGCACTACACCCCCACCTGCAGAATACCCCTTCCTGCGTACCAGTCGTACGATTGAGGAAAACCAGGTATTTACTATTGAACCCGGCCTCTACTTTATCGATAGCCTGTTGGATGAATTAAAAGCAACTGATCTCGCCGCTGAGGTAAATTGGGATAAAGTGGAAGACTTCCGCCCCTACGGAGGAGTGCGAATTGAAGATAACATCGTTGTACGCGCTGAAGGTAACGTGAACCTTTCCCGAGATGGTTTCATAGGGTTTTGAGCCTCGGAAAGTAGCTCGAGTTATAGGCGGTGGATACCCCACCGCTTACCCCCAACGTCCTGCCGCACTTAGTTTTCACTCCATCGCATATATTGAAGCAAGTATTAAAAAACAGTCCCCCACTATTGCCCAGTCGCTAAAAAAAAGCCAACCTGCCCCCCAAACAAAAGAAAGGGAAGGCTTTAATCATGAAAATATCCAGACTCTCAGCCGTTGTCACAGCAACCCTATTGGCGACAGCCAATCCGTCCTACGCAAAATCTATCGAATATAAATTTTATGATAAAGAAGGCATTGCCGGCTCTGAAATTATCGAGCAAGACGGTAACCAAGTTACTGGAGAATTAAAACTTGGCTGGAACAATCGCCGTTTGAGTTTAAAAGAAAGCTTTACCATCGGTGACAGCGAAATGCTGGAAAAACTTACGATTGAAGGTATCAGTCCTTTTGGCGCGCCGGTTAATGAAGAGTTTTTCCTGGTAGACGGCATAGCCAAGTGGAAAGGTTCGGATGAAAATGGCAGCGCAAAAACTTCTGAAGACCAATTTTATATCCCCAAAAACAGTACTCTGGCCGTACAAACCCAGTTGGTAAAAGCCTTACTTGTTGATGAAGACCATATCATCCCCCTGCTACCTCAGGGGCAGGCGCGACTGCACAAACTCGACGAATTAACAGTGCAGCAAGGACCACAAAAGAAAAAGGTTTACCTATATGGCGTGAGTGGACTGGGCTTTACCCCTGAATTGAGCTGGTATGATGAAGAAGGCGAGTTATTTGCCGCTGACGAAGGCGGCTGGTTTGCGATTCTCCGCGAGGGATGGGACAAATCCCATCTGGAAGTCCTCAAGAAACACCAAGTAGCCGCTGCAGATAAATACCTGCAGGATATTGCAGTCAAACATACCCATACCTCTTCACAGCCCATCCTGCTTAGCAACGTGAATGTGGTGGACGTAGAAGCTGGGAAGCTGCAAAAACAGCGCCATGTCCTGGTGGAGGACGGCAAGATCAGTAAGATCAGCAGTCGCCCAATTAAAATGAAAGGCGTCACCAAGATTGACGCCAAGGGCCACACCCTGATTCCCGGCCTGTGGGATATGCATGCGCATTTATCTGCAACCGATGGCACCCTAAATATGGCTGCAGGTATTATCAATGTGCGCGATATAGGCAATACTCATGAAGCCGTGACACGAATCTCCGAACTTTATGAATCCGAACAGATCATCGGCGGTGATATGTTCCGCGCAGGCTTTATGGACCGGGAGAGCGAAAACGCCATGCGCATGGGCAAAACTGCCAACAGCCTGGAAGAAGCCAAGGAGATCGTCGACTGGTATTCAGAGCGAGGCTATCAGCAGATCAAAACTTACAGCTCCATGGAGCCCGAGTGGATTGCCCCACTGGCAGAGCATATCCACAGTAAAGATATGCGCTTGTCCGGCCATATTCCGGCCTTTATGACTGCCGAGGAAGCTATCGATGCTGGCTTCGATGAGATCCAGCATATCAACATGTTGTTCCTCAACTTTATGGGCAAGATCGATACCCGTAAAAGACTACGCTTCACCGAGATTGGCGAGCACGCCCATGAACTTGACCTGGACAGCGAAGAAGTAGCGGCATTTCTGGATAAGCTGGCCGAAAAGGGCACCGTTGTGGATGCTACTACCACCGTTTTTAAATCCATGCTTTTACGCCAGCCCGGAAAGATGGACCCGGAATTTGCCAATGTTGCCGAGCACCTGCCAGCCAATATACGCCGCTATTTTGTCGGCGCAGAGCTGGACGTAAAACCGGAGCACCGCCATGCCTACGATATGTCTGCAGAGGCCCTGCTGGATATGGTGCGTAAACTGCACGAGCACAAGGTCACCATGGTCGCCGGCTCCGATGGGATTCCCGGTTTCACCCTGCTGCGAGAATTAGAGCTCTATGCCAAATCCGGTATTCCAGCCATCGATGTATTGCGCACCGCTACCCTGATCCCGGCTCAGGTAATGGGGGCTGATAAATACACCGGTAGTATTTCTGTAGGGAAGAATGCGGATCTGGTATTGCTGGAGGGCAACCCGCTTGAGGATATTACCGCTCTGCGCCGTGCAGCTCTCGTAATTGAGGGGCAAAACCTGTATCGCCCGGATGAGCTGTATAAGGCTCTGGGTATTAAACCCTTCCACCCCTCAGTGCCTTTTGAGTTAAATGGCACTACAACTGTTGCCGTAAAAGACTAGAAATTATTGGCCCGCCTATAAAAAAACCGGGAGAAATACCTCTTCCGGTTTTTTTACCAGGTAAATTCGACAATCAATGCCGCTACCCTGTATCAGGCCAGCTCGGATCGCACTGCCCGCGCAGCCTCCACCATATTCAACAGGGATGACCCAACCTCTGCCCAACTGCGGGTCTTGAGGCCGCAATCCGGGTTCACCCAAAGCCTCTCCACCGGTACTACCTCAGCAATCTTCTTTAAGCGATCCACTAATTCTGCCCGCTCGGGCACATTGGGGGAGTGAATATCGTATACACCCGGTCCAATTTCATTGGGATAGCCATCGCTCCTATCGGCAAAAGCAGTGAGTAGGCGTAAGTCGGAACGTGCAGATTCGATAGTAATCACATCCGCATCCAGAGACACAATCGCATCCATAATTGCATTGAAGTTGCTATAGCACATATGAGTATGGATTTGCGTTTCCGCTTTCACCTCACTGCAGGTATAACGGAAGCAGCCTACAGCCCAGGAAAAGTAATCTGTGTGCCCAGACTTTCTCAGCGGTACGCCTTCACGCAGGGCCGGCTCGTCAATCTGGATAATACCTATGCCTGCAGCTTCCAGATCCAAGACTTCCTCACGCAGTGCTTTAGCAATTTGCAGGCAACTCTCACTGCGGTGAATATCCTCCCGCGGGAAGGACCAGTTTAGAATTGTCACCGGACCTGTCAGCATACCTTTCACCGGCTTATTGGTGAGGCTCTGCGCATAACTACTCCACTCCACAGTCATGGCCTGTGGGCGGGAGATATCACCGAAAATAATCGGCGGCTTCACACAGCGGGAACCGTAACTCTGTACCCAGCCGTTGCCAGTGTGTACAAAACCATCCAGCTGCTCCCCAAAATATTCCACCATATCGTTGCGTTCGGCCTCGCCATGAACCAGAACATCCAGGCCAAGGATTTCCTGGCGACGGATTGCTTCGGCAATCTCCGCCCGCAAATGATCGAGATAATCCCCCTCGCTGATTTCACCATTGCGGTGCTGGCGGCGAACCTTACGCAGTAAATCAGTCTGGGGGAATGATCCAATAGTCGTAGTGGGTAGCAGGGGCAGCTGCCAGCGCTCAGCCTGTACCGGTGCGCGCTCCAGGTAGCGCTGTCCCCGCCAGGTACCCTGCAGCTGCTCAGCAACCGGACAACTCTGTCCGTCATGTTTCGGGTTGTCTGCAACCGCACTAATATTTTGTTTCAGGAGTTGCTGCAGCTGCGCCAGCTCAGTCAGTTTCTGGCGGCTGTAGGCGAGCTTTTGTTTTTGCTCTACTGAGAGAGTGACTTCGGTATTCAAGTCAACCGGACTATGCAACAGTGAACAGCTGGCCGAGATCCACAGGCGGTCGCCAAGCTTCTCCACCAGAGGCTTCAGTGTGCGCTGCCACTTCTCCAGATCGGCACGCCAAATATTACGCCCATTCACCACACCGACAGACAGCACTTGCTTCTCACCAGTATGTTTCACTGCAGTATTTAATTCTTCAGGTGCACGCACACAGTCAATATGTACTCCCTCCACCGACAACGAGAAGGCAAGGTTCAGGTTTTCCCGCAGTGGTGAAAAGTACGTTGCCAGCAGCAAATTCAGGTTACCTGAAGCTGTACGGAGCTCCTCATAAGCACTGTTGAATGCTGAGCGCCACTCATCCGGCAAATCCAAGCCCAGAATTGGTTCATCAACCTGTACCCACTCCACCCCCAGATCGGCTAGCTGTGACAACAGCTTGGCATAGCAAGGCAACAGGCCTGGCAGCAGTGACAAAGCATTATCAACACCCCTTCCCAGCCACAAATAAGTCAAAGGGCCGATGACTACCGGTTTAGCTTTGTGACCTTGGGCCTGGGCTTCGCGCACTTCTTCCAGCAGCCACTCACTGTCCAGGGAAAATACCTGCCCAGCTGAAAATTCAGGCACCAAGTAATGGTAATTGGTATCAAACCATTTGGTCATGGCACTGGCAGCCACCGGCTGTCCTGAGGGGGCACGACCACGTGCCAAACGGAAGTATTGGTCCAGCTTGTTGCCGGCGGCACCTTCAGAGAAGCGATCGGCCACCACTCCAAACATAAGAGAGTGATTAAGCACCTGGTCGTACCAGGCAAAATCACCCACCGTCACCAAATCCAGGCCGGCATCACTCTGTGCCTGCCAGTTGCTCCGACGGATTTCCGCTCCCACCTGCAGTAGCTGTTGCTGAGGCGTATCCCCACGCCAGTATGCCTCCTGGGCTTTTTTCAGTTCGCGATTGGCCCCGATACGGGGATAGCCAAGAATATGTGCCTGCGCCATGTCTCTAATTACCAAGTCCATTCCTGTGAGGGGGAGCATCGCCGGTTCCAGATCCGGCCACACCCTCCGCGATAATTCAGACTTGATTGTGTAGGCACAATGTTATTCAATCAATTTCATATTTTTTGCAATTAACATGAATAAATCTAAAGATGATTGAACTGCGCCAACTACGCGCCCTTTGCACTTTGCGTGAGACCGGCAGCCTGGTCAGGGCTGCCGAGCGACTGCACCTGACCCAATCGGCCCTGTCTCATTTATTCCGGGAAATGGAGGAACGACACGAACAGCCGCTATTTGTCCGTAAATCACGCCCACTGCGTTTTACCAGTGCCGGGCTGCGCCTACTCCAACTTGCCGACGACATACTACCGCGAGTAGCCGTCGCCCAGAGAGATCTGGCGCGCCTGGCCTCAGGGCAGTCGGGCCGCCTGAATATCGCTATCGAATGCCACAGCTGCTATCAGTGGCTGATGCCAACACTAAATACCTATCGCGATGACTGGCCCGAGGTAGAGTTGGACCTTTGCAGCGGCTTTCACTTCGCTCCGCTACCGGCGCTGGTACGCGGCGACCTTGATCTGGTGGTCACCTCCAACCCGGATACGGAGCTGAAAGGCGTTCACTACTATCCGCTGTTCAGTTTTGAAATGTGCCTGGCGCTAAACCGTAATCACCCGCTATTACAGAATGGCAAACGACGCTGGGTCACCCCCGAGGATATAGATGGAGAAGTGCAGATTACCTATCCGGTGGAGCGCGAACGCCTGGATATCTTCCAGTATTTTCTCGACCCGGCAGGCATCGAGCCCGAAGATGTGCGCACGGCTGAATTGACAGTTATGATGGTGCAGCTGGTGGCCAGTGGCCGCGGTGTCTGTGCCCTGCCCGACTGGGCCTTGCATGAGTACCTGCAAAAGGGATTTATTGCACAACTGCGCCTGGGGGAAAAGGGCCTTTGGAGTACTTTGTATGCTGCGGTGCGTGAAGAAATGCTGGAGCAGGCCTACCTGGCCGACTTTCTGCAAACCGCACGGGATACCTGTTTTTCCCACTTGAAGGGCATACGCGCCGCCACTGGATCCGAGAGTCGACAGGCCGGATCAGCCACAGAGATATAACGGGAGTGGGTACACACACCCACCAGATACGATCAGCCCTCAATGGGGCAGAGTTTTTACAGGAGATTTACCTATGTCAACATCAAGCGAAGGCTGGAATTCCGTCAGCAAGGGCTTGCACTGGCTGTTTGTCATTCTACTTCTGGCCGTCTGGGGGGCCGTGGAGTTACATGAGTTCTACGACCGGGAAGATCCCATGCGCGGCTGGTTTGTACGCCTGCATTTCTCATTAGGTGTCGCGGTATTGATGCTGCTAGCTGTGCGCCTCTACTGGCGTGCACGTCACAAGCGCCCACAGATCCAGGGAAGCACCTGGCAGAAAGCCCTCTCCAAACTGACACACGGCGCTCTCTACCTGGTTCTTTTGGCTATGCCGGTTTCCGGTATTGTCATGCGCCAACTGTTTGGCCGCGATACTGAATTTTTTGGCCTTTTCGCACTGCCGCGCCTGCTGGAGAAAAATCCAGATTTGGGCAAACAGCTCGCTTTCCTGCACAAGGACGTTCTGTGGCCGGCACTGCTGGTATTGGTTGGCCTGCATATCGCCGCAGCCCTGTGGCATCACTTTGTAAAGCGCGACACAACCCTGACCCGTATGCTGCCACAGCGATAGAGAGGGAAGACTGGGAAGAAGCATCAATCCTTAGCGGTTGATCAAATAAAAAAACGGCGCTAATTGCGCCGTTTTTTTATGGGGCTTAATTACTCCCCGCTATTTTCCCGCTTGAACTTGGGCTTGCTCTTCGGCTTACCCTTGGGCTTGCCTTTTGGCTTAGCCTTAGGCTTTGCACCGGCCTCGTCAAAACGGGAAATCTTCATCGGCTTTCCAGCCACACGCACTTTCTTCAAGTGCTGGAAGACTTCCTTGGGCATTCCAGAGGGAAGATCTACTGTGGTGAAATCCGGGTAGATCTCAATCCGGCCAATGTAGGAGCTATCCAGCTCTACTTCATTGGCGATTGCACCAACAATACTGCCCGGTCTTACGCCTTGCTCGCGACCGATTTCGATACGGTAACGCTCCAGGCCTTCATCCGGTGGGGGCATCTTGCGGTCTTTCTCATAACCGCCTTTCTTGCGTCCACGCCCTTCGAAGTCTGCATCGCGCTCAGGTCTCTCACGGCGCTGCCTGGGCTCCTGCTCTTTGATCAGCAGTGGCTGGTCACCCTGGGCCATCGAAGCCAGTGCTGCGGCGACATCCAACGGGTCCACATCGTTTTGCGCCAGGAACTCTTCTACCAGCTGACGGTAGGGAGCCAAGTCGGTCTGGCCTTCCAGGGTCGCAGTAATACGCTCGCGGAAACGCTGCATGCGGGCGCTGTTGACTGCGTCGGCGCTGGGCAATTCCAGCTTCTCGATAGGCTTCTTGGTCGCTTTTTCGATAACCCGTAACATGCGGCGCTCACGCGGAGCCACAAACAGGATGGCATCACCTTCGCGACCGGCGCGGCCTGTCCGGCCGATACGGTGAATATAAGCTTCCGTATCGTAGGGGATGTCATAGTTGATTACATGGCTGATGCGTTTTACATCCAGGCCACGCGCCGCCACATCGGTGGCTACAACGATATCGAGCTTGCCTTTCTTGAGCTTGTCGATCACCCCTTCACGCAGGTTCTGCGCCATATCGCCATTCAGAGCGGCACTAGCGAAGCCCCGCGCCGCCAGCTTGTCCGCAAGCTCCACAGTGCTGTTCTTGGTGCGAACGAAAATGATTGTGGCATCCACCGGCTCTGCTTCGAGGATACGGGTCAGTGCGTCCAGCTTGTGCAGGCCGCCTACCGGCCAGTAGCGCTGGCGAATAGTCTCGGCAGTCTCAGTTTTAACACGTATTTTGACTTCAACCGGTTCCTGCAGGTGCTCGCGGGCAATTCGGGCAATCTCTTTGGGCATAGTGGCAGAAAAGAGAGCGATCTGACGCTCTTCAGGAATCTGTTCCAGCACCCACTGCACGTCATCAATAAAGCCCATACGCAGCATCTCATCGGCTTCATCCAGCACCAGAGTACGCAGGTTGGATAGGTCCAGGGAGCCACGACGCATATGGTCCATCACCCGGCCCGGGGTTCCCACCACCAGCTGCACTCCGCGCTTCAACTGCTGCATCTGGCCACGATAATCTGCACCACCGTAGATGGGGGCGACGTGGAAGCCTTTCAGCTTGGAAGCATAAGACTGGCACGCCTCAGCCACCTGGATTGCCAATTCTCGAGTCGGTGCCAGTACGAGAGCCTGAGGGCGGCGGTCTTTAAGGTCCAGTTGGGACAATAGTGGCAAGGCGAAGGCAGCAGTTTTACCGGTGCCGGTCTGCGCCTGGCCCAGTACATCGCGGCCCTCCATCAAAGAAGGGATAGTTTGCGCCTGAATTGGGGATGGGGTCTCATAACCAAGCTTTTCGATGGCATTGAGGATTTCAGACGGCAAGCCCAGCTGGTCGAAGCCGGCCGGTTTTGGGGTATCGGTCATTTCGGAATTCACTTGAAGCCAAAGTCCCTATCGCGGGACCGGAGCGGCGGGTCAAAAGGCCGCGCAGTCTAACAGGTTAGCCGACTTAGATCAGCCTATTTTTTAAACAAATAGTGACCGCTCCAACTGTGACTTCACATCTACCCCCACCTTTTAGCTACGGGAAAGAGGCAATGGCAACAGCGCTTATTGAAAGATCCGGGTTTCAACCATCATCCGTTCCGTTCGCTTCACTGTGCGGCGCCTGTGGAACAGCGAGTGCAGCGATTGACTCAAGGTTTCTTTGCACCCCTTCAATGGTCATGTCGATATCTTTGGAGAAACTGCCATCGACCTGAGTCAGCTCATAGAGGTAGGTATGAAAACGTTGAAAATAGGCGAAATCCACCGCCTCTGGCTCTGACCAAAAGTTGGCGAGCTTGCCCTGGTGTGTTATTCCCGGTATGTCGTACAGTGCTCGGCCAAGCACCTTGGTAGGAACCTTGTGCAACAGCGCCGAGATACCTACCGTGCTATTGATCGTCACAACTCCCCTGGCATGATCCAGCAAAGTTGGCAGGTGCAAATCATGGCAATAGATAACCCGGCCAACAATCTGATACCGTCGCGCCAACACATCAATCAGCTTCTGATAATGACAAAACCCCCGGTCCATTGGGTGGTGCTTGATGACCACCACAGTGTCGCCGGCGGCATTTTCAGCGAATGATTTCAACACCACATCAATAGCATTTTCTATAGAGAGCAAATCAGAATGCTCCCGCAGCTGAAAATCATCACGAGTCTGCAAGGGAAACAGGAAGAAGCGCTGGCTTAGATCGGTGGTTAACCGAGGTGTCAGTTTACGTTCGGCGATCTTATAGACCCCTTTACGGGCAAAACTGCGCAGCCAGCTCGTACCCTCCCCTAGCCAGTCACGGTTGCGATGATGCCGATAATGAGGAAATTCAGGCTGCGCCAAGCGCATTGCCAGGTAATATAAGATTGCGTTCCGTGCCCGATGCCAAAATGTCTGCCCTATTGGAGCTCCCCGCTGGCGTCCGCAGGGCTTATATTGCTTAATCGCTTCTTCGGACCAGTCCATCTGAGAAAAAGCATTCACACCGCCCCATTCAAGCGTGACAAAATCCGGGCGTAAGTACCCCTCCTCAAATACAGCAAAGGGAATTTGAAGAGACTTACAGATCTCTCGAGCTCTGGCGTGATAGCGCCGGCAGTCCCCATAGACGAACACGGCTTTGGCTCCATTCTCCAGAAGGTACTGGCGGAAAAAGAATGGCCAGTCATCCTCAATGCCTGTGAAGTTTACCTGGAAGTCAGCCCAGGCAAAGTAACGGTCACCACCGTTTAAATTGATTTTGTGGGTGACCACACCATACTCAGACAGCTTCTTTGCCAGCCGGGCAAAGAAGGGGCCGTGAGGTCCCTGTAGGAATACTGCAGCAGACATAAATTGACCTATTCTTGAGTATCAATAAGCTGGCGCAATACAACTTGTTGGCAAGCAAGTGTAGAAGGTGAGAATGGAAACTTGCCTACGCATTTCAATACCACAAAACCTAAATTAGCAGACACTGCACAGTGAGGCATTTTCTCATCAAAAGTCAAGTTCCTATAGCCCTCTCTTGGGTGCCACTCGGCATGGCTGACTGGCCAACAATAGATACACGAGTAAGCAACCCCTTTCCCCAGAAGCTCCTCTGTACACGCAAGTGATATACTAAGAAATATTAGGGGACTTATTTTCATCAACTATAGAAGCGGTTTCAGAAGAGAGGCCGGTGAATAAAAATCGCGGCTAATCATCAACGTCACTTAATTACAGGTTAATTGGAGTTGAACTTATAAAAATTTGAGATTGAGCTATTTCCCCGCCAAATATCAGCAGCGTCAAAATGGAGATCTTATAGCATGGGGAAAAATATGCCATCACACCCGAATACAGTAAACACTTCGCCTCTCCTAAAGAAAAATTACTGGCATATCCAGGTGAAATACTCGACATCAAAGAAAGTAAGCCGTTAACCCCCGGGCTCTGCAACACACCTGAAATCGCCCCCGAAAATACCTACGAATAAAAACAAAAAATCGCAATCGATTGCACAAAGCAAACGGGAGCTTCTACGCAATCGTAAATCTTGTGTTGAAATTTAAAAACGCCTGAAAACCAGCAACGCCTCATAATGCAACCCTGCTTACCAAAAGCTATCTTTCAGCAGCAATGATTTTTTTATTAATAAAAACCAAGCTGACACCTACAAACAAAACATATAGCTGGCAATATAAAAAATCGAGAATGGAATGAAAGCCGACATCGCCTTGCTACCAACCATTAAGTCGCCGGGATAACAACGATGGTAATAGATAAGAACCAGGAGGAAACTATAGAAACAATATAAACTATAATGAAGTAAAAATCCTCAACCGCTCTTATAGGAAAGATAAATACCCACCAGCCTACCCCCCTCCTTTAACTGATATAAATTCAAAAAAATCAGCTATAGATACCTGGATGACAGTAGCCATTTACCTCTTTAACAAGTCAGGAAATTAATAGAACAACCGGCATCAAGTCCTACAAAAAAAACAAGGAAAGCACTAAATTCAATAACGTAGAAACCTATTCCGATACCAACGAAACAGCTTCAAAAAACTGTTCTCCCGCCTATCAGACACTCGCTCTCGCTGCAATAGCTCTACTGTCGTTTCCGCATCAATATACTCTCCAGTATTTCGATCTATATACACTGGATAAAGTAACAAAGTCGCAGCAATTAGCTGATCCAGACTTAGATTACGCTGTCGACGAACTCTAAAGCCAAGTAAGTCTTCCTCAATCAGCTCTTGATTGTTAATAAGTTTATCTTCTGTGAGCCCCCAGCCTGCATAAAAGGGCAATCCGTAGGTCACAACTCTGATCCCGCGTAATAAAGCCTCAAAACCACTAAGTGAACTAAGTGTATGCACCTCATCGATATCATCCAGAAGTGAGGAAATATCACCATCTTCCAGTAAGGAATCATACAGAGATTGAGCACTTGCCGGCAACGCACCAATACGTGCCCCAGCAACTACATCAGGATGTGGTTTATAGATAATATATGCACCAGGGCAATCCCTTCTCACTCTCTCAAGCAGTGAAAAATTAGTCGTTATCTTTGGGGAGCCGTAGGCGATGGATGCATCACTTTCTACTTGCCCAGGAACTAGAATCACTTTTTTATTTTTGCAAATATCAGTGCTAGAGACTACTTTATTACCGCTAACGTTATATTTTGTCAGGCCTTTTTCAACTAATATCTTCCAGAGCTTTCTAGCACGCTCCAATAAGGGCTCTGAAAAATTTTCTGTATTTAACAAAAACTCAAGATCACTGGGATATCGGGCATCAAAATAGATACCTCGGGAATCGAAGACCAAAGAGTTAGGGGAGACCAAATCTGCCCCCAAACCGACAGAGCGCAGGAAACCATCTTCCACTCTCCACAAATTTAAATTCGAACTACTACAGTCCTCCTTCAAGCTATTTGATGCTCGATTTGCCCAAATCAAAATATTGGTGTTGGCTTCCAGCTTTTGCACTTGCGTATGTAGCCTGGAAAAGTCCACCCTGGCCTTACCTCCAAGAAACCTGGGGATAAACCCACGCTTCCAGGGTGAAAACCCAATACCCTGCCAATTCCCCCTGAACCGATTCCACTGCCTTTTTTGTTCCGCTATCAGTTTAACTGTATCTTCAAATTCACACTTTCGACCAGTGTAAGGGTTAATGTATCGGCAATATTGCAAATATGCTGCATGGAAAACTTCTGCCAGAGTACGCTCAATACCGCGACGCTCTGAACTTTGACGATCTTTGGTCAACCCCCAACCGGCATAAAAAGGCAGGCCATAACAATGTACTTCTTTACCTGCGATAAGGGCATCCAATCCCAGCTGACTACTCACCACATAGACTTTTTCAACTCGGTCAAATATCGCCCAGGGTGAAATATCCTCGGCTATTACCCTACAACCTTTTTCCTCAGCCAGATCCCTTAGATAGCCTTGTTTTTTTCCTGTAATCACATCGGGGTGAATCTTTACAACAATCTCAGCTTTAGGGTTTTCAAAGATAGCGCCTTCCAGCATTTCCTTAAAATGCTGTTCCGAAGCCAATCCTCCACGGACAGATTCATCACCTTTTGTTTGATCAACAACCAATACACGAGATTGGTTCACCGACCAATTCAAGGGAGTGTCAATAGAGGTATTGTATTTACACAACCGATGGCCTCGTAAAAGGTTAAGACCTTTCACCGCTCGTTCTAACTCTGTAGTTGTGTAACGAGCATTTTTGATCAGTGATTCAAGATCGTTCGGGCGAGAGGCATCGTAATAAATGCCTGTATTGTCAACAATCAGACTGTGAGGTTGCGCTCCATTTACACCTAATCCCAGAGAGCGTAAAAAACCATCCTCAATACTGGCATAAGGTAGGTTTGCCCGGCCAGCCATACGCTGTGCCTTAGCCGCAGTTGCCTTTAGCCCCCAACCAACCATTTGGGTAACATTCCTGCCAGGTTTTGATAACACATATTGACAGGGAGCCCCCAGAAAATGTTCCAGGTTATGTAATTGGCGAAGTCCGAACGAGCAATATCCTATTAAAGACACTGTTCCGCTCCGGTTAATAATTTTTCCCGCAAAGGTTTATCTTCTGCTAAGCGTAAAATAGCCTCCACCCAGGCGGATGCTTGCATTGGCAAAAGTAAGCCATTTTTCTGATGACGAATCACCCGGCCATAGATTTCACCTTCCGCATAAATACCCACCGCACCCGCCTGTGTGATATCAAAAAACTTGGTGTAGGATCTGGCTTTATTGAATGACGAATCAAGCAGCGGAGCCAATCCAATAGTGCGACCAGGCCTTCGCATCATGGATAAATAGGTTGGCCATTTCATAGGGTGTATTACTTGTACACGAGATACCCCTCGAAAGAGCTTATTTATACGCCCATCACCGATAATTTCGAAATTCAGATGTGAATTTCTCTGGATTACCTCCTGAAATACCGGAACCAGCCAACGAATCTCCCCAATATGAGATGCTGAACCATGATAAAAAATGGTTAAGGATTGATCCCTTTTCACATCCATTGGCTCCGCCTGTAGTAATTCAGGAGACCACTGTTGGTACTTATGATACAAATATGGCGTTGAAACCAACAAACCGGCGCTTATTGACTTCAGCCACCATTGTCGCGACCAGCTGTAATGCAAAATCTTCAATTGATACCGGGGGGACAGACCAGCAAAAGCTGACCAATCAAATAAGTCATCATCGATAAATAAATGCACCGCGGACAGCTTGCTTAGATTTTTACGAACCAGGTACTGCCACTGCCTGGGAATATAGCGTACAAATATAATCCCAACACCCTCTAGCTCACCGCCACCAGGCAGATCACAGAAAAGCAGTCTCTGTACTTGCCCTCCTTTCTTACGTAAATAAGGCAGAACAAAATAATCCGTAGAGGGGTTTGGCCCCTCTTCAACGACCAACCAACGATTCGTATTATCCAATTCAGATTTCAAAGGCTTCAACTCTCAAAGGGAAATACGATTGGCACTAAAACCAGAACAGTCAATGAATAAGCAATGGTAAGGGGCAACCCAGCACGCAGGAAATCCCGTAGGTGGTACCCCCCAGGTTTTGTACTATCAGGTTGGTCTGATAACCGAAGGGAGTCAAAAAGCTGGCACTGGCCCCATAGGCCACTGCCATTACAAAGGGCATCCAGCTCACCCCAAAGCTTTCTGCCAAGCTCCAGGCCAGAGGGAAAGCCAGAGCAGCGGCGGCATTGTTGGTCATCAATTCGGTCAACACCAAAGTCAGTAAAAATATTCCCACCAGGCCGGCCAGCGGCCCCCAGTCAGAAAACAGATTCCGCAGGCCTCCAGCCAGAGTATCTGCCAAGCCGCTGCCGGCAAAAGCTTCCGCCAATACCAGGGCACTGGCAATAATCAACCATATTTGAAAAGGAAAGCGTCGCTGTAACTCTGTGGTCGATACGATACCAAGACCAATCATGCCGCCAAGCAGCACCACCAACCCCTTTAGTAACGAGAAGTAGCCAAGCGCTGCTCCAGCCACTACCAAAGCAAAGCCCAACCCCAGTAACCAGTTGTCTCGTCGGGACAGGTCCCGACGAACCTCGGTGCCACTGATTACATAGAAATTCTTATCAATATTCAGGTGGTGCCGGAAGTCCGGCCCAACCGCCAGCAACAGTGCATCTCCTGCGCGCAGCTCTATCTCCCCCAGCTTGCCCGACAGCCGTTCACCACCGCGGCGCATAGCAACTACTGCGGCATCAAAACGCGTACGAAAATTACAGCCCTTAAGAGATTGGCCGAGTATGCTGGAACTGGGCGTAATCACTACTTCGGTGAGATTCAGGTCCAGCTTCTCATCTTCCAGCGCAAAAAGGCGCAAGCCCTCAATATCCTGCAAACGCCCAAGGTCGCGTACATCACCACTGAAGATCAGCTTGTCCCCGCAGCGAATAACCTCCGACGGCGCCACCGGACTGATCACTTGATTTCCACGCACTATCTCGATCAGGTAGAGCGTCTCCAAGCGGCGCAGACGATTCTGCTCGACGCTTTTGCCGTCCAGAGGTGAATCGGCCACTACCTCCGCCTCCAGCAGGTATTCAGTCACCGGCTCCTCAGTTACTGTCCCCTCCGGAAGTAGACGATTACACAGTAACAGTACCGCCAATCCCACCAGAGCTGCGGCCAGTCCCACCGGCAGAAAAGCGAAGAACTCCAGGCTGGGCAGGCCTCGGTCCAACACAAAACTATTCACGATCAGGTTTGTGGAAGTGCCGATCAGGGTGAGGGTGCCGCCGAGAATGGCCGCATAGGAAAGTGGCAACAACAACTTGGCCGCGGGTAAACGCCGCTGCCCCTTGATGCTGGATGCTAATGCGGCCACCACCGCGGTATTATTAAGAAAGGCCGAACTCAACGCCGTTGCGGCGGTAAGCCGTAGCAAGCTGGCCTTCAACGAACCATTGATCAGCCCCTCGGAAATCGCCCTTAGCCAACGCGCTTTCTCCAGCCCCACCGACACCAATAACAGCGTAATCAATGTCACCAAGCCCGGGTTGGCACCCTTTTGTAGTACTGATTCTGCCGGTACCAGCCCACTCAGGAAGCATGCTCCAGCGGCCGAGGTAAAAACCAGCGACGGGCGGAAACGGGTGAAAATCAGGGAGCCGATGACCAGGGTGAAGATACCGGCAACAAATAATTGGGAAAAAGTCATAAAGTTGGGGCGTCGTTCTGGTTACCAGTGCGAGAGTCTATTTTTTAAATGGGTCTGTGGCGATGGTAGATTATGCCAAATCTGGTGCATTTATACTGCCGGGTCCAAGCGCTCTACTACCATGACCAAAGGGGCAGTATTTTATAAGCAGTGCAAATGGCTCCCAGCCTACGCCAAAAAATTCCACTCTAAATACAATTAGAGCGCTGAACTATTCCATATTTATGCCAGCGAAAAATCCTCGTGCACCAGAGTAAGGTTGGGGTTATAGGCCGGGTCAGTATCCAGCAGGTCACCCCAGCGACTGCGCATATACTCCGCCTCACGCTGCGCGCGTCGACGCTTGGTCAAAGTATTATCGGCACCACGGGAAACCGATTCGTGATGATAGAGTTCCGCGTAGGGCGTCCACAAATTACGGTAACCTGCCTCGCGCACCTTGAGGCACAGATCCACATCATTAAAGGCCACGGCCAGATTGTCCATGTCCAAGCCACCCACCTCCTCGAATACCGCTTTGCGTATCAGCAGGCAAGCAGCCGTTACTGCGGAAAGGTTCTGCACTAAATGCAGGCGTGAAAAATAGCCGTATTCACTGCGGCTGAAATACTTATGAGAGTGCCCTGCGACGCCGCCAACTCCCAGTATGACACCACCGTGCTGGATGGTGTCATTGGGATAGTAAAGCTTGGCCCCCACACAACCAATTTCGGGCCTTAGGGCCTGGCCTACCATTTCTGTCAGCCAGTCATCGTTGATCGGTTCGATATCGTTATTGACCAATCCGATAATCTCGCCCTTTGCCAGACCTACTCCAAAATTGTTGATCGCAGAGTAATTGAACGGATGGTCCCAGCGATGTACAGATACACGCGGATCGGAGTCGCTCACCCCCTCAAGGAAGCGCAATGTCGCCTCACAGCGACTCTGATTATCCAGGATCAGCAATTCATAATTCGAATAGTCTGTTCGGGAGAGAATCGCCTCCACGCAGGGTTTGAGAATATCCAAACCATCTCGCGTGGGAACTAGTAGACTTACTAACGGTGCCGGCTGCGGAATGTTCCAGCGTACCCGGTAGCTATTCGGAGCTATACCCGACTCAGCCACTGCTTGCAGCCGCTCACTTTCCAGATAGTCGGTCACCGCTTTCAATCCTGCTGTGGCAGCATAATTTTTGGCGCTACCCTCCTGTGCAGTTGAACCACTAATGGCCCGCCAGTGGTAGAGTATTTCCGGAATATGCACCACATTGCCAGCATGCAGATCCGGCATACAACGCAGTAACAGATCATGATCCTGACTACCCTCAACCCCTGGGCGAAAGCCATTCACTTGGTTAACAAGGGCCAACTTCAATACTGTCAAATGGCAGATATAATTCTGTGACAGCAACAGGTCCGGATTCCAACCCGGCTTGAAATGAGGATCAAAACGCTTACCCTGCTCATCAATTTTGTCTTCGTCACTGTAGAACAACTGCGCCTGTGGATTTTCTGCAATCGCTTCCGCCACTCTCTGCAGCGCATGCGGTGCTAGAGTGTCATCGTGATCCAGCAGCGCAACATATTCACCTTTTGCCAATGCCAAGGCGCTGTTGCTAGCAGCAGAAATATGTCCATTACTTTTCCGAAACACTACCTCGATACGAGTGTCATGTATCTGGTATTCTCGTAGACATGCCTTTACTTGTGATTTTGAGGAGGCATCATCAGCAATGCAGAGCTGCCATTTGCTGTAAGTCTGCGCAAGCACAGAGTCTATACAAGCGCGCAACAAGTCAGTATCGGTATTGAAAGTGGGGACTACGATAGAAATCAGCGGCCTCCTGTCAGTATCAGCCAAATCCACTGTGCCCGCAGGGGACCCCAGCCTTTTGGTTTCTACTTTCCCAATCCATTCTGCGTAATCACAGACTTGCCGCCTCTTCACGAAGGTCCTTGCATAGTACTGTAACGCCAAATCCCTCCAGGAATGGTTGCCTTCACAGGCTTCCTCACGAATACACCGAAGTACATTCTTCTTTCCCAGATTACGAAACTTAAAGTGCATATTGGCTAGACGCTGAGCTAAGCGATCATATGCAAACCATGGTAGGAGCCTAACGAACTGAAAATGTTGCACACTGAATAATCCACTAGACTCCATTGGGTCAAATCGTAGTGCGCAAGTCCGGGCGTGCAGATAAATAACACGCTTGGTAACCCTGCCAGACTTTATAGGGATAAAAATGCTGTCCTGCTCACTGAAACCATGTCCGTAATCAAAATAAATTTTTGCATCCACAGAAGACAAGTTGTGTCGCAGGTCAATTTCAACCATATACCAACCAGCGCGGAGAGCACTGCCCTTGGCCAGGAACTGAGGATCCTCGCCCTTGGCGCGCCAGTCAAAATCTGCACTGGTATCCATGATCTGTTCAATCGCAAATCCGGGCTTGAGCCTGAAAGCCAGATCAATTTGAAACAACGACTTTAAAAATTTAAATACCACAACGAATCCCGTTATGTATCAGTGCGCTTCACAGCGCCATTTATGTGTGCCCGAAAGCCATGGCTTCCAAAATCAACTACCTGTATAGGACTGTATCGGGCCTTTAAAGCGCCGCTGCCGTGTCCAGCGTATAATTAACCTTTGCCTTAACAGTCGTACCGTAGATATATGCCTCGACCTTGTCCTCGTTAGTTATAGCCTTGCCAGGTTTAAAACTGAAACCACAGTGCAAGCGCTCAGAGAGCCCCTTACGTACAACATCGGGCCTTCCCCGGTTCACATCTACAAGGTGCTCGTCACCATTGATCAGCAGCCGGATTTTTAAAGAGCCATCAAACTCCGTTGTAGCCCAACCGGTAACCAGCTCCGGTTTAACATCTACAAATGCCTTTCCATAACAGAGGTAAGGTGTTTCCGTCGCCACCCGTTCTCTCAAGGCCGCCACTCCTTTTTTCACGTCACTGACATAGCAAAGCAGTATTTCATCAGCTTCGTCATTCAAATCATGCGCCTTGAAATAAGCTTCGCCTTTCTTTCTATCCGCACTGCCTGCTCCAGAGCCCTTATGCTCCTTTTTCATAACATGCTCGTGACGGGACTTAACTACATAATGATTAACTCTAATCCCTTCATACGAAACCCTGCTTGTCTTCGGCTCACACGACTCGCCATGCTCAAAGACTGTTGGATGGAGACTCCCGGAATAATAATGCCCAGATCTAAGAACGCACTCATGGACATGCATTTTCTCCACCATGGAAGGCTTCAGGATGGTCTTAATATGGCGATTAAAATCGTGATCCTGCTTTGAGGCACGTGTAAAGCGTTCAATTACCAGCCCCTCACCCTTAAACTTATGACCGGAAGACCCAAAGTTTCGCCAATTGAGAGCCAGAGCACCTGCATCCTCCATTCCACAAAATTTAGCTAAAATATCCTTTAGCTCACTACCATTGGTACTGACGAGAAATTCATCAGCATCGATAAAACACAGTAAGTCGACTTCACTGCCAAAGCGGCGCAACATGTGATTATAGGCTGGCATCTGTGGACCGCCGTCCCCTACCCTGGGAAAATACACCCTATTTATCACACCCAAGCAGTCCAATGCCTCTAACAACTGTGAGGAACCATCGTCACTGATATTATCCGCAATATAAAAGGCATCAGCACCGATTAACTGGTGATAAACAATCCATTCAAGAATATATTCAAATTCATTCTTAAAAATTGCAGCGATCCCAAACTTCATTCGCACTCCCAAAATTTGCTTCCAACTGGCAACACAGCGTATAGAACTACGGAGTAGGTCATCATAAAAATTTGAGTTCCAACAGGGATAGCAACCCAGATCAACAATCAAAAAATCTCCAGGTCCCACCCTCTAAAGCAGCATTGCAACAACACTAACAAGCAGTTCTATGGTCATGCCTGTAAAACGAGGCATTAACCTCCGAGCAGCCAATGAATCTCTTTAATTCATTTCCACTATCTTTTTCAATATCAAACAGAAGGAAATTTTCGCGCCCATAAAAATATTGTAAAACGTTAGAATGGTGTCTATGCCAATCGTTTTTCCAACGGCGCACAACCTCCTTTTGACCACAGGAATAAATTTTTTTGAATCTTCGAAGGTAACTACCTTCACCGTGGTTAAGTCGGCTATTTACCCATTTATTGACAGGACGTGTATTCAATATAAAAAGAGAATCAGGGTACTGACGGTCCAATTCCTGATAATACTTCTCAAAGGCATACAAGCAATGGTTTGAAACCAGCTCCATATCACTAAAGAAATTATATTCCTCATACCCACTCAGTAGTGGCCTCCCATGCAGGAAATTCTCCTCAATCTGCAGAGCTAAATTCCCATAGTCCCAGTGAATGGCTTTATAGCCATTGCGTAAGAAAAATTGATTCAGGCTTGTTGTACCACATTTATTAAAGCCAATCTGAAATACTTTCATACCAATAAAATCTAAGAAAGCGAATTAAATATAAAACTATATTGTGCAAAGCTGATAGCGCGTTTGATCACAAAGTGGGAGCTGGGGAGTTTAAAAATTTACGAGGGATGCCCCAAGCCCTTCCAGCCCCAGATATACAAGCCGTACACTATACAAACAGATATCTAGCGACGCGGCAGTTCCCACCTACCCTTCCTCATCCACTGCCCGGTAACCGTGGGGATTTTCACTCTGCCAACGCCAGGTATCGGCCATCATCTCATCCAGTCCCAGGCTCGCCACCCAGCCCAGCTCCCTGGCCGCTCTGGATGCATCTGCCCAGAAAGCCGGCAAATCACCTGCACGACGTGGCGCAACCTGAAAGGGGATAGACTCACCTGAAGCCCGCTCAAAAGCCCGGACTATTTCCAGCACCGAGGTACCCTGGCCAGTCCCAAGATTAAATGCCTCTGCACCTGTGTGATCCGCCAGCCATTCCAGCGCCCGTACATGCCCCAAGGCCAAGTCCACTACGTGTAGGTAGTCCCGCAGGCAGGTGCCGTCTGGTGTAGGGTAATCGCCGCCAAATACCGACAGCTCCTCGCGTTTACCTACAGCGACCTGGGCGATATACGGCAACAGATTATTGGGAATTCCCTGGGGATCTTCTCCGATCAGGCCTGACGGGTGAGCACCAACCGGATTAAAGTAGCGCAGTAATGCGATAGAAAGCTCCGGGTCCGCATTGGCGGCGTCACGCAGAACCTGCTCTACCATCCACTTACTGGTGCCATAGGGGTTACTGGTGCTCCCGGTTTGTAAGGTTTCTACATAAGGCACCGGGGCCTCACTACCGTAGACAGTAGCCGATGAGCTGAACACCAACCGTTTGACACCGGATGCGCGCATGGCCTCCAGCAACACGAGACTGCCGGCGACATTGTTCTGGTAGTACTCGAGGGGTTTTTGTGATGATTCGCCCACCGCCTTCAAACCAGCAAAGTGAATCACGGCACAAATTGCGTTCTCAGCAAAGATTTGATCCAGCAGCACGCGGTCCCCCACACCCCCTCGATAGAAGCGAACCGGTTTACCGGTAATTGTCTCCACCCGCTGCAACGCCACCTCGGAGCTGTTACACAGGTTATCGATAACCACCGCGTCAAACCCCGCTTCTTGTAGCGCAACCAGGGTGTGCGAACCTATGTAGCCGGCGCCGCCGGTAACCAAAACTAGCTTACTCATAGTTTTCCCGTTCTCTATCACGCAACAGCTTCCTGTTGGTGTTCGGCCGGACCATCCGAAGCCTTCTTCCCGAACTGGATAAGAGTGTTCAGATAGATCCGATATTCCTCCGCCAAATCAGGGTGTCGCAGGCCGTACTCCACATTCGCTTTCAGGTAGCCCAGCTTAGAACCGCAATCGTGGCTTTTACCCACCATCCGATACGCTTCAACCGATTCCAGATTCATCAACTCAGCAATGGCATCGGTCAGCTGAATTTCACCGCCAGCACCGGGTGCTGTTTGTTCCAACAGTGGCCACAGCTTGCGAGATAGCACATAGCGCCCCACCACAGCCATATTCGACGGCGCCTCCGACGTGGGAGGCTTTTCCACAATGGCAGTCATCGGCTGGGAAGCATTCGGAGCCAGTACTGCGCCCCGGCAATCGGCCACACCGTATTTATGCACCTCTTCTGCCGGAACTGTTTCCACCATCACCTGGCTAACACCGTCCTGCTTGAAACGCGACAACATCTGCGCCAAATTATCGTGGCAAAGATCCGATGCCGCATCATCGACAATGACATCCGGCAACAGCACAGCAAAATCTTCATCACCCACCAGTGGCCGAGCACACAGGATCGCGTGCCCCAACCCTTTTGCCTCACCCTGCCGTACATGCATGATGGTGACGTCTTTCGGGCAGATGGACCGCACCTCCTCCAGTAGCTGGCGCTTGACTCTGGCCTCCAGAGTGGCCTCAAGTTCGAAGCTGGTATCGAAATGGTTCTCAATAGAATTTTTGCTGGAGTGGGTAACCAACACGATATGTTTAATACCGGCCGAAACCGCCTCATTGACCACATACTGAATAAGCGGTTTATCGACGATAGGCAGCATTTCTTTGGGAATAGCCTTTGTGGCCGGCAGCATACGGGTTCCCAGGCCGGCGACAGGTAAAATTGCTTTCATAATTGAAATACCAAGCAATAAAAAATTAACTTATCGACAATGACTAATATGCTTAGAGGGTCAATTGGAGCCTATTACCTCAATAATCTCTGTAGTAGAAATTGATGGTGTTCTCGGTAGATAACAAACTTCACAAAGGGATCTCAGATGATCAAATTTCCCCTCCCAATCATCACCCATCACTAAAACATCAGCATTATAAAGTGAAATATAATGCGCCTTCTTTTCTAGACTTTCCTCTTCAAAGCAAAAATTTACATACCGCAAACTATTAATTATTTTCATCCTATCATTCTGATTATATATAGGATTTCGACCCTTTTTAGCCATATTGAGAGCATCTGTCGAAACACCAACGATTAGCCTATCACCGAGCGCAGCCGCCCTTTGAAGCAAATTTGCGTGACCAACATGAAAAACATCAAATGTTCCGAATGTAATAACTGTTTTCATTTTTCCCCCGAGAGTAGGAACATATAGTCTGAATAAGCCTGATTCCAATCAAACCGCCAAGCCGGATCTGGATATCGCCATTCAGACCCATAATTATTTACAAGACACGCCTCAGCATTACGTGGTATCGAAACATTTACGTTATGTAAGCAAGCTGATGCTAACGGAAAGATATCTTGATAAAGAATACGACTTCTAGGGAGTGGGCTAATGTCTACAAAATTTCCACATTTAAAAGCCACAAAGAGATCCAGACCAACCCCACTCTTCATCCCCATCTGTAAGTGAGTTCCTCGTGAAGCAAGATGTACTTTGAAGCCAAGCTCATTCAAAGAATTTAACAACCAGGATCTCTCACGCAAAACATCCTTTTCCTCAGTAAACTTAGAAAAATAGCAAATATCTAAATCATCGTCATGCCCCAGAAGTTTCTTGTCACGCACTTGGGCCAATAAAGTTCCTGATGTCAAGAATGAATCCAAGTCAAACTTCTCTTTTAATAGATCCATCACATCAACCAACTCGGAAACCATCTCTGATTTTTCAGCCTCCGAAAAATGAGAAAATGTTCTGTTTATTCCATGATGTGTAAAACCAAAACCATCAGCAGATAATACCTTGCTTGCCTCCCTAATTAAGGCTTCAGCCAGCCTTAAATCTATAATACGTGCTTTTGAGACTAAGGACTGCAATCTTTCAACACAATAAAAAACTGCATAAAGGTGCGCCAATGTAATAGATCGCTCAGATTCTTCTGTAAAGCTATGCGATTTTTTGATCTGACATTCAAGCAATTTCATAAACTGCCAGTTGTCGTAGACTTCTTCCCAACCCTCACCTTGAGAGCGCTCTACTTCAACTAAAATACTATACGCTCTAAAATAGTATTTTTTATTGGAATTAGATATTACTATCTTCCCCAGGGAAACAGGCTTTTCAAATCTCATCTCAACCCATGGGCAAAGCTCTCTTTTTGAGTGGTAAACTGAGCCTGCATCTTGATTCAATAAATTTTTACCACTGTATTTTTCATCATCGCGATAGATAGAACTATGAGAGAAAGCAATATTTGCCTCATCACAAAAGACCTCACCCCCAGATTTATTATAAAATTTTACAGAATTCAAATGGAAGCTATTTTCCTCTTGAAGAGAAAATCTAAGGGCTGTAATACCCCCCCTATACTCACCTCGAGTCCGGCCCCATCCTTCTCCTCTCCAAACATCGAAAAAATAGATTGAAGATCAACCTGAAACATTTTTTCACGAGAACAGCTTAAAAACATAAACCCACCAAATTAATAAACGGAAGTCAAAATCAGAAAAGCAAATTACGCAACTGGAGTTATCATATAACCCAGAGAATCACATTTCGTAAATCGCCTTAGCAAACCAAAGATTTTTAAATTTACCATGATACTCCATCAACATAATTCAGCACAATTAATGAGCATTACATCTATACCCACCAACTAATCCAACTAAAACTTCAGAATTGACAATTTTTTGAGCACTCAACTCTTATTAAAAGTAAGGATAAAATTAGTTTGAAAAACTCAACGTCTTCCGCAATAACAATGCCCTGTAAAATAATTAGCAAATCGATACAGACCAGCTAAGCAATCAAACTCTCAATCCATGAAATCCATTTGGAATAACCTATTTTATTATTACTTTTTCGGTAGATGTGGGTAGGCACATACCCACACACAACCAACCACTCCAAATAACGTTTCAAACTAACCACCCTACTGGGCCAGCACAACATCCATTATAATGACTCAGTCTGAAATAAAATTTTCTTTGTGAATTATTCAAAACCTAAGTCAGCTTAATATATATCGGAAAGATGGGCTCTCGCACAATCACTTACAGTAATTGGCTTTATTATTGAACCAGCCAATACATCCCACTTGCCCTTAAAACCGGATACTTTTTCAATCACCTTGGACAATGAAAGTGGATTATTTTTCCTAAAGTGAATCCCATTAATATTATGGACAATCTTCTCAGCCATTCCACCAATGTCACTACCGATTAGCGGCACCCCATGGTTGAAAGCTTCCTGAATCACCATCGGGGAATTTTCCCACCATACCGAAGGAATAATCAACCAATCAGCTTGCTCCATCAGCCGGCCTATTTCATGGGATTCGTAAGAGCCGTGCAGGGTAACCAGGTCACCGAGATCCTCTAATAATCTGTGAATCTTTTCTTGGAATTCCTCAGTTTGACCTTGCAAATTAGCGCCGTGAATATCCAAGTGAACCTTCTCTTGAAAATCTTCTGGCAGCAGCTTGAAGGCTTCCAGCAATACATCTACGCCTTTAAATGGGTTGATCTGCCCGAAGAATGCAAAGCGGCCACGCCCCTCACCTTCGGCTAGCTGTCGTGGTTCCGGAGTTTCAGTCTCAGGCTGGCCATTTTCGATCATTACCATTTTCTCTTCAGGAATTCCCCAGGCTTTGTATCGATCAATCAGAAAATAGCTAGGCGATACAAACATATCCACCAAGTTGAATATAGACTTGATATATTTCTCGCGCAGGAAGAAGTCCGCCGCAGAGCGCTCAGGGAAACAACGTGCGCACTCAGTTGGTGAAGACTTGTAGCAAAGCTTCATCTGCTTACCAGGCTTGACCATTTGGCCATTATTGGCGCAGATAGCCAGGTATTCGTGCAGCGTCACTACAATACGTGTATTGGGCAACGTGTTCCTAACTTCACGAATTAACTCTAATCCCATGTGGATATAGTGATGAAAATGTACCACTGTCGGTCTGTAACGCTGCAACAGTGCGCGGAACTCCTGCCATACATGCTTTTTACAACCTGACTGGAACAAGAAAAAGTCCGACATATGGGTATGGAAAAGTATTTCCTTGTCAGAGTTAATAGTGGAAAAAGCGGAACCGCCATGGGAAGGATGATCGGTACGCGCTAAAAATACAGTATCCAACCCCTGCCGCTCATATTCCTTAAATAGGTTATAGGCAGCCACTTCTGCACCACCCTTGCTGTGATCCGGGTGACCGTGTGAAATAATCAGTATTCTTTGCTCTGTCATCGATAATTCCTTAACGCACCAGCTGTTCAATCAGACTTCCCCAGCGTTCGGTATGCTGCCAGGCGTTATACAAGGTGATCTTGAATTTCCAATCGCGGTTTTCAAACAGGTTCTGTGACATTCGCTCCAGATGATAGAGTTTCTCATCTGCAAGCACATAGTGAAGGTAGCCGGCCTTGCGCAACTTCAGGCAGAGATCAGAATCCTCGAAATCTCCAAGCACATAGGTCTCATCAAGGCCACCGGCAGAATCGTACAAGGCCTTGCTGATAAACATACAGGCACCGGTAACTGCCGGTGACTCCATCACTGAATCAATATCCACCAACCATTCCGGATTGCCCTTGCCCGGATGCTCATTCAGCCACAAGTTACCGAATTGCACGCTCTTGGAAAAACTCATTCCCACATGCTGGATGGTGTCGTCGTCAAACACCAATTTTGGCGCGACCACGCCAACATCTTTCAGTGAGGCCGCCTTTTGTTCAATACGTGATAGCCAACCGCTACAACTCGGAATAATATCCGAATTAAGCAGGACCAATTTATCAGTAGTGGCGTAGCGCGCCCCCAGGTTATTGGCTCCGGCATAGCCCAGATTGCGGCCGCCGTAAATCACCTTGAAGCCCACCGGGAACAGCATGCTGGTGTCGAAACAGAATGGGATAAAAGCGTCGTAGAGCCTGGGGTCATCCAGAACGTAGATCAGTTCTGTCTCAGCAAAATCGGCATCCTCGGTAAACTGGGCTATCTGGTGCAGTAGGAAATCGTAGCGGCCGTACAGTGGCACTATTACGCTGCGTTTGGGATTTTTAACTTCCTGTCCAAACTGCAATTCCTCGACATGTGGTTCCTCCAAGAGATCACGTCTATTCGACCAGAGCGCAGACAGGGCCGGCCCTACATGTTTGCGCATGTTACTCCGGTATTCGCGACCATCTACATTGAAGTTCACCAGTACCTGCTGGCTGGCCTGGGTAATGTCCTGACGGACATTGACCTGCTGTAAAGGAATAACACCCAGGCTGCCCTCTTTGGTGAAGAACAGCAGCTCCAGGTGCGCCCGTTCTATCAGGTGCGGCATAGACACCCAGGTGAAGAAACCCGCCTTGTAACTCGGCTCAGCTCTGCCGGCAAAGGCCTCCAAAACATCTGCGCGAGCAAAACGTGCGGCCTCCTCAAGCAGGTTTTGGCTGTAACTGCCATCAGTAGTTCGCAGTACCAGATTTGCCAGATCTAGCTGGCCATCAAGTAGCCAGCCGGATAGAAATAGTCCATGGCCGGGCACAGCCAGGATACTGTCCCAGTGCCAGCTGATCTTGGATTGGAGTTGACCTTCCTCCAGTTTTTTTAATCCAGGGATTTCGAAGATTTTGTTGCCCATGCTTTTGAACATCACATTCAGCAACTCTGCCTTTTCCGCTGTACGCCAGGTCATGCAGTGGCCAAACAATTCTTCACCACTCAACTCTACAAATGGCTTTAGCTCTACCTCTTTGGCCTCGCGGGCAGCACTTAAAGTCATGCGTAGGAAACTGTTGTCTACCGGTCTATCGTAGGGCCACTCCACCAACAAACTGTAACCCCAGCGGCTGCTACCGTCGAAACCGAAATGTCGGTTTACATCCAACCGGGTAGTTCGCAGAGTAAAGTAATTGAGCTCTTCAATGCCCTGGGCATCGGTATCCTCTTCTCCGCCACTATATTCGAGACAAAACTCTAATGAGTCGTGCTCAGGGTGGAACGCCCAGCCTTGAATCAAAAGATGCCGTCCACCAATAACTCCACAAACATCTACCCAAACTCGCACCTGCTCTGAGAACGCCTTAACCGGAGTTGCGTCGGTAGCATTAAAGCGCTTTCGTATTTTGATTCCCATGGTCTATTCCAATCCTTATCCGGCGGTGCTGTATTGCTGCTCTATCCACTGTCGATAACTACCGTCCATCACTGCTGTCCACCAGTCATCATTTCTCAAGTACCACTGCAGTGTTTTTTGGATGCCAGTCTCAAAACTTTCCTGCGGCTTATATCCAAGATCGCTATTAGACTTTTGCGGATCAATGGCATAACGGCGGTCGTGACCCGCTCTATCCTCCACAAAAGTAATTAAGCTCTGAGCTTTCCCTTCCAGGACGGATAAGGCATGTGGGTACTTGT
This sequence comes from Microbulbifer sp. GL-2, assembly GCF_007183175.1. Lineage (NCBI taxonomy): Bacteria > Pseudomonadati > Pseudomonadota > Gammaproteobacteria > Cellvibrionales > Microbulbiferaceae > Microbulbifer > Microbulbifer sp. GL-2. The sequence goes on from NZ_AP019807.1 coordinate 524,093, forward strand.
CAGCGAGTGTGGCGTTTTCTGCAAACTCTCGATTCATCAGCTCGCAGATTAATTTGACAATGTCGATATTGGCCCATTCATTAATTCCACCGATGTTATAACACTCCCCCAGCTGCCCCTTTGTAATCACCAGGTCGATACCTCGTGCGTGATCTTCTACATAAAGCCAGTCTCGAATTTGTTGGCCATCACCGTAGATCGGCAGTGGTTTGTCCTGCAGGATATTGGTGATCACTAGTGGGATCAGTTTTTCCGGAAAATGATAGGGTCCATAATTGTTCGAGCAGTTGCTGGTGGTTACCTGCAATCCATAAGTATGGTGGTAAGCTTGCACCAAGTGATCAGATGCAGCCTTACTGGCTGAGTAAGGGCTACTGGGTGCGTATGGAGTAGTTTCGCTAAATGCTGGTTCATCCGCTTGCAGGGTGCCATACACTTCATCTGTTGAGACATGATGGAAACGATGAGTCTCCTTATTAAGGCCCTCATCAAGCCATACTTTTTTAACCGCTTTGAGTAAACTATGGGTACCAATAATATTTGTCTGAATAAATGCTTCGGGCCCACTAATGGAGCGATCCACATGACTTTCTGCAGCAAAATGCACCAATATGTCTATACGATGCTCCCTAAGTAGGGTCTCTACCACTGCAGTATCACAAATATCTCCCTGATAAAACTTAAAACCCGGATTGTCCTTTACTGGATTCAAGCTAGCGAGATTGCCCGCATAAGTAAGTGCATCCAGCACGAAAACTTTATCCTGTGGATAAGTTTTCATCCAGTAGTGCACAAAGTTGGCACCTATAAAACCAGCTCCACCAGTTACCAGTAAGTTTTTCATTTTCGGGTCGCTATTGATTACAATTTTTGAATTTCAGATTAGGGTTACAGCTCAGAGCTCTTCAGACTGAAGCCCCTTGGCCTTACGGGAAAAGGCTAGCCTTAAGGAGGCTCGCCAGTGTCTTAACTCGATTCCCAATTCCTCAACCAGTCGAGTCTTGTCCAACACACTGTAAGCGGGCCTTTTGGCTGGGGTTGGATAATCTTTTGTTGTAATAGCTTTAATTACCAGTCCCTTTTCAGCTGGTATCAGACCAACTTCTTTTCCTTCTTCGAAGATTGCAACAGCAAAGTCGTACCAGCTGGCCACACCGAGATCTGTACAGTGATAAATACCATATACTTCCTGCTTTCCGACCAAAGTAAAAAGTACTTCTGCAATAGTACCGGTCCAAGTCGGTGTCCCAATCTGGTCAGCGACTATTCCAAGTTGATCTCGCTCGCTCATTAGACGCAACATGGTATTGGAAAAATTATTTCCGTGAGCTGCATATACCCAAGACGTCCTCAGGATTATTGCTTCAGGAAGTATGTTCCGAATAGCAGTCTCAGCTTCAGCCTTACTAGCTCCGTAGATTCCAACCGGGCTTACGGCATCTGACACTAAATAGGGAGAGGATTTTGCCCCATCGAAAACAAAATCTGTCGAAACATGTAAAAGGCGTACATTGAAATGCTTACAGGCGAAGGCTAGATTTTCAGCACCTAACGTATTCACCGCAAAGGCTGTATCTCTCTCTTGTTCAGCTTTATCTACCCCCGTATAAGCGGCCGAATTGATAATGACATCTGGACGGATCCGTTCAACTATATTCATCACCTCCGCCTTATTTGAAATATCTAATTCATCCTTGGCCAGAGGTACCAACTCATACTCTACCGGGCACTGCTGCTGAAGCTCCGAAGCTAGCTGTCCATTTTTCCCAGTCACTAAAATTCTCATAGGTATCTCTTTTGATTGCCCATAAATAAGCTACTAGCGACTTTTTTAGTCGCTTCGATAAAAATTGCCGAATCGACCAGACGGGATTACTGTCAGAGGAAGGTGTTTACACACTTTTTAAAGAAGCTAGAACTCTAACTCAAGCAAAATACATGGCATCTTGAAAATATTCACCATCACGATCTTTTTGCGAGAGCTGTGGTTGCATGCCTGAAACCAGAGGCCATTCTATATTCAATTTCGGGTCATTCCAGAGAATCGACTGTTCATACTGTGGTGCATAGTAATCTGTACACTTGTATACAAATTCTGCAGACGCACTGGTGACATAAAATCCATGCGCAAAGCCTTCCGGCACCCAAAGCTGTCTCCTGTTTTCAGCGGATAGGTAAACACCAACCCACTCACCGAAAGTAGATGAACTTTTACGTAGATCAACGGCAACATCAAAAACCTCACCGTGAGTCACTCGCACCAATTTCCCTTGGGTTTGCTCTGTTTGATAATGCAACCCTCGCAATATCCCCTGCGACGACTTGCTGTGATTATCTTGCACAAAGATCCTTTCAGCACACTCCCTGTGAAAAACATCATCACGGAAAGATTCAAAGAAGAAGCCGCGCTCATCTCCAAATACTTTTGGCTCAATAATTTTCACATCAGGGATTGCAGTTTCAATAATATTCATACAGCTTCATTTCTATTGAGCAATAATCCTAGATATTATGGCGTTCAGCCGTCATTTAAATTTTATATTTAAAAGCTTGCCGCATAACGGCGAGCATTCAGGGATGAACCTTCACCACTTTCTGTCAGTAACTGCATCAGATATTTTCCATATCCACTCTTCATTAACGGATGAACTTGCTTTTCCAGCTCCTCAGCAGTAATAAATCCTTTTCGGTAAGCAACCTCTTCCGGGCAGGCAATTTTTTGTCCCTGACGGCGCTCAATGGTCTGAACAAAATGCGCGGCTTCCAGCAGATTATCGTGAGTACCAGTATCTAACCAAGCACTACCACGCCCCAGGCGCTCCACATCAAGCTGCCCCTGATCAAGATATACTTTATTTATATCCGTGATTTCCAGCTCGCCACGGTCACTGGGTTTAATATCCTGGGCAATATCACAGACCTGCTTATCATAAAAGTACAGACCGGTAACAGCATGATTCGATTTTGGATTCTCAGGCTTTTCTTCCAAACTTATCGCTCTACCTTCACGATCAAACTCAACAACTCCATAAGCGCGCGGATCTGCTACCCGGTAGCCAAATACAGTAGCACCAGTTTCTTTTGCATCAGCATGTTGAAGTACCTGGCTGAAATTCTGTGCGTAAAAAATATTATCACCCAGAACAAGCGCACTATTTTTATTCCCCACATGCTCTCTGCCAATCAAAAAGGCTTGAGCAAGGCCATCTGGTGAGGGCTGTACAGCGTATGAAATATTGATCCCCCATTGTGCTCCATCTTCCAGTAAACGCTGATATAGGCACTGTTCTTCTGGGGTAGTAATGATCAAAATATCCTTGATACCTGCCAACATCAAAGTTGTCAGAGGGTAGTAAATCATCGGTTTATCATAAACAGCCATTAACTGCTTACTTACACCTTTTGTTAAAGGGTACAAACGTGTACCCGAGCCACCGGCCAGAATTATTCCCTTTCTTTCGGAAGATCCCTTTACTACCATTTTGCCCACCCTTGAATTTACGCTCTTTACTGGTCCAGCACAGCCCCTCAGAGATAAATTCGGGGTTATCGGTCTGGTCTACTTGGCTGAATAGAATACGATTATCTGTCAAAATTTATTGAAAAAATTTCGACGTGCATGGTTACATACAATTAGTGGAAACGGTATTACACGCGTCTACATCCATTGAAAATCCTATTCAAAACAACAGGCAGGGCCTGAATTAACAGACCCTTGCAATAATTCTGCAATAACGAAGCCAATATGAATAAAAATAACTGGTTCTGCGTACCAATTTAGAAGGATAGAACTGCGGCTGTACCAACTGCGATACGATACAGTATCTCTGTAACATCTTTAGTCACTTGTAGTTCACTGGATTGGATTTTTGGCATCACCATAATTTCATCTCCAGGGCGTAGACGATCTCCTAGGCGATTATCAAAATCTCGATCATCGATACGGCTGATAGTGCCATCAAGGTGCAAAATCACGAGCTCATCGCGATTGGCATTATTTGCGAAGCCACCCGCTAGCTCGATGTAATCATCCAGTGTGCGCTTTTTATTGAAAACAAGGGAGGTGGGGAATATCACTTCTCCCACAATGGATACGGTTGATGATTTTAAGGGTACTACAAGCTCGTCACCATCCTCCAGCAACATTTCAGCAGCATTTGGGTTATTGGCAATGACTACCTGCCCTCTGGGTTCTGCCTTACGAGCCTGCTTGATGAAGTTTTGGATCATCATGGCATTATCTTTTTGTGCCGATTTTTCCAGATCTGTGTTGGGCTGCCGTGTCAACACTTCCATTTGCAGAGCATCTAGTGAGCGATCTAAAGCTACTCGCTGCCTCTCGGCGACACTTTTGCGGTACAGCTGAATAGAATCTACATCAGCATTACCACGGAAACTCAATTGATCTAACAATTCATTGAGTGTTGCCCCATAAGGGAGCACATAGGTAGCAGGGCCATCCAGCTCGCCTGATACGCTTATCGAAATAGACTCAATATCATTATCCCGTACTAACTCAACTTGTGCTCCGGGATATAACCGTGTCGTCATTGCGTCCGCAAGCGGCATGTAATTTGCCTGCTGAATTCCATCTATAACTTGAGTGATTCGGGCAAAATTGGCTTGTGGGTCTGGCTGGGCGACAAGCAACATCTCACCAAGTTGGGTATAGGGCCCGCTGAACTCCATTTGCGCAGCCTGCTGAACCGCGCCCTCTACAGTTACCGAGCCATGGCGTCCGCCGACTACGACAACATCACCATTGCGAAGCTGGAGGGCTGGCATAATGCCGTCGACCAGAAAGTTATACAGATTCACTCCCTGTATCGCTTCCCCTTGGCGCATGACTTTGATGTCGACAAAACTACCGCTTTGAGCATCGATACCACCGGCACTGTCCAAGTAATAAAGAATGGAGTCTGAACTGAAACCGTTGTACAAACCTGGGTTATTCACATAGCCAGTAACAAACACCTTTACTGGCTGACTGGCTTCCAGGTTGGCATATGCTTGCACATTATTCTTGAACACACGTTTTACATGACGCAGGACAAAATCATTCAGCTCGCCATTTTTTACCCCGGCAACGTGGACAGGCCCAACTTCGGGCACAAAAATATTACCTTTGGGGTCAACGGGTAATGTGGCACTGAAGCTATATGCACCCCATAGCTGCAGGTTGATCTGGTCTCCGATAGTGATGCGATAGTCAGGGTTGAATCCGCTAAACGGCTGATCCTTGAAGGCCCCCTGAAAGAGCGACTCACCAAAAACTGGCACACCTGTCTGTGGCAATTCGGTAGATTCAACATCATCTATCAGTTGCGTTTCCAGTGCTACAGCCTGCACACAGGCAAGTGAAAAAAGTAGCCCTACTCCTAAACCAAAGTTCTTTATTGTCCCTGTAATCATTTGCGTCATTCTTTATAAATGAAAATTAACTTAGTAAGTGGGGGGCGGCATTCGCCAGTTCAGCTGAGTGTTCCAAACATTCAAGTCTGAAATTACACTCTATGGTCACGAATGCTAGCAATTAGCATTTTTACTATTCCGTAAAGCATTAACAGTATTATGGCGAGACTTGCCAGATTATAAAGCTTGTGCGGGTATTCAGCTTCTTCTGCCATTGAGGGCTGAGTTACTACCATTAAATGCTTCAGCTTTCCGGAGGCTTCCATTCGTGCAGCCTCCAACGCCTTCAAGGAAGCTGCATAGGCATCAGTAGCAAATTGAAGATCCAGCTCCAGATTTTGAAAGTGAGCCCCAAGAGTATTAAGGCGCTGTTCACCCTCTTCATCACCTATACCAACAAGACGAACTTTCTCCATTTCAATCTGCTTCTCCAGCGCACCAATTTCGGCCATCATGGAAACAATTTGTGAGGAATCTGTATTCAGGTAGGTTTTAGCCGCAGTGAGATTAGCTCGCTGTTCTGCCAGGCGAGCCTCTAACCCTTGAATAATACTGCTAATGCCTTTCGTCAACTCCTCAGGACTAACCACATTATTACTATTTTGGAAATCCAGAATTTCCTGTTTGGTGCTACGCAACTTGCCCTGTGCCAGTTCCACTTCAGTTTTTACGAAAGTAACCTGCTTGTCCGCCAACTGATTACTTACTGCATTCACAAAGTCTTCAGATTTTTGTGTAACCGTTTCTACCAGAAGTTGAGCAAAAGTAGGGTCGAAAGCCTGCATCTCAATTGTGATAATGCCCGTGGTCTCATCGTGGCCAACACCGATATGACTCCGGTAATATTCGAGGTAGTCCTCTTGGGTAGCATCTACAGCCAACCTTGAAAACAAGTCATGGCGGTCACTTTGGTAGTATTGCGCTAGCTTCAGTTGTTCGTCCAGGTATAGGGCCATGTCCAGGGACTGGATATAGTTCACCACCAGAAAGGCATCCTGATTGTCCGTTCCAACTCCTGGCACCAGGAAGCCCAAAGCCGGAGAAGCTACCTGGCTGGAACCACTGTCCTTTACTATTAGCTGAGTACTGCTTACATAGCGCTCTGAAACCCAGAAAAAATAGTAAGAGCTGACGACGATCAGCGGCAAGGCGACGAATAGTATAATTCCACGCCAACGATGAAAAAGGCTCTTTGCTACAACACTTCTCGTGACCGTATTCTTACCCACCCATTGCTTTAAGGCTTTCAAAGCTCTCTTAAGGGTATTCTTCGCTTTATCCTTAGTGAAATCCTGATTTGGCTCCATTTTGAGCGATTCTCTAGCTTCCATAATCAATTTCTATACTTTAAGAGCCGTGTTAGCTGCGCTATTTTGGGGCTGGGGCTTAGGTTTTTCGCCCTGGTATTCTTCAATGGCCTCATCCACTGTATCGAAGACTGTCAGCTCACCGGCATCAAGGTAAATACCGACATCACAGTTTTTTCTTAGCAATGGCATTGCATGCGCAACAATAATAAATGTTGAGGTTTTTCGCTTCTCCGCGATCACTTCTTCACACTTTCTCTTAAAGTGCGCATCGCCCACAGACATCACCTCATCAACCAGGTAAGTATCAAAATCTACTGCAATACTGAGCCCAAATGCGAGGCGAGAACGCATCCCTGACGAATAACTTTTTACCGGGGCATCAAAATAATCGCCAATTTCTGCAAAGTCCTGAACCCTGTCCATGATCTTGCGTTGCTCTCCAGCCCAAATACCATGTATTCCACAGACAAAAGCTACGTTATCGCGCCCAGTCAGGCTGCCCTGAAAGCCACCGGAAAGCCCCATTGGCCAGGAAATTCTCTGGTCAGTTACCACCCGACCAGAATCGGGGTAATCAATTCCCCCCATAATACGCAACAGCGTTGATTTACCCGCACCATTGCGTCCTAGAATCCCGATATTTTTCCCTTCTGGAAAAATTGAGTTCACGTTGTGAAACAGCACCTTACGCCCATGCGGAGTACGGTAAGACTTGGTAAGGTTTTCAAGCTTGATCATTGGCTTCGCACCAGATCACGCCAATTCGCCCTATAGGTCAATAAACCAAAAGCAAGGAAAGAGACGGAAATAAATGTCAAGTAATTAAGGTTACCAAATGCCCCATGGTACTCAACAAACAGACCTTCTCGAGTTAGCTCAATGACATGCAGAAGTGGGTTCCATACCAGATAAGGGTGATACTCCTTTGGGATTTGATCCAAAGAAAAGAAAACCCCAGATAGGAAATATAGCGGCCGTATGATTATTGGAGACATCTTTGCCACTTCAGGGAGTTTCTCCCCAACAACGCAGAGCGCCAAACTGAGTCCTAGGCAGAAACAGAAAAACAGAATATTAACAACCACCAACAACAAAAAGTTGTTGAAACGAGCCGATATTCCAAACCATGCCAGCACACCCAGTAACGCCGTTAAGGCTACCAAGTAAATGGCAAACTCCAACATCACCCGAGTTAAAACTGCATCAAACGGTCTTAGCTGTCGATAATTGAACAATCCTCGATTCGGCTCGATAGCAGCAAGTCCCTTCCCGAAGCAGTGGCTAAAACAAAGAAAGGGTGCAATTCCTGATAGCATGAACAAAGCCGTCGGAATTCCCGGGTAAAAATCATTTCTTATCAGGCTGAAAATCGCTACTAGCACCATCATATGCAGTGATGGCTCAAGCAGCACCCAAGCGTAGCCCAGCCGCCACTTGCCAAAGCGGGTCTTCATCTCCCGCACCACTAGCGCATGAATCACATCGCGCTGGATCTGCCAGACTGAGCGTTGAACTGTGGAATCCATATCAGTTTTTTCTTGGATATATGTGAACCAGTTCTACGCCAACTAAGGCCTCAAACTGGGATAATAAGCTCAAATCCATTTGGTGGGATTTGCTTCACATTGCAACAGCCCATGCAGGAGTGTGCTTGATGCCCTGCTCACTATTGTTAGCGTGAAAAATACTAGGTATACACACTGTATATAGCGAATCTTCCTGAAAACGCCAGTCACTTCCTAGTTCAGCGGAGCATGCTATCGCAGCCTCGCCCCGGCGTCCCGGCAAATTAATTACGCGCCATTACGTACTTTCCTACATTACTCTTCTGGATTCGGACTAGACAGTCTGAAAAGGTACACCCTTTAAATGCCGCACTCAATGTGCCCACAGCCACTGTCACCATTGGATAATCTTCTCTGTGAAGATTGCCTATCATCCATTCTCTTTCACAGTGCGTTCTGGACAAATTCCGAACAGTAACTACTTGAATGCGAACTGGCCCAGCCAATTTAGGGCCTTAGGCCGTTCTAATGGCATCTTTTCCTAAAGAAAGGATTTCTTCATCAGACCAATTCCTTTCCAGTTAAATTGTACTTAGAAATGAGCAGCAACCGATTCCGCTATTAACCAGCAGAGATGAGTCTAAAATTTGAGCATACGATGAGAACAACAAGAAACTAGCCGTAGAACTCTATACTGCTCAATCGCAATGCAATCGATTGCATTCTATTAAAGAACGCCAAAATTACCCAACCTTTCCCTGAAAAAGTGTCCATAAGCCAATTACAAAGATTGTTATGGAAACTCATCTACCCCTCCTTACTTCCTGCTCATATGAAACCCAGCCCTAATTGGTACAAGTTCTCCAGTTCTGAAAGATACGAATGCCACTTCGCAGTTATCCACAGCCGTGTATGGACGCCATCGACATGTAGATAAGCCAGCCGCCGTTAAGTAAAGGCCCATACATACAGTGCCCCCCACAGCCTAGCGACATCGACAACGCTGCCGAGAAGAGCAGCAACAATGTGTACGGCGGCCACTCTATCAGCGCGGTTTAAGGCTGCGGTATCCAGGCCGGGCGCACCTCCTCCACTAGCATCTTCAGATTCAGTCTCGTAACTGCCAATATCTTTGAGGGCAGCGTCAATGTTTGGCTGTAAGGGTTCGTGGTCGACGGTAATTGCTTGCTGGTTCTCGATAGCAATAACGATACTTTCCACCGCTCCTAAAAATTTATTCTTTCCAATGGTGGCCCACTCTACTATCGCCTTGCGTACAGACTCGATATCGACAATCAGTTGATTCTGCTTGTACAGATCGCGCATCTTCAATTGTGCTTTTGCTTCAAGTTCAATCGCCTGAGCCATATCCCGGCGATTGCGGGCTCCACTCACTTGTCGGCCTGCAGCTTCAAGGCATAGTCTTTCACAATAGGCTTGCAACCAAATAAGGTAAGCAGCGCTCTTTGGCCCCCCCCCCGCCTGCACATGCTTGGCAATTGCCGGCCACGAGCTTCCAACCAGATAAGAAAAACCCGACTGAGTGGCCTGATCGTCTAGTAATGGGTTGTCAGCTAAGATATAACCCCCTATGAAATTTCAGATAGCTGAAAAACTGGGCGGAATTACCCGTATGCCGGATTTCTCAGGAGGACCCTTCGAGGTGTAGTTCAGCGTTGCTTCGCGGTTGTCAACGCCCGGTCTATTGTCTTTTCAAACTCATTGGGAATGCGCTTCCGGGCAATAATTCGAAAGAATGAAAAACGCTTGGGGTTTTCTCGTTTATTTTAACAAATATTGGGGTGAGCCTGACCGATCTAAGATGCTTGTACCCTACCCTTTGTCAAACTTCCAAGATGCCCTCAATCTTTCGACAAAGTAACCCTTGGTTGCTCCTGGCTTGGATTTACTGCGCCGGCTACCGGCTATTGGTAGCGTTTTACGTAGGGGCAGAGCTAGCACTGACCTGGGACAAGATCTTGCTGTAAGTGCTCCTTGTAATATTACCATGCTTAATTAGCTTCACCCCTCACCAGGAACAACATATATACCAGCAGGTAACAGGCTAGCATATCGCTTGGTCGCCTTATCTGTCAGAACTGAATTCAAGGTTAAACTAACTGGGTTCATAACTATAGGACCCATTGTAGGTTGCTCTTCCCCGCGAATCCTAATGGCCGCATTGTTCAAAGCTAACGAGCCTGCATAAGACAGCTAATGCTGTAACTCAGAAGAAGCACGATTAAACGTTGAGGTATCAATGCTAATACTGACTTTCATCAGATCTTTTCTTACTCAGCACCTAAAACTCGAAATTATCTTGATTACAATACCAATTAGGCATCTACTTCAATGCAGTTCTCAGCAAATTTTTAGAGATAATCCTGCTTGAAGTAATCAACGAAGAACTAACGCAAACATATATGACTTCCGTAATATTTAACTAAACTGTTCACAACCTCTCATTATTAGCCCCACCAGAGTGTTACCATCAAAGTCAACTAAAAACTATTAGTTGTGGCGGCTACTCCCCCTATAAATTTGATTTTTTTGATATAGCTAACATTTTTGATAGTTATTCTTGATGCTATGGGAACCATATGCCAGATTGACTTAACACTATTTTTATAATCATGGTTATTTAATTTGACAAGCCAAGCAAGATGCCCATAAACAAAATCATTAAGACATTGAAATTAGCAAGCTCTCTCTTTTTTCAAAATCCAAAAAAACGTGCTACAAAAATAGCGCTTTAGATAACTAATAGTAGATATACCTCAAAAGGGAGGCTATCCATTTAGCACGAAAATTTGAAGACCCAATAAAAAATAGAAATAATCCAGGAGAAAATGGAAAGTGAATAATAGTACCGACAATCCCCTCTCAACCAACCAGTCTAGCTTACTTTCAATATACTGGAGCCTATTTTTTATTTCATCTTTGAGTTCAGCTAGATGCTTTTTTTCAGGTCACCCATGGCTGACTCATGTTTATTGCATGGATATTTTCTCCTACCCAACTCTACAAATCAGAACCCCAAGCAAATAAGCCAACAGCTAAAAGTATGATGCTAACTATCTGGGTAATGGGGATACTTTTACTTAGGTGCCAGTATTCAACTGATTGGGTTATAAATACTCCCATGCTTAAATATGAAACTTAATTTATAAAGGTCGAAACTAAGTGGATGGCCTATTGTCCATTCAATTGGTCGCCAAGAAAAACGTTCAACAAGAAGAGGTATTATTTGATGAAAATTGGTAATAAATTTTTTTTGGCCTTTGCCGTCATAGCGGTATTTAATCATACTATCGCCAATGAAACTTCTCAGTTGGATTTCAAGCCCTCATATTCGAATACTCTACCTTACGGTACACTGCCACTGTCCTCCATAATGACCATATTGGAACAGCAAGGCTATACGCCCAAGAGTGTAGAGTTGGAAAATGGTCACTGGCTCATAAAAGCTTACATAGTAAACCAGCGAAATATATTGTACGTATTAGAAATAGACCCATTTTCGGGAACGGTTCTCGCCGAGGATATTGTTAGAAATTGAATACACACAGTCTAGCAGGGAGCTAGCCTGTACATTCTCAAACCTTACAACCCCTTATTCCCAAAAAGAATATTCTAGAGAGCAGCTAAGCCTCTAGCTGCTTCTATCTTTGTATAAAATTCCAAGTAGATAACTCAGAAAATAGAGTTATTACGCCGTCTATCTATGCAATATAGATACTTTTACAAAGATGCCAGCGCCCTAGTAGGTGTGTTTTCAGGTTTTGATAGCCTTCTTAGCACTTCGCTCCACGACATAGCCACCGTGGCCGATTTTTACTATCTCTAGAAGGGCGAGGGTTTGCTCCTTGCCAAGACTTGGCGCTATCCACTCCAGCCTGTGACCCACGATCAGTACTACGAACGTGAGCATTGTTAGTAGTTGCCAGTTTCTCTGTATCCATGAATCACCTGTAGCTTCCGTAGTGATTATCTGGGTGGCCAACTTGAGCTCTTCCAAGTCCATCGTAATTAGTTTAGCATCGACCTCCGCTTTAAGCCGGTTAGCTTCTGCCTTGTCAGGAAATACTGTAGTGGTCTACTAAATCCGGACACCAATTTAGATGGTAAAGTCGCCGCCTGAGACAGAAGTGTTCAATGAGTAAACAATGTCGATCTTTTTCTCCTGAATTCAAATTAGATGCTGCCCACCTGGTCGTCGATCCGGGCTATTCGATTTCGGAAGCGGCCCGGTCACTGGATGTCGGCACCACCAGCATCCGCCGATGGGTAAAGCAGCTTGAGGCTGAACGAGGCGGTGAGCCCCAGCCAGTAAAGCTCTCACATCCGAGTAACAGAAATTCTAGGAGCTTGGGGCCCGATTAATCGACTAGAGCGGGAGAAAAAGATACTAAAAAAGGCTACCGCTCTCTTGATGTCCGACGAGATGAATCGTACGTGCTAATAGCCCGATTAAGTATACTGGTTAACTTGTCACCGAGAAGATCCTCTACCGTACTCAGTCTTTTGAAACTCCAATAATACACACACTTACTGGCACACATTTGCCTTTTTTGGAACACCATACTCTTTCAGTAGCTTGGCGTACACGCCATTAGAGCAAAGAAGGGCCAATCCATTATTGAAATCATCTCTAGGTTTTTCTTCCTTAAATGCCATTTTAAACTTAGTAACCGGCAGAAATATCTTATGGATATTCACCTCATCCATTGAGTGACCCTCTATGATGGAAAAGTTCATAAATATGCTTTTATCGACAATAATTACAGAATCTGGGTTCTTCCAGAAATCTAGAACTTGATTCTTTGAATTTTGTGCCTCAACATAATTCTTTCTTCCTGGTGCTCCTGGGGAGAACAGACGTTTAAACTCCGGCCCTAGAACCAGATGCGCATTCTTCCAAACGATGAGATCGTGTCCAACAAGATCCTCCACTTTGTCAATTTTATAATCTTTCCCTTTATGACTGATCGCATAATTCACAAATCCAATATAATAGTTTGAGTAATAGTATTTATCAGGATCTTCATGCTTGATCGCATTTGCTTCTGCATTTGCAACCCCCTTATTCATAGCATCTGGAATATATCCCCACCCCATCTGTATGAAGGTTATTGAATAGCCAGGGAGGGATTTCAATATTACATCCACCTCAAGCCCGCGCTCCGCACGATTATCCACATAAGGTGGCGCATCTTTCTCTATCGCAACATTTAACTTCATCGAATCCGATGGCATCGCCGCAAAAGCCCGTAATGTATAGCCAAATAGAATAGCGAGCAGAAAAAGCTTCCTTAAGTTCTTATTTTGCATAACAATACTCAGTGATGACACGAAAAGTAGTGAATCTCTAGATAGTAGATTAGGCCATAGTACGGACCTTACATCGCCATGACACACTACCTGGCGTCAACTTTCATTATTAAACTCTATTAATGGTGATTAGGATGTCAACAATTGGGGAATTGGTGACACCTTAAAGGCTATTCAGGCGTGTAAAATTGATAGATAAACATTGCTCCGAGTATTTAATTTGTAGCTAGTGGTCAATACCAGCAAGAAGAATCACTACCGTACTTCGTTCATTGAATCTCCAACTAACATACTATTTTACGGACATACATTTGCCTTTTCTGATACACCATATTTCTTTAATAGATCAGCATACACTCCTGAAGAGCAAAGTCGTTCTGTAGTGGTCTACTAAACCCGGACACCAATTTAGGGGGTAAAGTCTCCGCCTGAGACAGAGGTGTTCAATGAGTAAACAACGTCGATCTTTTTCTCCTGAGTTCAAATTAGATGCTGCCCGTCTGGTCGTCGATCAGGGCTATTCGATTTCGGAAACGGCCCGGTCACTGGATGTCGGCACCACCGGCATCCGCCGATGGGTAAAGCAGCTTGAGGCTGAACGAGGCGGTGAGCCCCTGCCAGTAAAGTGCTCACATCGGAGCAACAGAAAACCCAGGAGCTTGAGGCCCGGATTAATCGACTAGAGCGGGAGAAAGAGAAACTAAAAAAGGCTACCGCTCTCTTGTGTTGTGGTCAAACCTAACCAGACACCTCTCTAAGCACATTTCTCAAATTCGATTGGAGCCGTCCACCCCAGCCAATGAAAGACGATCAGCCCCACGGATGTGAGCATTGTTACCGGCCGCTAGTTTCTTTGTAGCCATGATTCTCCCTTAGCTTCCGCAGTGATTACCTGGGTTGCCGCTTTCAGCTCCTCCAGGTCCATTGAGATTAACTTTGAATCTGCCTGTGCCTTTAGGCGATTGGCTTCTGTCTTATCCGGGAATGCCTTGTCTATGACCTTGCCGAGCAGGTTGGATATAGCTGAAATCATTAGTAGCTCCACACCGTAGGGCGCGCACGCTCGCCAGGAATTGACTCAAGGTCATCCAAGTGGATAAACCGCTTTTTGATTGGCCCTTTCTGCTTCACGCCTATACCGGTGAAACCCTCTTCTAAGGCAATTTTTATAAGCTGATGCGCCCCGCCAACAGCCACAGAGACATCAACAGCCTGCCCGGTGGTATGGGTCATGGTGGTATTTATTCTGGTGTTATGAGCTGGGCAGCGCTAACCGAAGCTAATCACCATTGGCTTGCCATAATACCCACGAACTCGAATTAGGCGCCTGATCGTTCCATTCTTGAAGTGATTTTTACCACAGCAACGGCAAGATAACTCTGCGTTTGTGAAATACTCATTATCGAACATGGAATCACCAGAAATGAAAAAACCCGCACAGGGCGGGTTAAAAGCGTCACGAAACAATCGTAACTATACAGCAATTTTATTTAGGGTTTAAACTAAAACAAATAAATACTTTTTAGCTCTTAATAAAAATTAAGGAACAGGTATAAAATCGTAAGCATCTTCAAGCAGGTGCCTCAGAGGTAAATCTGGCGTTGGAAATTCATTACCGTGCATATCTTTAGCTAAAATTCTTATGGAGTATTCATCCCCATCAGGCCCAGTAATTGTTGAAACCTCTAACATATATGGTTCAATAAATTTTGTTTCATCACCAAAGGGTGCATGAAAATACAGAACTTCCTCCCCTTTTCCAAGCCACAGAGAATCGATAGCAAAAGCCATCTCACCAAAGTTAGAATCAGGAATAGAGATTGGATTGCTCCTAAGTGATAACCTGAGTCGATCATCGTTGACTGTGAGCCATTCAACATCAACAATTTTGCTCGGAGTCACATCAACCAATTTCCCGGCGGCATGAAATAGTCTCCCCCCCAAATTATCAGATTGACCGCTTCCAATAAAGCTATCAGCTTCAGATACATAACCGTCAATGTTAATCATTTGATCATTTGGATTTTCAATATCAAAACCATGTACTTCAACATTAACTTGGCGGTACACCCAAGCATTACTGACCGACGCACGAGCCGCAGAACCCGGAAGCTGCTTGAAGTTTTTCACTAACAGATTTGATGCAGAAGGGAAATTAATTTCTAGCGAAGTAATTACAGGGGAGGAATCCTGGTCCGCTTGATCAATGGTCAACGTTGCGGAACTAGCCCCATTCAAATCAAGCCCCGGGTATTGTATGTCCGCACCTGATGAATGCAGATCTTGAAGTTCATACTTGAACGTTTTAGCTTGCGCGCCGAAGGCTAATAGGGCCACAGAAACAGCTATTGTTTTTACGGTATTTCTAAAAAACATAAAAATCCATTAATAAATATTGATTAACTACATTAGAGAAATGTGAAGCTTATAACACACCTAAAACCAAGTAAATCATACTACTTTTAATTTATCATCTTTTTCCGGTACGATCTTACCAAGTAAAAAAAATCAAAATTTCACGAGCAGAACCTTTCTCACTCATTGGATTTAATACAAATATTACACATAAAAACCTAGCACCTGATCACACTTTGCGGAATAGCCACTCAAAAAGATATAGATATAGATATAGATATAGATATAGATATAGATATAGATATAGATATAGATATAGATATAGATATAGATATAGATATAAGTGTGGTTTAGACCTGCAAAAATTTATCAATGGCAGTAAAGCTTATTAACATCTAGGCACAAAAAAACCGGCTTTAAGCCGCCCTCTGTACTCCTGCACAACCTCAGAAACAGACCCTAAAGCTCTTGCGGGTAAAGGGTCCAAACGCCGCTGCAAGCACTTCCAAATCTTCACCCACTCCCTATCCCAACGTTTTTTGTCACACCCTAAAATTGTCCGCGCATGGCCCAGTTCTATTAATCGGCTATTTACATCGCGCAGTGCACACGCACCAATACAAAATAACGCCAGTTAGCTAACCTTATCCCTCGGGTGCGGCTCCTCCCACTTGTCGAATTCAGACATCAGATACTGCAGTAGCGCCGCCCGCTCTTTAAATCTTTTTGCCGGTGGCGCATAGGCAGCCATGCCCCAGCAGTAAGCCAACGAGTCATTCACTCGCAGCTTGGCGACTACATCTTGGATTAACCCCTTTTCACAGGCATCCATGATGCGGTTGCCGCGGTCCTTAGCTCCGGGAGTTTCTTTCGCAATTACTGTTGGGGCTGCAACCCGGCAAATAACTTGGTTGGCCCTGCCTTGCACTTCTCCGCAAATTACAACCTTTCGCCCTCTCCCAGCTGAGGAAACCGTACTTCTGCCGCCCATGGCTTCATAATCAAATGCAGCTGTGGAGCTATCAAAGGCGTCGTGCCATGCTTGTCTAGCACTTTCGAATTTCATGTCATGCCCCCCAAGCAATTTTCAAGCAACCAAAAACCAACCACACACCCCGTCACGCTGCCTTCGGCATGCTCTCGTAATAATCCTGAAATCGCCTTTCGGCCGCATACAAATTGTCGCGGTGATAGGTGCCCAGGTAATTTATATGACCCTGGTTTATCCAGAATTGGGTAACTAACGTATTCGCGAACACAACCTCCACGAGGTGAGCGTACTTGGTGCGGAATACGGCCAGCGGGCTGCTGGGGTTGGTGGTGGAAATCCTTGCTATGGCTTCTGGGATGGTGACTGTGCACATGGTGAGCTCTCCTTGGTGATTGGGTTTTACCAGTTGGTATCCGTTGCGATTTCGACTGCGCTGAGACTTCGTGTTCGCTGTTGCCCTGACGCCCGGGGTTGAGGTGCGAAGTACTTCTCGCGTTTTAGCCAGTTGCGCCAGGTAGCGAGCCAATCGAGTTTTACGCCCCGCTGGCCGGATTGGGATATCCAGTAATCACGGAAGCTTTCGGCAATGTCGTGGATTCGGTGGATCAGGTCTGGGCGGAGGCGTTGGGCTTCGATGCGGAATTTGTCCGTGAGAACCCAGTTTCCAGGCAAGCGAGTGCCGCGTTTGGGGTTGGCGCGACTTGGAACTGTGCCTCTCTCTACTGGCTTCTTATTGGTTCTTACTGGTTCTATAGAGAAGGACGTGTTGTCATTTTCACCGGTTGGGTGCACAGATTTCACCGGTTCGTGTTTTATTTTCACCGGTGAAATCATTGCACCGGTTTACGTGTAAAAAGAGGTCATAATTGGTCCTGCGCTCGTTGGGTTTTTAGGCACTCAGGTAGCCCAATTCTTCCAGCTCTTCGATGGCATTAATCACCGAGCGCTTTGTGCATTGCGCGACGTCGGCCAGGTAAGAGTTACCCGGATCACACTGCCCCGTGTCACTGTTATGGCAATCGGCCAACGCAATCAAAACCAGTTTTGCTGTTGGTGTTCTGGTCCTGCGTTTAATGGCCCATGCCGCAGCTTCAAAGCTCACTACGCACCTCCTGTATAAATTTCCATATAGCGCACCGGATTACCGCCCTACTCCTCAAACAGCAGAATCATCATGTCGCAACAGAGGGATTTGAAAATGATTGATCTTCAGGTTTTACCAGCAAACTTATGCCTAGTTAGTTTGCTTGCTGGATTTCAATACTTACTTGGTCGTCCAAAGGACCAAATACATCAGGGCGCAGGCGAGCACGGGTAACAACCCGCTGGGTAGCTAGCTCGATTTTTTTACAGAGTTTTGGAGGTATCGCCTTCGCCCCGCTACGCATTTGGGAGACAAAAGCTGGTGAAACTACAATAGCCCGCGCCAGTTCGGCTGATGACCCCAACACCCTCACAGCTTCATCAAGTACTGAGTTGTTCCTTTTCTGGGTCATCTCGGCCCCTCCTTGCCACCAATAGCCCGAGTATTAACTTTCGGCTACCCAAAATTAATAGCCGCTAATTAATTAACTTGTAGCTAATATGTCTTCATGAAACATCCTGACTTTGCAAAGCGGTTTAAACAGGCAGTCGCTCATGCTGGCGTGGAAGACACGCAAGAAGCATTAGCGCGCCTGTTTGATGTAAGTACCGTAACTATTTGGAGCTACCGCAACGGCGAAAAGCTGCCACACATGAACACCGCCACACGGATTGCATAAACTCTCGAAGTATCTGTAGATTGGCTGCTTACCGGTGCCGGCAGTGGACCTGGTGAGCTAGGCGTCAAGGAGGGAAGCAATGTTACGCAAGGACCACGAATCCAAGGAAGAATCCCACTGATTAGCTGGGTGCAGGCGGGAGCATTTTGTGAAGCCGTAGACCTACTAGAGCCTGGGGAAGCCGAAGCTTGGTTACCCTGCCCCGCTGCTCACTCAGACCGGGCTTACGCATTACGAGTGAATGGTGATAGCATGACTAGCCCCTACCCAGGCCAGCGCTCTTATCCAGAAGGGACAATCATTTTTGTCGACCCTGATAAACCTCTGACCAATGGCTGCCGAGTTATCGCCAAAATAAATGGTGAGGTCACCTTCAAAAGCTATGCAGAAGACATGGGCCATATTTATCTACGCCCCATCAACCCAACCTATTCCCCGATGGAAGTTACAGGCAAGGATATATCGTTTTGCGGTGTAATCATTGGCTCCTATACCCCTGAGTAAGACACAAAAAAGCCCGCCTAAGCGGGCCTTTTTGAACACTGGGAATCACATCAGTATTTTTTTAACCATCTCAACCTCGATAACGCCGCGAGAAACACAATTCAAAGTGAGATCCTGAGCTGGTTCCTCCGGCAAGTATTCGCCCTGAATATTTGAACGAACAATCACAGCTTTATCATCAACAACCACGTTAAAAGCTACTTCGATCTTGGTGTAATTATCCTCTAAAAAATCTATTCCCTTGTTTGCACCACAATTGGCCTGCTCCGGCGTGAGCTTCCAGTTTTTTGGGGATGTAGAGATATAACCAGCTTCTAGATCAGCAGACCGTATCTGAAACCCATCCAACAACAATGCCTGCTTCACCTTACTCAACACCTCTTGCTTACTAGAGAAGTGCTCCAAGGCAAAGTATTCACTAATTATTGCTGGCGCTTCATTCATTACAGTACAACCTTCAAGGCCAGCCACCAGCAGAACTCCTACTACTGCATGTCTTAGTTTTTTCATTCTTATCCTCCGTGATAAGCGCGCACTGAGCATATCAAGGAGAGCAGCTTTTAAAAATATTAACTTACGGCTATTGATCGAACGGTTAGCTTTCGGCTACTGTGATTATCAACCAAGGACAGGGCATCAAAATGCACACAGCACGTAATCTAAGGTCATTAGCGCCAAGCTGAAGCATTAACTCACCGCGCCCGTGGGCTTTCCAACAAAGAGACCGCCGAAGCTATGCGGTGCTCTGTAGCCAATGTCACCAACTTGCTGGCGGAATGCTTTTACAAGCTGCATGCCCGTAACAGCACTGAAGCGGTGGCCAAAGCGGTAGAGCATGGATTAATTCAGTTCGCCCTAATCGCTTCAGTTCTCAGCGGTATTGGTGCGGATGCACAGGAGCAATTACGCACCCGCATCCAACACCGCCCCACTATTCGAACACTCCGCACCCGCAATAACCGCGAGGGCATCGTATGACCGCCACAGTCTATGTACTCCCAACAACTCAAACTCAACGCGGTATCAAACGCCCAAATAGTTGTACCGGGCCAATCGTTGCCGCAAATCATAAAGGCCGCAACACGGTATCAGCGCAGCCAAAACCTGCTTTGGCTCGACCTACACAGGGTGATGGCTGGCCTCCGTTTGGAGGTGATGCGGCATGAGTAATTTCAGCCCAAAACAGAGCGTGGAAACCCTACTTACCATAGCCAACGGCTACTCCGGCGCTAGCGCAATTGCTGCACAGGTATTGCTTTCGGCCTGGAATAGCAATGATTTCACGGTCCCCGTTGCCGAACTTGCTCTACTGGATGGGGATAACTATCAGCACGCGCTCAACGTAATTACCCTTCGCTATCAAGGTAAAGAACCCCAAAACGTCATTGCGCATGGCGAGAAAAAGTTTCGCAGTCTTTGTGTCGAATGGTCTCACCTTGAAACCCAAAGGAAGGGAGCAGCGTGAATCAGGCCCAGCAGCTCCCAAGAATACGCTGCCCTCTCTGTGGAAAACTCGCAGAGCCAGTATTTAACGGGAAGCTGTTATTACGCGGCTGGGCTTGCCAGCTCTGCAAGTACTGGGAGCCGGCAATAGGCCGGGAAAGAAAGTTCAAGAAAGTGGTAGGCACAGGCCATGAATGAATTCTCCCAGCTGTTACAAATCACCCAAGACCTGATGGCCACGGTAGAAACCCAGCAGTTACAAATAGACGGCATGCGCGAGCAGATAGCCGCGCTCTCTGAAGCTATCCAAGGTCAGCCCCCAAAACAAACTGTGGATAACCAGGAGGCAGCGTGAAAAAGGAAAAACTATTCACAATCACTCAAGCCGCCCGAACGCTGGAAATGGGTAGGAATAACCTGTTGAAACTGCTGCGCAATAATGACCTTTTGCACAGCCGTGAACCTATGCGTAACTCACCCACAAAGACCGAGGTAAAACAGGGGCTGTTAGTTGCAGAAAACGCTGAATACAACCGCGGCCCAGTTAAGGTCCCATACATTAATACCAAGGTTACATCCAAAGGCATGGTATGGATTCGGGACTTAATCGAAAAAGGAACCATCCCCCGGGCCAGCTAAAGATTTAACCGCGCCCCGGCGCATTCAGCCAGAGGTAACCATCCTTGGGCTGCCGGTACGGAGCCCCTTTTTTTAAATGGGAGAATCCAATGAAAAGGTATGCACTATTTTGCGGCAGTTATAACTTACTAATGGGTGGTGCTAAAGATTTCCGGCAATCAGCAGAAACCCTAAAAGAAGCGAAGGAAAAAGCAGAGCAAATTGCCAAAGAAAAACGCTTCAAATACTGGGTACAAATCTTCGATAAAGAAACCGATACATTCACCAGCTATAGCATTGTTAATGGTGAACTAAAGGAACGAGCTTTACCTGAATAAGCCACGGAGGGCTGCCCTGTGGGTAAGCTAGTTAAAGGCACTACCTGGGCCAGAGAGCAATTTGAATTAGGCTCTCGCCCTGGTAGGGACAAAATCATTGAATGGATCACTGCCGAACATATCCCCGGCCAAATCATCGCCGGGGAACCCTATGTCGATGCCGACAAATTCGCCATACGCGATCACACCGGCAAAAGCCCAGCTCAGAATACCGCCATCAACGATGGCCAGCCTAAAAGCGGGCTAGACCTGCTGGCAGGCTAAGAACAACACCAACAAAGCTGCAGTCGAGCAAGGAAATGGCCAGACCCAGAAAGCCCCGCATGTGGGGCGACACTCTACTACCCGATAATCTCTACCCGGACCCACGGGGACGAGAGAACTATTGGCGCTACCGCCGCCCAGACCTTAGAGATAAAGTGTTCACAGCCTCGCTTGAAGACGCCATAAGAATGGCCGAGCAAGCCAATGCTCAACGCGGCAAGCAAGTAGTAAGAAAACCGATCAAGGTTCCAGATAGAGCAAGCTTTGCCTATCACGCCATAGGCTATATAGAATGGCGAGTGGAGAATGACCCGCGTTTATCCAACAAAGCCAGCTGGCGCAACCGCTGTAACGCCCTAAAGCGGTTTGGCGAAGCTTTCGAGGCTATCCCCATACACAAAGCCAAACTGGCTGATTTACGCAAATGGTGGGAATCCCTTACCTACCATCAACAGCACGCACGCCGTGCAGAGCTTAATAAATTTTTTAATTACTTAATGGCAGAGGGTTTATGCAAACTCGATAGCAACCCCTTTACCACCGCAGATGACCGCCCTCGCCTACTGGAAAAAGGGAAGCCCACCAAGAAACGACAACGCCTCTCCCTTGAGGCCTACTGGGCTATCTATGAGAAAGCTGACGAGCTTGGTTATGAAGCACTTCAATTGGCCATGGGTATCAGTATGATCCTACCCATCAAAAACGGACACACCACTAAGCGCCGCGCTGATATCTGCGAGCTGCGTTTTGATAAGCATCTTCAGGGCAATCATCTACGTAAAACAATTAACAAGTCCGAAGCCCAACGAGATAGCCTCGCAGCCAGCCACTTAAGCTTTAACCTGACGACACATCAGCAGCTAGGCAAACTTATTAGCCGGGCAAGAGAACTGAGCATTAGAAACTTTCGCTGCCCCTACCTACTGAGCCATATACCTAAGCAACGCCGGACGGGAAAAATTAAAGAGCATATTTGCCAGGTAATCCCCGACCGACTTAGCGATATGTTCACTGAAGTCCGCAACGCTACTGGCCTATATATCAGCCTACCCAAGAACCAAACTCCACCCAGTTTCCACGAAGTTCGAAGCCTCGCCTCTGACCGGTTTAAACGGATGGGATATAACGTGAAGGATGTACAACACCTAATGGCCCATACTGACGAGCGCGTTACCCAAGCCTACCAAGCTGGGCATGGAATCGATTACGAAGAAATTGCTATTTACCTGGATGAGCAGGCAATCGGTCGAGAGTTTTAAAAAAGGGCTAGAAAAGCCCTTTTAACAATTTCGGTACTCACTCAGCTCAAGGTATCAACCCAAGTTAGTACGAGCAGAGCGAACTTACTCACCTTCTACGGTTAGAAGCTCAGCACTGCCATCAACAACAGCAATCACCTGGTTATTACTGCAAGGATAGAGATTTATCTCATTGGAAAAGCTAGAGAGAATATGCTCAGCGGCATCCTTAAAAGGTTGATTTCCGTAGTGAGGTAATGGGTAGAAATCCACAAGGTTCAGCCCTTCATAAGACTCTAAACCCTTTACAGCATCGGCATTATCCATCTCCTGGATATACGCAATATTCGGTGAAAGTATGACAGAACCTGCCGACTCACCAATATACGTTTTACCGGATTTTACCTGCTCCAGTAGGATTTTATCTGCCCCACTCCGTCTGAGCTCTTGAAGCAGAAAAAACGTATTGCCGCCAGTCACATAAATGTATTCATTGTTCTTAAGTTTATTTTCAATCTCACTGATCGAGGCTGTGGATATATCCAAGTTATCCACAGCAAGGCCCAACCTTTCGAAGGCCTGCCTTGCATCATTAACATAAAAATCAATCTCTTCTGGAATACTTGCAGTTGGAATAAATGTAACTGTCTTCCCTTCAAGACCTTCCTCATACCTTCCAATTAAATCAGCAACCTCAGCGAGGTATGAGGTCAAAAACAGTTTGGTCATGTGTTTTAATCCCTTAACGTATAAATCTAATCAACTGTCCTTTGAGGAGAGCTGTAAAATCTTGTCGGAACTCAATAGAGGTAGAGCAACATATATTAAACTATCAGATTATCGCTATCCACTGCACTATGCACTTAGACAACATACAAGGAAGATTAAAGATCGTATCTAACAGATAGGTTTCGATCGAAAAATTGGTATATTTACCGAAGCACGTAAAACTATCAGCTTATATATCAACCTCTCATAAAACACCCTACTATTACAAGGTAGATAACTTTGCTTCAGACACACCAAATAATTATTCAACAAACTAAACTATACCGAGCTTATGGAAAAATACTCGACTTCTCATTGAAGCATCCTTTAAAACCTTATCCCAGCCAATGACTTCAATATATAAATTTAAATTTTCATGCCACTTAAAGTAACCCAACCTATCTGGCATAGGTTTAAAATCCTTCTCTTCCTCTAGCCAGGACCTAACTTTTTTTGCCATATCACAAACAACAAATCCATAAAATGGGGTATTCTCAGAAATCATAATTTCTCTACCCTGAGGAGTTCTAAAATCACCGGAACGAAGTCGCCTTACGTATCGCACGACTTGTTGAACGGGATCCTCACGAGAAGATGGATTCACAAAATCATCACGCTGAGGCTTTTTAAACTCAAATATTGTGACCGGGTTTGTCGCTTCGTTTTCACCCCGAAAAACAACTCTCTGATCGTACGCAAGAAGGTCTGGTCTATCTTGTCTTCCCTTCAGGGGTAAATCTGAAGAAAGGTACTCAGTAAAATTTAGCCTTTCATCTATCAGCCAAAGATTATGTTCTTCAAATAGAATTGAATCTGTGTCACCCCTCCTTGGAAAGATAATATCGTGAACCATACCTTCAGAAGAATAGCTACCATCATCTTCAAGCTGCAAACTTCTTTCAAACAGATCAATAACACTGCGCCTAAGAGCAACATAATGAGCAAGATCATTTTTAGCGGATCCAGAAATCTTTCTCACCATGTCAGATGCTTTTTCTTTAAGGTCTGCAGGCTCACCTTTTTCCAAAATACTATTTACCTCAGCTCTGACCTGAATCTCTAGCTCATACTTTTTCTTTTGCAGTTTAGTTTCTATTTGTTCATCACTTGCATTATATGGCATATCAGTCAAATCAACTTCATTTAACACACTCATATGCCAAGGAGCTTTTTCCTGCACGTATTTATTTACTTTGGTTTTCTTTTTTTCATATCTAGCCTGAACCTCTGAGTTCACAGCTAACCGGGCTAACTCCGATGATTTTGTTTCAATATCAACCTGAGATATACCATAAATTGTATCGCTTTCTTTTTGAAATTCAAAACCACCACGTTCCAGAGATACATTCTTATCTAAGTATTCACTAAAAACGTATACCTTGAGGATAAAATTCTTTTCCACCAGCTCTTCGCCAGTAATCTTCCTATCAAAAAATTCATCAATAAACTCTGGAATATACTTATGTAGAGAAACACTTGTGACTTCTCTTCTATGCGCCACCAGACTAACTTTACTTGTTTGCCCTCTAGGCGAATAAAACTTAAACACCCTTGCTATAAAACACTCTTCTTTATTGTTACCTTTGATATTAAAGTTGCCACTCGCCTCCTTTATTTCATGTATTTTCCCTTGAGCTTCTACATACTCATTAAGGATAATCACTTCTGACTCATCTTCTTCTCGAAGTACAATTTTTGGTGGGCATTTATCTTCACTAACGAAAAATGGCAACAACCGCTCAACCAAAATCCTTGCTATAGTTTGCAGCTTTTTCTCTGGAAATTTTTTTCTTTTGAAATTTACAAGTTTTATCTTGCTCCCTGTGTTATTTCGTTTAGATTTCTTAACTTTTTCATTTACAATTATTTCATACTCTTTCCCCATCTCGAAAAATCTATCGATCAGCTCCCCATCTTTATAGAATGTGCTTTCCACTTCCACATTTTCAAAATACTTCAAGCAAGTAAATCGACCAAACCCCTTTCCTCCCTCCATTATTTTATGAGCCGAGTAAAAAGTATCAAAAGAGTCACGATTTTTATTAGTAAAACCTATACCATTATCAACAATTTCAAATCCCTCTATTTCTGATACTGAATCAACTAGGTCAGCCTGACAATCTCGCTTTACCGTAATATCTATGATGCCATTACTTATTTTTTTTGATTCAACTGCTTGAATCGCATTGACTACGACTTCCACAATGGGTGTATAAACACTAGTCCCCGCACGAATATTATCTATGGCTCTTTTTATATTGACGTTACTCATGATAATCCTTTATCTATAGCGCTGGCTGTGCCTAGAAGTTAAGCTTGGAGAAGTATCTTTATATCACCTTACTCAACATCCTCAAGCTCCAAAATGGAAATAATCTAAGTAAGTCATTTAGCCGTTTTTAATTAGCACAAAGGTACTTCTTGAGTAAAGTTAGTCTTCTCAAAACCAAAGTTTTTACTGCTTTCATCTCTTCTGATCGTAATTTAAAAGCCAATAGACCAGAGCTTTTTAGAGGTAGACCAAGTTACTTTTGACCTAGTTTTAAGGGCGCAGAGGGAAGCTCTAAGAAGAATCAAGCCTAGCAATCTGCCTAGAGTAAAGAGGCAACAGAAATAGAATCTTGATAGATAGGAATTTTAGACGAAAAAAAAGAGCCTAAAAGGCCCTTTTTTTCATCCCCGCAAGTTTGTGTGCGGGTTTATGTACAGTTTATGTACACTTTACAGAAGTCAATTTCTCTTCTTCTACAACCCCTTGATAAGCAAGGGAAATTTGGTGGAGCTAAGCGGGATCGAACCGCTGACCTCAACACTGCCAGCATTCACCATACACAAATGTAACCCATTGATTTTAATCAGAAAATATATTGTTTTGCACTGCAAGCTATCTCACTTTTGGCGGTGATAGCGCACTGATGCCTTGACGACTCCCTCCACAATCAGCTCCTGCCCCTCCCAGACTGGTATAGGCCGATACCGGCCATTCGCAGATAGCAGCCGTCCTCGCTTGAGATCCAGGATCTTGCAGGTTAATTGGCCATCCAGGGCCACCACAACCACATCGCCATGGGCAGGGGTCAACGAGCGATCGACTATCAACAGATCCTTATCGAAGATGCCCAGCCCCATCATAGAATCCCCATTCGCCCGCGCCATAAACGTTGCCGCAGGCTTGGTGATCAGGTGCTCATCCAGGCTTAGGGCCGCCTCCTTGTGGTCATCAGCGGGTGAAGGGAAGCCACAGGAAACGCCGTGGCCAAAGAGTGGGGAAAGCTCCATACTGGGATACCTAAATACTGTATATATATACAGTTTATTGCTACAGGCAGCCAATAGACAAGGGGAATGAGTGACTATGAGGCCGGCACCACTCACGGCACCGGCTCTGCAAAGCAGTCAGGCTGCCTCTTCAATTGCAGGTCCTCCCCCTGGGTTCTTTTGCTCATAAGCGAAGATAACGCCTTGAAGCACCTGCCCTACCTCCTCGCCAATAAGCTGCAGCAAGGCTTTACGGGCCGGCTGATTCGGACAATCCGCAACCCACTCCAGGCCGGCACATAGATTGTTGATGTGGTGAAGTTGTTGTATATGAGCAGTCATTGGCATGGTCCACCTCCTGTAGGAACTACAAAACCCTCACAGCTACAAAAGAACTAAGTAGCAGCGGCTTGTCACCGTTGAGTCCATTCAGTGCTTTATTCGGGCCTTTGGCGACAAACATCCCAAAGCTACTAGCTAAATCACAGTTCTTAAATAGATATTCTGGATTATTTCTAATTTAGCAATGCAAAATGCTGCAGGATTTCTAAAATCGAAATTTATGGGATTACGTGAGGATACGGCAGATAGTTGATGTTTGAGCCAGGCACACTGGGCAAGCGCCTGCGCGAAGCAAGGAAACGGGAAAGGATGACGGGGGCACAGCTGAGCCAAAAGCTGGGGCTTACACCCTCGCAGATTTCGAAAATGGAAACAGGGGCTCAGCGCATTCCAGCAGAGCTGTTGCCGATATGGTGCGAGGCGGTGGGTATCACTCTAGCAGATGTGTACGGAGTGGAACTAAGGCACCACTTTGCACAGATTCCATTCCCACCATTGATAGCACGATTCTACACACAGCTGCCCCCAACGTTTCAGCTCTTAATCCATCGCACTATCGAAAATGCGTACCAATTATGGAAGAAGCTCTGATAAATACCAAATAAAGCTTTGGGTTTCTACTGGTAGATTTGATCGCCAGAAGGATAGTGATTAGACTCTCCGGCTAATGGACTTTCATCTTGCTTGACTCTTACCTTTACTGAGGGCGTACGCAGATCGCACACTAAGACCTAAGGAGTCAAGGAAGCGCCTAATATTTTTGAGGGAAACATGGAGCAGTTTCGAATCATTCAAGACATAAGAGAGTATGTTAAGAGCCTCGAAGGCTTCTTTGCACGTCCAACAATGAGGGGAGAACATCCCACCTTATACATGGACGATAAGCAGGGAAAAACCTATAACAACATACGAGAAAAAGACTACCTATTTTCTCAGTGCAAACAGTGGGTATTACCTCACCCACAGATGGGACTATCATTTTCTGCGCGCTGGCAACACCTAAAAGATAAGTACAAGCTGAAGAAAAAGTGGTCCGATGGAAATCCCGTCGATGTTTATTGGGTTATTGAAAACTGCCATGTCCCCAAAGGCTTAAAGTTTGTCATAGACGAGAAAGACCGAGAACACGCCTTTCTCACTGTAGATGAAAAAATGACTGCCACGCAATTAAGAACAAAACTGATGGAGTTGGCAGATAGAATGTCTGTCATAAGGGAGGTGCAAGACGCTTTATGATTGAATATCGATTTGAGAAAGAAAAAGAAATAGCCCTGCACTACGCGAATGAGTTTGATAGTCCAGATATTGTTAACATTCTCCATAAAGGGAAAGTGGCTAGCTCAGAAGAAGCAACCAGTCTCACAAAGTTTTACTGGAAAATGGTTGACGCTCTAGTGGAGGACTCAAAAAACTCTGCAGAAATATGTGGAGAGGCCAACTTGCAAGAGTGGAGTGAATATCTGATGGGAACTTTCAGGTCCTATTTAAAAGCAAATGGCTATAGCGCAGAGTGGGATAAGGCATCAGATTCCGAATAACCGCACAGCTCAATATAAGCAGCTACCAGCAAAGTGGTAGCTGCGAATGCAGATTACCAAAACATTAAAGAAACCAACGATCGTAAAGGGTTGTATGACAACGAGCAGCCACACAGCCAAAGACCCAAATTACGCTACCAAAAATTCCTGCGAATATCCAAAAGCCTAACGCCTCCCAAGACCATCCAGCCTGATTTGTTACTTTAATAGCCTCAGGAAGGACACTCTTAATCGCCCACCCAAAGTAAGCCGCAACCAAAAAGCAGATTACACCAATCAACACTGCCCACTTACTAGACAAACTTGAGAGCGACTTTCTTTCTATATTTTTTC
Organism: Microbulbifer sp. GL-2; assembly: GCF_007183175.1. Classification (NCBI taxonomy): domain Bacteria; kingdom Pseudomonadati; phylum Pseudomonadota; class Gammaproteobacteria; order Cellvibrionales; family Microbulbiferaceae; genus Microbulbifer; species Microbulbifer sp. GL-2. The sequence continues at coordinate 553,404 of NZ_AP019807.1, forward strand.
TTTTTTTCCACCAACCAATGAACGAACTTACAGCATACATTGCTTTGCCCCTTTATTTTGCATTGGAGTATGGGACCTTACCTCAACTGATCACATCAGCCCATACTTCTCAGCAATGATCTGAAACTGCTGGGTATAAATAGTGCGAGCCGGCAGGTAAGGGGGCAACCATTCACCGGGGCCTTTATCGCCCCTGCTTTCGTTGTGACCATCATCCACCAGCCACAGACTGGCCGGGTCTTCGGCGAAGGTGCGGCGTTGTTCCCGCGTCCAATTGGCACCGCCGTGCTTATGAGCCCATGAAAGTGGGACGATATGTTCAACATCCAGATCCGAGGCCTTCTGGAAAAACTGGCCGGTATAGGGGTCCATCCATAAGCCGGACACCACGGTGCAGGCTTTTTCATTGCTAAAGGTCACTGGGGCCAGGGAGAGGCGAATCAATAGCTCCTGGCGAGTGTTCTGGCAATCTCCATCGGCATCAGACCAACGGGGGAGCCACTGTTGACGGTCGTAGGTCTCAGGTTCGTCGCAGCCGTTTAGTGCTGCTGCCAGGATGAATAAAGTTAGTAAACGCATATAAACTTTAGATATCAAAATGGTATTATGTCCCCCAATTATCAATAAAAGGAAGCAAACCATGAAAAAGAAGGATTTCTTTTTTGGAGACATTTATACACGAAAGGATGTTTCAAGGTTAGATTTGCACGAAGCAAGCCGTATCGCTCAAAATGTATCAGCACATTTTTTTACCGCTCAACTAAATAGATTATTAGCCGATTCTAATGGCCAAGTATCATTTTATGATGGAACATCACACCCGAGCTTCTGGAAATTTATTGAAAAAATTGTAGTAGATGAAGTTGGTTTCATTGAAATTTACTCCCGGCAAGATATCAACCAAAGTGTTAAAGCTACACTAGCTTGCGATCTTATTTTACTAAACGGAATTATATCAATAACTACACACTGGTGCGCCTATAAAGAAATCCGAGCAGATGAAATCATATCTACATTATTAATTCCTTTGCATTTACAGGGACTTCAAGAAAAGACATATATTCGCTGGGATAGCGGGGAAACAGACCGACTATTAGAGCGTGACTATTACAATGATGAACTAAGAAAAGTATTCAGACTTGCAAAATATCCTGCGGCTATGACTTCGGACTACTCTGACGATTTAGCCGAGAGGTATGAGCTATCACTAAGGTGTGCAACGGATGTAGGACAACAAGACCCGTCATCTGAATCAATAGATCCGTGGAACGCTTACCAAGAGCTTCTCAAGAAAAAGAGAATGGAGTTGAGAGAACCCTCATAACCTTGTACATAGCAATTCATCGGGCGGTCTCTCTTTTCCCCCCAGCTTGCTCGCTTGGGGAGGAAAGATGCCGGCTTTGAGCCGCCTACCCCGGCGGAGATTAGCCTGCCCGGATTAACCGGTACCCAGACGGCGGCGCTACTCGGCTATATGTCTAACCCCCAAGTGCGCAAGCTAACCAGCAGCGAGAAAAATATCTCCTATGCAATGTGGCGGCTGTTATGTATCTATAGCGGCAGTATCAAGGCCGACACGCGAGCAACTTATAAACCGGCAGCTCAAGAACCTAGATAAGATATTCAGTTATTTAAGATCCTATAACAGTAACTGAATCATAAACATATAGAATTTTGATCAATAAGGATATTTATGGCTAAAGAATTTAAAAAGAAAATAAAAGAATGGTATACCTCAGCGTTAAAGGCTGATCCTAAGTTCTTTCTCTATGCCTATTTAGCAAATATCATAACCTTTACGCTAATTTATTGGCTCTTTAATCTTATCGATCACGCTAGCTCCAGCTCCCACTCTGAGGAAATAGGGCTCTTCGAAAGCTTCTACTTTAGCGTTGTTACGGCAACAACCCTTGGTTACGGCGACATAAAGCCTACTGACTGGATAGGGCAACTTTCCACAATTGTTGAGGTTCTATTTAGCATAGTAATTTTTGGGATATTTCTTAACTCACTCTCTGAAAGAAGAACAAGAAACCTAGAACTCTTTCAGCGAGAAATTTTAGTAGAACAATTACTAAGAAGTTATGATGACCTCAGATCCAACCTTGCCAGCATTTGTGTTTATGCTACTAAGGGAGAAGGTGATGGTGAATGGCGACTGACTACCTCCCCTACAACAGAAAATATGCGCAACTACTTCTACGACAATAAAGATGAGAAACTAAAAAAACTTTGTGTGGAACTTGAAAATGATAAGGAGCTGCGCAACCATATCAAATGGTACTTTTTAAACTTCACCAATGACGTGGAGTTTAGAACTGCAAATATCTCTATTACTGATAGTAAAGCAGATAAATTTTTTGCCCTAATGAGACAAAGAGCAAATATTATAAAATTTAGAGATGAAAATGACAGATTCCTTATCCCCTTAATCAAGGTTCTGGTAGAGGATATATTGACTAATAAAGGGGGTTTTGATGGCTGGCGCGACAAAGATCTTTATATTGAAAACATCAAGAAACTTCACCCTCAATCTGGAAAAACATTGGAGCTTCACCCAGCATAAGCAAGCCCATTTTATATACTGGCCGGGATAAAATCCCGGCTTATCAGCAAGAAATCATTATCGCCGCAATCAATCCGTACATACTGAGTGAAAAGGCGAACAACTGAAACTAAAAGAGATTAATTGTTTTCCCTTCTAACAAATAAACTCCTTCACCATCAAAAGCTCCCGCAGCTATTACAGCTTCAGCACGCTTCAGTACGAAATCCCTATTTAATTCGAAGTTTTCCCTCGCTTTTTCAAAGCTATCCTCTGTCTGAAAGTGATCATTAAGTGCTTCACGAGTGATGGAAAACCTCCAGATTTTCTCTTTTTTAGGGTTTATAAGAGAAAAAAGAATGAGACCTTTTGATTCTTCATCTCTGATTTCAACCATTTCGTACATAAAAAGTCCTTCTCAAACTGATTAAATCTTAAAAATTAACGCACGCCTGAAGTAAGTATGATCACGCAAGCCATTATTCAACCCAAAAGTCACACCGATACGTTGTAATTACCGCCAGCTAACTACCCACTCGGTATAGCCATAGCCGCAATTGAGCTATGCACAGCCAGGCGGTTGGCCACTTCGACAATGCAATCAGACACCAGGCCCGCTACATGGTCGGCGACGTTTACCGCTTCGCCGCCATCCGTCTGTAGGGATTTGGTGGTGACATAGACGCTTTGCACCAAACCTTCAACGCCCTCACTTTTATTTTCGCTTATTACTACCATCCTATGTAGGAGGATAGCCTAACCACTGCATCCTCATCGCGCAAAAATTGGGGTGGGGGGATCACTATAATCAGTGGAACCACCGAGTACTTTTAATTTTTTATAACTCGACTTCCGTAAGAGGGCCCGCCAGATCTGTAGGTATCATTGTAAAAATCAGCGATTACAGGGTAAGACTCTCCTTCCGTGCCGGATAACACAACTTCAATGCCATAGTAATTAAAATGATTTATAACCCACCCGTATAAATCGCCTTTTATTACTGTATCTCCACTAATCATTATTTTGTTTCTGTCCGGGTTGGCTATCCCCGCAAAAAGCCCCTTTCCTGATAAAGCATTGACATTAAGATTTATGATATTGAAATCAGAGTAGTTAGTCCAAAAAATTGAATGCGTATCTCCAGGAAATACTTTATTCAAAGTATTTATACGGGCATCCAAGATATCGACATTTGAATAAGAACCATCGACGCAGAAATAATAGCAGCTAATGCTTGTATTTTTTAGTATCACCGAGGAGTTGAGTGTTCTTACAGTTTGCTTGCCTTCGCTCTCAATATTGGAGTAATAGAAACCAATATTCTGTGAATCACGGATATTTAGAGCTCTAGAAACCTGGTGAGCTGTGCCTGTTGCCGAGGGGTCTTCCGGGTGAATACGATAGACGTGTAAATTTTGAATATTGATATTAAAAAAATCAATGTTCTTAGAGTCTAATATTTCAACAGCACCACTTTGTGTATTGGAATCAATGAGTGGAAGATCGCCTACAATGCTTGCCATACCGTTGACAGCAGCAAATGAAATATTCTGCTTGCCCTCTATTTTGAATGCTTTATATGCCCCTGGCTGCAAACAAATTTGGTATCCATTATTATCAGGGCTTGCTGTATTTATGGCTTCAACAAGAGCGGAGCTATCGCTAACAACGATATCGCAGCCCATTTCTGTATCCTTGCCTATAATTCTAGCGACCTGCGAAGAAACAACATAATCATGTTTAATTTCTTTGTTATGATAGAAATCAATTTTTTTACAAGTATCTTCAACTGTAGTAGTGACAACCTCTTGAGTTTTTGCATTGCTTAGCCGATAACTTGTTGAGAAGCAGTCTCCGTTTTCACTCAAAATTTTCCAATCAGTCAGGCTTTGCTTGGTAAGTGAACTTTGCTTTGAGATTTGACCGGTATTGTAGCTACTCCAATTGAGTGGAGTAGTGTCACCCCCTTCTTTAGAAAAATCCACAATCTTACAAGGATTTTCTAATTCTATCGCACGAACAATACCTGAAATTTTATTCTTTACATAGTATACAGTTGGCTTACATGTTTCCTTCTCAATTTGATAAGCACTCACAACATCATAGTCTGAAGGAACTTCTGCAGCCACTGATAATGGAACCAGCATTACCAATAAAAATCTTTTTAACATTATTGATGTTTCCTTAAAATATTTTTTTCATTTCCCGCATTCAGCTTTGTAGCGCATCAGTTAACCACCAGGAAAAGAACTGCCAGCTGAAAGTAATATCTGTCGCCTCTTGTCCACCAAGAGATTGGTGATAAAAGAAATCTACCGACAATTTACCGATGTGAACAGTGCCAGATTAGGTCTCTAAAGGGAAATGATTTTACCCGCTAGGAATCGCCATAGCCGCAATCGAACTATGCACAGCCAGACGGTTGGCCACTTCGACAATGCAATCAGACACCAGGCCCGCTACATGGTCGGCGACGTTTACCGCTTCGCCGCCATCGGTTTGCAGGGTTTTAGTGGTGACATAAACGCTGGTCATTGGGTCGCCAGCGCCGTCAGTTTGCACGGTGTTCTGGTCGTCAATCACGGCGATGGTGCATTTCAGTACGGCGGCTGCGGGGGTTTCAGGGGTTGCGGCTTCGGCTTTCTGAGTTACTGTTGCACGCACAATAGTGCCGGCACTGTGGCCGTCGTCGATGGTGTAAGCGAACTGCCAGGCCTCCAGATTCGGCACAGTTTTTGGGGAAAAGCTGGGCATATTGCCTCCTATGGCTTATGGACTCCGTTGTGGGTGATTACCCGATGTAATGGATTGATGCCGGCGGCGTAGCTCTTACCGCCCACAGAGATTTTGTACACGGTACGCAGGCCGGCGCACTCGACCCGTTCGACGCTTTCCCAAGTGAGCGGCTTTTCTTTATGCAAAACCCCCAGTTCAACGCCCTGGCAGTTCTGCGCTTCATAGACACGGCCTTCACGGTCGGTAACGGGGGTTTCGCGGCTGCAAATAACCTGGGCGCCGCTTTCTGTGGTGAGTAATATGCAGGGTATTTCTGGCTCTGCATCTACCGCGCCGACAATGGGGCTTAGGTGGGTATCCTCGTCGCCGGTATCCCAGCAGTCGATCAGGTCGCCGCTTTGGCAGTTGTCCGCTATTAAACCTTCGCGCAGCCAACTACCTGCAGCAACGCACCAGTCGCCCGGGGGACGTGTTGAACTGCCACCATTCGAGGGCGTTGTAAGTCTGCCCACTGTGCGGCGCCAATTGCCGGCAGCCAATGTAGAGAAATTTGTAGTCGCGTAATAGGTTACCGCGCCGCCTTTTTGTTCAGGGTCATCGCAGTACACGTAATACCTCGTATTAAACAACAGCCCAGTAATGCTGCCAGCGTTATAGCTGATGGTGCCAAAACCGAACTGCACCGAGTGCGAGGCAATATCAATCCTTGCAGTGCTGCCTGCATCACTAGCGGAAAGTGCGGTACTGGTGGGCAGGCTTGCAATACTGGATTGAATCATCGGCAGATTGCGCTGATCCTGAACCTCCACCACATCGATTTTCACATAGTCAATCAGCGTTGAGCCGATTTTGTTCAGGTAATTACAATAAAACAGCGGAGAAATAAATCTTACGTTGGCCTGCAGTTTAGCCGGGGCGCCTATGTGGTTGGCACCCCTCGTGCCGCTGTACTCGGCATTTCCGCTAGCATTGCTTTTGACATAGGCCACCAGCGTCTCCCAACTTTGCCCTACCAGATTTAGACCGCTGCCCAGTACATAGTGCTGACTGCCCACGCTATCTGCACCGGATGCATTGCAAAGATTGCCTGCTGCATCATATCCAGCCAGGCCCGCATACATGGTGCGGTCAGCATCGCCATTGCTATACACATAAACCCTAGCTTCAATGCGGTACAGCTTGCTGGGATCAAAGGGAATTTTTTCCCGGTGGCTGATGCGCACATAATCGTAAAAACGTGCAGCGCCACCGCCAATACTACTGCTGCCGCCAGGGTAATATCCTAGAGTGCCAGAGCCTGCGCTTTGCTCCCAGTAATCGGAATAATTACTATCAGAAAAATCCTCTAAAAAGGTATTACGCATGGAGCGTATTTGTGCGCGCTCCTGTGGTGTTGCGCCGTTAGTGGCACCGTCTTCGGGTTTGTTCAGTCCAAAGACGCCTTCCCAATCTGCACGCGAACCGGCAATTTGATCGATCTTAATTAGAACCTTTTGTCGTGTGCTGTATACCGCCTGCCATTTGGCTTTCCAGGTGCTCCTATCAATGCTTGTATAAGTTGAAGTGTCATTTACTGCGGCACCGGTGAGATAAATGGAAAGAGCAGTTATTGCACCGCTGTAATTGGTTTTCTCGATGGTGATGCCGTAGCTATTGGCCTGTCCCTCGATATCTACCTGTTCTGCCAGGATCTGGTTATATTCACGTACTGCAGTTAATTTTTCTGCCGGATGCAACTTTCCATCTGCAGCAATATTGTTGAGGTCCAGCAGTGCGGCAGTGGCATCAGTCTGTGCTTCTTCGGCTGCATTCGCAGCGGCTTCTGCTTTGGCATCCGCTGCAGACACACCCAGTAGGGCCTCAGGGTCACCACTACCGCCCAGGGTAACCACAATGCCCCCATAGGTGCCGCCGTCTGCAGCGTTGGCCCAGATAGAGATTTCATTGGCACCGGCCTGCAGAGTGACCGGGAAGGAGTACCACTGGCTGGCATCATTCGGCCCACTCATTACCCCAACCTGTACACCATTCAAACCAACGCGCGGACCACCCTCGGCATCGTATGCCAGTACATGGATAAACCCTTTTCCGGCAATCGCGTTAAACGAATATTTAGTGCCGCCGGCATAGTTGGTATTAGTAGGCCAGAGCAACCCGGATGGCCGGCCATCCCACTGAAACTGCAGCGTGGCCCCAACCATACCCGCTTCCCGTGCTTGCTGGGCGATGGCATTGAGCAAACCCTGGCGCGCGCTATAGGCCGCTTCCCAATTGATATTCCAAATGGTGCGGCTTATCGAAGTACTGGCTGCGGTATCGTTCCAGGTTGGAGACAGTCCGCCCAGGTAACTGGTGAGTGCGGCCAGGTTGCCGGTGTAGTTGCCTTTTTCGATTACCAGGCCAGCGCCATCAGCCTGGGCTTCAATACCCGTTTGCTCTGCCAATAGCTGCGCATACTCGCGAATAACAATGAGCTTTTCGTTTTGATGCAGCACCCCATCGGCGGCGATATTGTCCAGATCCGCCAGTGCGGCCTCAGCATCTGCCTGTGCCGCTTCGGCTTTGTCGATGGCCTGCTGTACTTCTGGGGCAAGCGCTGGGTCTTCATAGTCGGTATAGGGCGTGCGCGACTTGGGTACAAAAAGAACCCGTGCGGCGTTGGTACCCAGGCAATTACCGCCCTGCCCTGCGCGTCCGGGTGTGCTGGGACTTTCCCCATAGCAGGCGACGATTTTATTATTGCTGAGCACCGGCATCGGGTTCTGGGTGCCGTCTACCAGCAGCACCATGCCACCAGGTGCGCCGCCACCGCCGCTGCCGCCGGCCACGCTTAAAGGGCTACCATCAATCGCCCGTCCTGGGGCGCCATCGCCACCGGTGGTATTGATTGTGCCACTGACGCCGATAGCGATACCGCGTGCAATCACCACGAGACCGGCACCACCCTGCCCGCCAGCACCGCCAATGCCTACCGGCTCATAGCTTCGATCGCCGCGCAGGTATTTCATACTCTTGCCGCCACTGGCGCCGCCAGTGCCGCGCAGGTCGTCAGGAATACCCTGTAAATCCCCCGCATTATTTTCGATGTTTAGCGGCGGCATCACCGCGTTGCGACCGGTAACGACTTTGCCGCGCACGCGGTTGTAGATATAGCGGTTAGTGTATTCCGCCCCTGCAACCCGGCCTCCACCGCCGCGACAGGAACCGAGAAACCCTACCCCGCCGTTACTGGGTACACCACGTAAACTGCCATCGATCTGCAATACACCGCACACACGCAGCTCGACATTATCGGCAACAAACAGCACGCGCCCGGCGGGGATAGTTAAATCCCCCAGGTAATAAAAAACCGTTCGGCTGTTATCCGCACCGTATAGGGTGCCATCTGCGGTTAAAAATCCACTGGCATCGATACTCAAGCCACTGGCGGTCATGGCTGTACCTTCGGCGTTATACCAGGCATCAGGTAATTCGCCGTTAGTGCTGCTGCCTTCGGGCTGATCGGCAATCATGCCGGCGGGCTGATAGCTGCCGAATAGATCTACCGAGACCGCACCGCTGACCTGATCGATGCTTATGCGCTGCACTTCCATGGCGCGATCCAGGCTGTACTCATCGAGGCCCAGGGCCGGCAGCAGGCGGATATAGTCCACCTCATAGCTATAATCGGCTATGTAATCGTTACCGATATCCACGCGGACCAGCTCGATCTGGTTGCCGTTCCAATCGGTATTTTGGGAGAGGTCTACCGTAGCTTCGTGCCACTCGCCTTTATTGGCATTCAGCCGGTCGATCAAATCCAAAATCTGATCAGCACCATCAGAAAAATACACCGTGCTCTGTGTGTGTCTAAAAAATACCTTACAGCCCCAGCCTTTGGCGATCGGTTCATCACTGGTACGCCGCACCCGTATTTTAACAAAGGGGATATCCGCCCCAGAAAAAGTCGGCGAGAACTCGCGACTGATCCAGGGGTTTTCCCCTTTTACGGTTACTGCAAGCACACCACCGCTGACGCTGGACGTGGCGATACCGTCGCGGGCAATCCAGCCTTCATTGTCACTGGTAAAATTAAAATCGTAGGGCCTGTCTCCGCGGATAGAGTGGTCACGTAATTGCGGCAAGCTCACCCGCACAATATCGCCCACTTCCAGGTCGTTATTACTTGGTAATAGTCCCAATCGGAGGCTTAAAGGTGGGCCGGCGAAACGATCGCGCAGAGCATCAAAAGTGTTTTTAATTGTGGTATAGGTATGACGGGAGTTGTGCAGGCCACGAAACTTCAAGCTGTGCTGTTTCGCCTCGCCATGCACAGCAACAGAATCCGCATCAATTAAATTATTAGAGCGCAGGAATTTGCCATCAAAGCCCGGCTGCTCAAACCAGCTCCACTGCACCGAGAAGATATTGCGCACCCCGGCCAGGTTGTATTTGAGTTCGCCCAGGCTTTTCACATCATCGGGGCCGATAGTTGCTACTGTGCCGGATTCAGCCAGCACCCCAGCCATGCGACGAAAGCCCAGCTGGCCGGCGGCATTGACCGGCATAAAGGCACCGAGTAATAGATTGATCTCGGTCTCGATAAACTTCTTGCCATCGGTTTTTTCCAGGCCATCGAAGCGCAGGATCTTGCCTTTGCTGTTGTCGCTGGGCTTGTACCAGTCGGCGCCGATGTTTTGGAATTCATCCAGCACCACGAAAGCGGGATCTATACCCAGGTGCCAATTACTGGGCAGTACGTTATTGGTGCCGATAATCTTTCCAGTCAACAGTGCATAGGCCAGCTGCGGGCCTGGGCCCTCCAGGTAGATAAACTCCTCAACCTCTACGCCGCTTTCGTCGTCGCTGTCTTCGGGTAACTCATGATCGCGGGCAAAGGTGCCGAACAAACCCCTGGCGCAGTTGGTAAAGCTGCTGCCAGTTTTGCCGCTTGCGCGTACAATTTCAAAGCCGTCCTGATATTTAATCTTCAGGTAATACACGAATTGGCCAGGGGCATCACCATAGGCAATCGTATGCGGATTGGCTTCAAAGCTGCTGGTATCGAATACCTGCAGAGTGGTATCAGCTTTAGCGAAATTCGCAGCCAGGCGCGTGGTATTAGGTACAAAAATATCGCGGCGCATTTCACGCTGAATATCCCGGCAGCGTACCCGGTACACGCCCTCAGCGTAGGAAATGGATTCCTCGGCAATCTGGGTTTGCTCCAGGCGGAACTCATCCCAGTCGAGCCCGGCAAAGCCCTGATATAAGCGTACCGTGCGGCCCTTAATACCGTTGCCCTGCTCCAGCTCGTCGCGCAGCACATAGGACAGCTGGCCACCGATATCCACCACTTCAAACGAGATAGCGCCGATCTGTGCCAAGCCTTGCTCTGGAATGAGTTTCTGGCTGGTTGCACTGCACTTTTTTAAGGTGCCCAGAATCACGTTTAACGGCAGGCCGGGGATATCGTTGTGGCTGGTAATGTAAAGCGGCAGGTCGTAGCCGATTTCGATGACCAAACGCAGCTCACGCTGAGCCCCCCGGTTGTACAGGTCAAAAATTTCTGAATTGTTGCGCATGATTAAGCTATGACTTGGACGGTAGTGAAAGAGAAAATAAAGCGGCCATCTTTCTGGCGCTGCTCTTTGAAGGATTTATATTTGAGTTGCACTTGTTGCGGAAAATCGGCAGCAGCAGCCGTGCCATAGGCATCGAAGGTAAAAAACTCACCGAAAGCACAGCTTCTTTTAAACTCCCGCCAACGGGCCAAATCTGTATAAGTCAGTATTAGCGGTACCGTCTGACAAAGGTACTCTTCCTCAAGCCGGTAAACTGTGTATTCCGTTTTGCCACTGAGCGCTTTGTGCTCTTTACCTTCGGGGCGGTCGCTGCAATCGTAGCGTTTTAGCTTGGCTTCAATCTGATAGTTACTGCCATCACCGACAATAGAACGTGTTGGAGTGTATTGAATTAACATGACCCTACCCCCTTAGTTCCTGTGCCTGACGACTATCATTGGGGATTACTACTAAATCCTCTTCGGCAAACATGGAAGTCAATATTGGAGCTACCTTGCCAGCCACAGTCTCGGCATTGTCACCGACCAAATCGCCGTTAACATTAAGATTCACCACCATGCCCAACGGTCGGTGTTCCCCCTCCACAAAACCATCATTACCAGAACTGGCAAAACTCTCTGATGGTGTGGCTGCTACCGCACCGCCGGTACTCATGCTGGGTGCGCTGGCATCACCAGATACGCCGCCGGGCGCTTTCAGCGATGACAACATGCCGGCAATCTGCACCCCTTGAGTGATAGCCCCGGCGATCATTGGAATATTTTGTGGAAAACCGATCTCTGAAGCTTTAGCAATATTCTTTACTAACGAGACTCCAGTAGAGAAAACAGCCATAGCCATTTCTGCCTTTGCCGCTTTTTGGTTATAGGCAGCGGCGGCAGACAGTATCTGCCCGGCACCGGTAGTAAACATTTTCAGCTTGCTTTTGTTGGAAGCCTGCTCGAGCTTTTGCCGCTGTTTTGCGTGCTTAGCTTCCAACAGGGTGAGTTTCCGCTCGTAGTCATCGTGAGCTATCAGCTTGCTGGCGAATGCCCGATCCAGCAGCGCCATTTCTTCATCTTGCTGCACCTGCAGTTGTTCCATCTCGGTGAGCCAGGAAAGCTGCAGGGTTTCCAGGCGGGCTACCATACGCTGGCGCTCTGCTTCAGTAAGGCCATCGGCACCAGCTTGGTTACCATCGCCTTCACCACTCTCCGAGCGCGCCTGCTCTTCCGCCAGGGCCATTTGATAGCGTGCTTTCTCGCGCTCGGCATATTCAGCCCTCAATGCCTCGGTAGATTCGAAACCTCGCTTTCTAAGTTCCTGTTCAGAAATTTGTAACGCGGCAATTTGTTGCAGTCGCTGCTCATGATCCAGTTGAATCTTGCCGCTCTGGTCGGCGAGAAATTGATCCAGCTGACTCAACTGCAGAGAGCCCGTATCTTGCTGACGCTTCAATTCAGCCGCCGCGCGGTCCCGCTCTGCCTGCTCGTTGTATGCGGCTGCTGCTTCTGTCGTTTTCCGCCGCTCCTCCCGCTGAGATTTTGCCGCTTTCAGGTCTGCGGCTTTGAGTTCCTGCAGCTGTGCGCGGTATTTTTCTACCCAGTAACTCTGTTGCTCAATTTGTACCGTTACGCCTTGAGCGGTCGCTTTCTCCAGTAGTTTCTGATGCGCGACATACTTATCTTGCAGCTCGAAATATTTATCTGCGCTCTTCTCGGCTTCCGTTGGCATCAACACGGTGCGCCACCAGCTCACAGTGTCGGCCACAAAGCCAACGCTCTTGGAGGCCTCCTCGGTCCTGCCCATGGCCTCCAGAAACTCTTGCCAGTTCTGGCTTAGAGTATCGACCTGCCCTGCAAGCCCGCCCGCTTCACCAGAGCCAGCCCCGCCTACCTGTTGCGCCAGCTTGGCCAGGATGAAGCGCTGCGCTTCGGCCACTTGGCCGCTCGCCTGCATAGTCCTGATCTGTTCTTTTTCTGTCTCGGTAAACGAAACTCCAGAACGCTTCAGTGCTGTCAGGCCGCTTGCTGGATCTTCCAGCGCCTTACCAAGTTGTAACGCTGCACTTTTGGCATCGCCACCCATTACCGCTGCCAGGTCTTGCGATAGCACAATGGCTTGGTCAAACACGTCGGTTTGCACTGACTTGAAGGTAAGCAGCACACCCTGCGCATCGCGGATACCGGAAACACTGGCCAGGGTATTGCGAGCCACCGATCGCGCCTGTTCATCCAACTCCTGCGCGGTGCGCCCACTGGCGTTACCCGTTGCTCTCAGCAGCGCCTCAATCTTGAGCTGCTGCCGCTCCATCGCTTCGGCAGCGCGGATGCTCTTATAGAAAACAGCGGTAACACCGGCCACCCCGGCACCAAGCAGTGCCCAGCTGGCCGCACCAGTAGTCAGCAGGCCATTGAGCGCACCGACTCGACCGGAAACCCCACCCAAGGGGCCATCAATCGCGGCGACGCCCTGAGCAGCACCGCGCATCGAACGACCGAAAACATCACCAGCGGCGCTAGTGGACTTTATCTCGCGGGTGAGCTGTTTATTGCGCGCGGCGGCCTGGGCCATCTCCCGCTTATATTGAGTGGAGCGCAGCTCCAGGTTTGCCACCATGGTGGCCATGGAAGTTTGTTTTGCCATTGCTCAGCTCATGGAGTTCCAGATTGCGATTTGTTGCTGCACGGTTTTTGGCTTGTGCGGCTGAGGTAGGAAGTTAGAGACTTTGCCCCCCAGTGTGCCGGCGGCAATGTGGGCTAGCTGCCACTGCTGGACTTCGGTATTTAGGGGACGCTCAGAGTGATATCCATACCAGTGGTCGAACTCGGTAGAACTCATGGAGCGCAACATGTTGAAATAATCGGGACGGTTAAAATCCCGCGCGAGCTGCCGGGCAAAGTAGAAACCCGGCACTAACCTTTTTTTTCGGTATCCTCGCTTTCTGGTTCGCTGCTCTCTCCCTCAGTGGATGCTTCTACATAGAGACCGGATAACTTGGCCGCAGGCACATAAAGCACATCAATCAACTTAGGAGTCACACTGCGAATTAAACCCTGATGGATCTGCTCCAGTGATTCCTGACAGTCTGGTTTCATCCAAATCGCATAGGCTACCAGCAGCAATTTCTTGCTCACCTCTCCCAACCGGAAAGCCCAAAGCTGGCCGAAGTTTTCCAGTTCGGTTTCGGGTACCTCTTCATCCTGCGGCAGTGGAATATCTTCAGTAGTCTTCTGCAGATATTCACAGCGATGGTAAGCGCTCAGCTCAAACAGCTCTACTTTCTGCTGGCCAAATAAAACAGTTTCAGATTCTAAAATAGGGGTAGGAATAGAATTCATGATTAGCTACCTGCGGTTACTGTGGGTTTACCGGAAATCTTGAACTTCACGGTGCGGGTAATCTTGTCATCCTTGGGCACCGCCTTACCCCAGCCGGTAATATGGGCGATTAATTCCACCGTGGTACCCTCGGGATACTCGATTTTATAATGTTTATTGGTATCTGAATCGTAATCAGCACGCAAAGCCTGCTGGCCACTGTCGCTCTCATTCCAAATCAAGGTAATGGAGACCTCACCGGCATCGCGTAAGCCAGAAGGGTCGTAGTCCATATATCCGCTGGTGCCATCAATCGGCGTCATCTCAACAGAACCGCGTGACTCCTCACCGGGGTCGATATCCAACATGCCCGCCACTGGCGTATAGGAAGTGCCATCATCACTGCGGGAAAATTTTGTTTTATAACCTTGTGCCATAGCTAAGACCTTATTGAGTTGTTTAGTTAAAGGGCTGAGGGTTCGGTGGAGTACTGGGCTGTATAGGTCAATCGAACCTCGCCCAGTGGGTGATCCTGATCCAGGGCAAACTGGGTTTGGCTGAGTAGGAATAAGTCACAGCTGCCATCCAGAGAGGCATCCTGCAATGTGCTCTCAATATCTGCAGCCGCTTGATCCAGTGCGGCATATATATCGCCATCGCTCTTTACTAACGCAGCAATGGTCAGATCCAATTGCCGACTGGTGCCGCCATGCATTTCGTGGCCAGTGTTTTCGGTAGCAAAGCCCACCACAATGGCTGGTAGATTTACTGAATCAATTTCTTCTGTGGTGCCAGGGGGTGGGAAGAAGTAGCCGCTGAGGTTCTGTAACTCATCCTGTACAGCATCTCGGATGGTGATGCGTTGGGTCATTGGGATTGCTCCATGAATTTTGGGCATAAAAAAACCCGCTAGTGCGGGTTTGGGAACCATGAAGAATTAATAGGTTTGCATATTTCAATTAACTTGTGGATTGTCTTCTTTTACCAAAAGCATATCCCAAATAAGTAGTTATAACTGGAAGAATCAATTTCCAAAAACTTTCAATATCACCCTTTTCCACTGTGTCAACATACATATATGAGATGCCAACCGCAATAACCACTAACGTAATTACAAATGCGAAAAAACTTTCTGAAAGAAATTTTTCAAGAATCTTTTGCTTGAAATTTATGCTTAACTCTCTTTTTGCTTTATCGTGCTCGAGTTCGACCTTAACTTGCTCTAAAGTAATACGAGTTTCAGAAGAAGGAGGCGGCACATCAAATGCTGTTTGTTCCATCAGCTAACCTCCTTGGTATAGAAGGTGTACTCTAAGCCATAGCTGCTAGTACCTCCTCTCAATGATGTACGAAATAAAACGAATAACTGTTTACCATTCAAGTGACCAATTCTTATTGGTTCAGCGGGACCAAATGACACTCCATCCGGATTGCTGAAGACAATCGCTAAGGTATTAGGATTTAACAAATCTAGATCAACACTAGATTCCTTACCTTCTAGTGAGATTCGAAAAATCACTTCTAATAAAGGAGATTCTGATAAAACAAACCTTGTATCAGACAAATCTGAGCTTTCCAATGTCCCAGATTCTATGATCCTAAAATCACCGTGGTAGATTTTCATTCTTCTGCTCCCCCATCTAAAACTTTGAGAACGCCGAATAGTAACATCGGAGTGACAATTATTTGATACTACGTTCAACTGGGGAGCTTATTGAAGTACTTGTAGGCCTCCCTCCCACTCATAGTCCTTACCCATCTACCAATAAAAAGACAGCAGCCATTGAACACCCAAAGGAGAATGAAAAGTGGGCGAGCGCTATTTCCTTGCGGTATTGTATTCACGCTCATGGCCGCCGTGAAACTTAAACTACTTTGAGGAAGGAGCCCCCTGGCAACTTATCCCGCAGCTGTTCCGCGTACCGAGCAACCTCTTCCAATACTGCCTTACGCCATTTGAGCTGCTGCACTGGAGCGCCACCGGAGTGATTCTTACCGGTATCGCAATAACGGCCAAACTCTTCACCCTTTGGGGTTAGCTCCCAGCGCTTCTTGCGTGGCTTATATTCCACATGCTTCTGAAGTCCCATTCGCTGTAGGATGGCGTTGAATTCACGCGCACTCATTTCGTACGCTTTACCCAACTCCGATGGCGTGTAGAGAGGTTCGTTATTCTCAGCCTCCAGGTGGGTTACCCCCATCAGCTTCATTGGGCTGATGCCGGTGGTTTCTTCCACTACCCGATTGGCCAGTAAGATTGCCTGATTACCCTTCATGCCCATTCGCTTGGCTAATCCGTGAGCAGCTCCAAATGAGCGATTGGCCACTACCAGCAGCTTGTCACCTGACAACTCTTCTTTAGGTTCACCGTATTGACCCGTCTTTCGAATGCTGGGCAGAACCTTATGAGTTACCCAGCGTTTGAACGCTTTGGCTTCAACTTTCTGGCTTGTCAGGATTACCGAGTACAAACCCGCCTCATTGATGAGGTTCACACCACGATTTCCAAAACCGACGATCTGTCGGTTTTGAAATTCATCCTCATCAAGCTTTCTTGTCATTGCTTGAGCATCGGAATACCCAAGCACTTCGGCCACATCCTTAGCCACAAACCACGGCTCACCATTTTGCTCAACGACACGAACTTGATGACTTTTGAAATCAAATGGAATCACATTACTCATAATCACTCTCCTGTGGTTAATGTTCAGTATTCCGCCGGCTAACTATTTGTCCGGCGGCGTAGGTCAGGCCATCCAGAACCGCGCCCTCTTCGCCACAAAGGGCATTGAGTGCGGCGTTTTTTACGGGGGAATCGGGCCATTCCAGAATGCGCTGGCGGGCCATGTTTAAATACTGTATTTCGCGTAACTGCTGGACTTGAGCCGGCGGTAGCGCACGGTGAGAGTGATCAATCTTGGAGATTAATTGGGAATCGGCCATGGGAAGGCTTCCTGATAAGTTTTAGTTTCTAGCGGCTGCCAGTTAGTAGCTGGCAGCCGGGTCTCAACTAGAGCCTTATCAGAAGCTCCGGGCCTATTCCCCCAGAAGGGGTCTTGTATTACGCCTCTCGACCCGGCTATAAAAGCTAGGCGTGCCAAATTGCAGGCACAAAAAAACCGCGAGGCTGTCGGGTGCGGTAACCGCTAATAAGTTCTAGTCTTACCAGTGTCCACCAACCCGCAGGGAGCTGTCAAGCCCTCAGCCTGAGGTTAGGCTACCCCTATCCCAATCTCCGTTTAATCACTCCAATTATATGGTTTTCTATACAGCTGGCTTTCGCAGGCAATAAAAAACCCCACCAGCGGTGACTGATGGGGTTTTTTATTGTTATTCAGGGGTTAGTAGCGGTTAACGCTAAGCTAAATGGACCGAAAAGCCGCTAGGCGTTTTGTGCCCATTTCGAGCGCCTTGTTATATTTTTAAATCGCATTTAGGAAACCTCTAACTCGTATTTTTTGTTAACCTCTGCAACTACCTGAGCTAGAACTCCAAGCATACTATCTGGACCACTCCAATCATAACCACTCAACCTAGTTCCACCTTCTGGAACTCCAAATACCTTCATACCTTCTTCATAAGAAGGGTGATTCTGAAGTTCTTCATTTATAGCATCAATGAATTCTGATTCATTAACAATGATTTTTGACATACACAACTCCTTCTGCTGAAAAATGCAGTTAATCGATTTGTCTTCGTAGATCTAATATTGCCAGCATGACAGTTTGAAGCTCTGCATAGTCAACGGACTTGGAAAGGTCTTCATCAGACATCTTTAAGACCCTAGAAGCTAAATCGTTAACGTTAATCTCTAGTTTCTTATCATCACTTTTATAATCCATGCTATCTCCTTATCTTTGGACTGGGTAAAATAGAACGTCGCGCCCTGGGGCAATCCGAAGCACAGCGTAGGTTTGGCCCTAGCAGCAATTTGTTATCTGAATACTTTTTTTCCAAACTGATCGTGATCATAGCTGAACGCCTCAAATAATTTTGAGTTTGCCGCTTTATCCGGGTTTTTCCTTATGTACTCATCAAAACTAGCTTTATGCTTTTCTGGTATTTGGTCGTATGCATCTGATACTGCCTGGGCCTTCTCAACAATGTAATTGATAAAACCATCAGGCCACCAATATTCTCTTGGCCTAATCTTTCCGTGTTTAATGGCTATTCTGCTAGATCTCATCTTTTTCAGATCACTTGCTTTAACTATTCCCAAAATAATGAAACTGGGGAGTTTTGTGTATATGTATAAATCTTTTGAGTTGCCAATAATATCCATCGCCATTGTACGCAAAAAATATCTATTGATATTTGGTGGCAACCCTGTTTCTGTTGTAGACTCAATTCGTTCTAGCGGAAATACATGTTGCTCATACTGGTATAAGTTCGATTCCTCGCCCAGTAAAAATTTCTTCAAGTGTTGCTCAGCAACATCGAGAGATTTGTTGTACTCGTCAGATTTTTTCTCGGCTTCATTCTTACTACGTATATATGTAAGAGTTCGCCAAGACAACGATGCACATAGCCTTGACATCCATTCACCATAATTTGCTACAGATTCACCTTTATCTGCAAATGGATAAAAAACCTTGTTTGCAAACTCTCGTTCCCAGTCTGAAAACAGCTCTTCACAACCTCCACAAAGCCAATACTCTTTCGCGATATCCTGAGCACGCTTATGAACTTCGTTACCTTCCCGAAGGTAGCCAGTAACACCTGTTTTCTTTACCCATTTTCCAATGAACTTTGGAATGAAATGACTTTCTTTTAACGCCGATTCAGATTGGCAAAGCCGACATACTCCTTGCATCCCAACCTCCTAGTTCAGATAACATTTATATAGTGATCATCATGACCACTATTATCTTGACTACTATTTCTGATACAAATTTACGCCAACACGCCATCTTCTTCTAGTAAATTTATAGAATTCGGCCACTTAACACTGCCGGCCCATCTGAAAAAATGATCAGGGTAATCATAAATCCTGTACTGCCCCACCCACTCAGGCTACCCATCCACCAGCACCCGCCAAACCACCCCATCATCCGCCAGCCGCTTGCGCACCTGATACGCCACACCACCAAGGGTAATCACCGCTTCTGCGTTATAAGCCCCCACCTCACTCACCAGCAGACTCAATTCAACACGCGGTACCCGCACGCGCTCATCTTCCTCGAACTCGTCAACCTCCTGATCTTTTATCACACGGCAATCAATAGGCTCGCCGCCGCTACCATCATCATAGGTAGCGACCTTGCCCCATTTGCGAAACGCGCGCTCTGCGGCTCGTTGGTCCAGATCCATGCTTCACCTAGGCCTTCACGGTGCCCGGTACGCCGGTAAACTTGACCGCTAGGCTGGTAACGCCATTACCGGCTGCCTCTGCGGCAAAGGCGGTAGGGCCGGTGATATCGCCAGTGGCTGCGGTGGCTGCATTACTATCGAATGCGCTGGAGGCAACCACCCAGGTGAGGGTTTCCCCCTGATTGATCTCTGCGGCGGATACCTTGGGCACGCTGAATACGCCATCAATGGCGAGCACGCCGGTTTCACCCACGGCGATATCATCCATCGCTACCCCCAGCACTGCGCCTACTGCTAACACCTGGCCAGAGGTAATCACCGCGCTGGTGTTGTTGGTGACATCCAGCATGCGTCCGTCTTGCACAAAATTCGTAGCCATTCTCTTTCTCTCGATTGGGTTAATAACTGAAAGTAAAAAGGCCGCGTGTTGCGGCCCTTTCAAATTTGATTTGGGTTGAGGTATTAGTAGGTATTAGGTTTTGGGCGTTTTCACCATGCCTTTCGCATCCCAGGCTTTGGCGGCGGCATCGAGGCGCACTTTGAATTCCACCCCGTCAATATTCCAGCCGTTTTGCTGTTCCAGCACTGGGGCCTGCTGGCCATCCAGGTAGAGAACTTCGATAGTGTCGTGCGCTACCGGGTCAGCATTGAGGTACCAACCGTTATGACCGCTAAGGCGACCATCAGAGAGGACGCTAGCAATATTGCGCACGCTGTTGGGTACAGTGTTGGATTTCTCGGATGCACCCACTTCAAATTCCGATTCCAGCGCTACCTTTGCGGCACCCTCGTCGGCAATATCACACAGCAGGAATTTGGGGCGGATATTCAGGAAGGCGGTGCCGTCCTTCTGTTTGCCCATCAATACTCGTGCGGCGTCGATGCTGGCGGTGTTGATACCAGACTTGGTGGCGAGGTTGCCGTGGTCGGTGTGGAACAGGGCTTTGCCATCGGCCATTTGTGGGTTGTTGAGCAGGATGCTAAACACCAGGTCTCCAACGGTACGGACCGCAGCAAGGCCCATTTTTTGTGGGATGCGGGTGAAGGCTCCGAGGTCGTCATTAATAATCGCCTGGCGGGTAATAGAGAACATTTCCCCGTAAGTGGCCAGGGCGGCGGTTTCGGCACGCTCGCCGATACTGACATATTTAAATTCTGCACCCGGTGCCACTTGGCGCAGTGAGGGGAAGGTGCCGAGATCCGTGCGGGTGGCGATCTTAAAATCGCTCAAGTTACCGGTGGCGGTAAACTGCGGAAAAACCTCTGCCGCTTCTGAGTAACCTTTCAGCATCGATTTATTGGCGATATTACCCAGGACCGTGGCGAAGTCTCCAGAGCTGTGGGTAAAGGCTGCTGCAACAATGCCCATCTTATCCAGACCCGCTAGGTTCTGGCCGTGGGCCTGCATCAGAATGCGGGCAATCTCCATCATGGTGTAGCCGGTAAGCTCGTTGCCTTCGGTGCGCTTTTCACCGAGGGCGCGCATGGCAATGGCATTTTCTGCATCGGCTTTAATGCGTTTAATACCCTCACCTTCCTGCACGACCACGCTGTAGCTTTGTACTGGGGTTGGGGTTTGATTACCCAGAGCTGTGAGTAACTGGTCCTTGGCTTTTTCCGCAGTGCACTCCATATCATCCAGGCAGGATTGCATGACGGTGCTCTGTGCTTCAAAACCTTTAAATACGGCTTTGATATCGTCTTTGCGTTGCTTTTCATCGGCTGCAAATTGCGCTTTGGCATCGGCGGCAATCTGGGCTTTCATTTCTGGTGTAACCCCGTTGTCGGTGGTTGCACCCGGCTGTCCGGGGTTGGATTTAGGCATGGTCTGCGCTTCCTTGGTTTGGGTTGGGTTGCCTGCAACTGCAGACGGGAATCGAACGGAATCTGCCCCCAGAGCAACTAATGCGCTGATGGCTTGAGGGGTATGTTTGAATTGGTTTAAGTGATCAGCACTGAAGCTTGCAGCCATTTCCACTGCTGCTGTGGTATCGGTAGCAAAGCCGGCCTCTACCGCCTCAGCGCCGGTATACCAAGTCTCGTCATCCATCACTTGGCTGATTTCCTCATCGGACATTCCGGTGCGTGAGGAATACAGGCTTTTCATGGTGGTTTTGACTTTTGCCAGCAGGCTCTTGGTCTTTTCCAGGGCACGCTCATCACCTCGGACACCGGCACTGGGGTTGTGCACCATGTAATAGGCATTTTCGGCAATATGAACCGTATCCCCGGCGAGGGCGATTACACTGCCCATACTGGCTGCGATGCCTTCAATCCAGGTTTCCACTTCGGCTTTATGATCTTTGAGCAGGTTGTAAATAGCCGTGCCGTCGAACACATCGCCGCCGGGGCAGTTAATGTGCAGATTGATCTTGCTGACAT
Organism: Microbulbifer sp. GL-2; assembly: GCF_007183175.1. Classification (NCBI taxonomy): domain Bacteria; kingdom Pseudomonadati; phylum Pseudomonadota; class Gammaproteobacteria; order Cellvibrionales; family Microbulbiferaceae; genus Microbulbifer; species Microbulbifer sp. GL-2. The sequence continues at coordinate 575,240 of NZ_AP019807.1, forward strand.
CACCGAGGGCTTTGAGATCTCGGGCAAAGTCTTTGGCAGTCATATCCCAGTAGCCGATGGAGTCGTACAGATAGATATCGGCTTCAGTGTTATTTGCGGCAGCGGTGATGCTGTACCAGGATTTATTCGGCATGGCTGCCTCCTATTCAGATTGAGTTTCTTGTGCGGGTACGGCTTCGCGTTTGGTTGGGGTGGTGATCTTGTTTTCTTTCAGCTTTTGCTGCCAGGCAGCGGTTTGCTTAATCACATCGTCCGGCTTTTTGCCACGGCGGCGGATGGTCTGCTGTGGGCTGACCAGTACATTTTCCAGCAGGGTTTCATCGGCGCTGGCTTCGTGGGCTGGATTAATCCAGGGCATCACCGGGGTAATAAAATCGACGTGCATTAGGGTTGCCGGGTCAACATCAGCGGGCACTTTAAAAGCATCAGCCAGTAGGCCCATCTGCACCCAGCGCCGGGTGACCGGCTCCACAATCTCTGCGCAGAATTCCAGGCTGAGGGTTTCGTAATTGGCCCACTGCTCTACCAGTTCCTGCCGCTGTGAACTGTAAGTGCCGTTGTAGTTTTTACTGATGCTGCTAAAGCTGGCCATGGTGCCGGCGGCAGCCATACGGTGCATGGTTTCTAAAAAGGGGGTTAGCAGGCCGCTGGGGCGATTACTTTGGAGAGTGCCGACAGATTCCCCAGGACGTAGATCGTCATAGATGGCACCGGCACGGATATCCAGAGTGCGGTTTCCATTCTCATCATAAGAATCAGCGTCATAAGTATCAGGGCTGCCCTTCTGGATAAAACCCACCATGGCCGAGGCAATCTTGGCGGCGACGCGTTCGTTTTCTTCATAGTCTTTAATATCGTTGAGGCGATTCATTACCGCGGCAAAAATAGAAACCCCACGGGTTTGGTGCAGACGGCGCACAAACTTCAGGTGCTCGATATTGTCAGCGCTGTGGCGCCTGCGTTTCATGCGCCAGTTCAGCGAGGCGCCAGGGTGTTCGTCGTACAGCCAAAAACCTTTGGCTTCGCCCCAGGCGGATTTTTCGATGCCCTGTACGATGCGTTTGCTGGGATCGTTGTAATCCACCGGCAGAAAATCCGGTTCCAGGCATTCGATGGTGTAAGGCACCGGGGTGCGGTGCTTTAGGCCGGGTACCGAGCCCTGCAGGTGCCTCAGCAGTGTTTCGCCATCGCGCAGCCAGGTATTGCATAAAAGCCGCTGGGATTTGGCCCAGCTGAATTGCCGGGTACATTCCGGGCGCCGCGCCCACTCTTGGTAAGCGTCATTCATTTGGCTGGCGAGACCTTCATGGATATCGCCGTCCCAGGTCTTGGGTTGGAATTCCACATCAATACCGCGTGGGCCAACGATGTTGTTCACCAGGGTGGTGAGAATGCCAAAGGCAAAATCGTGGTTTTGCTCCAGGTGCCTGGCCTGGCCGCGCAGGGTTTCCACGCTGCCTTCAACCACCAGATCGCCACTTCGATTATCACCGGGGTTTTTTCTGAGTCGGCTAGGTCGCGCAGCTTCATAGGCGGCGGCAATATCCAGGGCGCGCCGGGCTTGCACACGGCGCAGGGCGGCCTCGGGGGCAAAGAACCCGATAACAGAATCCAGTTTGTTCATTAGTTAAAGTTCGCGTAGGCGGGCCCACGGCGTTTGCCGGCAGCCTTTAATGTTTCTTGAAGTGCGCGGCCTTCCCACTCCTGCCGGCCAGCACGGATTTCCTGCAGGTTCTCGGCGGTAAATTGCCGTCCATTAATCACCGTGGTTTTTCCGGCGAGCACGTCTATCTCGGCCTCGATATAGAGGTCGACCATGGCTTGTGCGGTTTTCGACATTTAACTATCCAGTAGGGAACCGGCAGGCTGTGATGGCCGCCGTGGTTGTTTTGCAGCTGGCTTGGGTTGTTCGGGTTTTTGTTGAGGTTCGCTAAACAGGGTGCGCTGGCCCAGGCGCGATTCGATGGTGGACCACTTTTTCTCGTTGTATTTATGCATACCCATGGCATGGGCTGCGTGCAGAGCGTAGACCTCGGTATCGGTGCCCTCGTTGGGCCGGCCGGGGCGCGGCTGCCAGGTTTCCCTGCCTCGGTTTTTCTTACTGGGGGCTTTGACTTCGGCGGTGACCTGCTCCCAGTAGTCCTGCCGCACATGCTTGCAGCTGTGCATATAAGCGCTGGTGCCCAGTAAACGCTTGGCCATTAGGTCTTTGGCTTTGTGGGTGCCAACCATATACACCTTTACCTGAAAGCGGTCTGCCTTGGTGCGACGCTTGGGATTATTAAAATCCACCTGCCGGGGCTGGTTAAAAATTTCCTTGGTGCCGAAGTCATTACTGTCACCTTTAATCGCCATCACCAGCACACCGCGATATTTTTTATCGCGGGTTCGCACCCAGTGATACACCGCGTTGCTGGTGCCACCATCGGAGGAGTCGATGCTCACCGCTGCTGCGCGGATCTCGCCGAAGCGCTCATGCTCAAAGCTCTGGAACACCAGCTTATCCAGGGCAGCCCAGCAATCATCTTTCTTGTCGGCGGTATCGCCATCGATCTCGCCCCAGAACATTTGCCAGCTTTCTTCATTACGGCCAAAGGCTCGAATGGTGATAGCGAGTCGGTCATGCTGAACATCGATGCCGACCGTTACCAGCAGGCCAGTGGCAGGACAAAATAATTCCGGGTAATCCTCTGCGGCCTCTTGCAGTTTTTCATGGTCCAGCAGACGGCTGGCGGCATATTGATAAGGCCGGCCCAGTTTGTTGTTCTGGAATACGATGCGCGCAGACTCATCGCCGCTTTTGGCTTCGTGTTCGGCTTCGAGAAAATCCCGCACCACATCGGCGAGACCGGTGCCGGGGATACACACATAGAGTTCCGATAGCTCCATAAAGGTTTCTATCGGTTCGATTTCATCTTCGGCGTAATCCTCGCTGCATTGGGTTTTTACCCAGCCGGCAAAGTCATCGCCATTTTCCTGCGCGGTTTTACAGGTCTGTAGGATATTGGCCTGGCGGCGGTAGTCATCCCAGACACTGCCACAGTGCGGGCAGCTATACACCGCGCTTTCTGGCTGGTGCAGGCCAAATACCGGGTGCGGAGTGCCGCCCTCTTTTTCCAGCCAGCTGACGTTTTCCCAGTCCAGTACATGAGACTCGCTACAGTCGTGACAGGTCACTGGCAGCACCCGCATGGTGCCGAGCTTGATGTAGTGCTCCACCTGGGAAAGACCCGCTACCGCTGGCGTACCACCGATAACTAATTTTTTATTACGCATGCGCTTGAGGCGTTCGCGCAGGTGGCGAATAGAATCGCCCTGATCGCCGACATCTTTGTTGGTATCGTCCGGCTCCTCCACATAGCCCCGACGGGCTGAAGTAGATTTCACATTGGAGATTGAGTTGGAGCCAATGGTGCGTACTTCACCGCCGGGGAATTTCTTCCGCGTCGTGCGGCTGCCCCCTTTGCGGCTGGTGGTAACATCGATCACCTTATTTACTGCTGGCGACCCTTCGATAATCGGCACCAGCTTTTCATCCATAAACTGCCGGCCCTTTTCATCTTTTGGGAACAGCATCAGGATACGGGCTGGATCGGTGGCGGCACATTTGCAGATATCGGTGGCCAGCAGAACCGTCCAGCCAATCTGTGCGGCTTTCTGCATCACTACCATCCACGACACCGGACTATCCAGCGCGTGCATCACGCCCCAGAAATAAGGCACATAATCGTTGCGGTAATAGCCGGCGTTGTCGCTATCCTCAGATGGCAGTTTGATATTGTCTGGCAGCCACTCAATCAATGGCACTTTAGGCTGCGGTATCCAGGCTTCCCGCACCTCCTTCACCAGGCGCGAGAGATTCGATCTCGTAACTACCAATAGTTCTGAGGGCAGCGTCAATGTTTGGCTGTAGGGGGTCACGGTCGATGGTAATTGCATACTGACTCTCTATCGCAATAATTAAGTTATCGCACGCCCCTAGAAATTCATTTTTCCCAACCTTCGTCCACTCCACCATAGCTTGGCGAACTGACTCAATATCAAGTATCAACTTATCTTCCCGGTAGAACTCGCGCCTCAATTTCTCCGCACTGAGCCTTGCCTTATCTGCATCAGCCAGATCTTTTTCTTTACGAGCATCATTTATCTGACGGCCTGCTGCTTCAATCCGCAGCCTTTCACAGTATTCTTGAAGCCAAACACCAAAGTTGGCGCCCTTCGTCAGCACCCCAGCCTGCACATGCTTTGCAATCGCCGGCTGTGAAGTACCAACCAAGCGAGCAAAGCCCGACTGAGTAGCCTGATCATCAAGTGATAGGTTTCCAGTCAAGGTATAACCCCTAGGAGATTTCAGATAGCTGTTAAAAAAACGGGGTCCGAATTACCCGTGCGCCGGATTTCTCAGGAGGACCCATTGAAGTGTAATTCAGCGTCGCTTGGCGGTTGCCAGTGCGCGCTCCATCGCCTTTTCCAGCTCGATCGGGATGTGCTTTCGGGCTATGCCCTCAGCAATTTGAAAGAATGGAAAACGCTTGCGGTATTCTGGTTTCTTTTTAACGAAGATTAGAATGGGCTGAACCGACCTACGACGCTTGTACCCTACCCTTTTCCAGACTCCCAAGGTGCCCTCAATCTTTCCGACAAAGTAACCCTTGGTAATACCGCGCTTGGATTTACTGCGCTGACTATCGGTAGCGTTTTGCGTTGAGTCAGAGTTGGCCCTGACCTGGGATAAGATCTTGTTGTAAGTGCCCGCGCTGATATTGCCGTGTTTATTCAGCCTCGCCATTTCACCATGCACTGCATACATCCCCGCAGGTAGCAGGCCAGCAAAGCGCAGCGCCCGCTCAAATCGTTTTTCATTACGGCTAGTGCCAAACACCGCCGGCGCCAGGTATTTACTAGGCGCTGTGCCTTTGGTGGCATGATCACGGATATATACTTTGGCACGACCAGAGCGCTTGGTCGCCTTATCTATCAGAACTGAATTCAGAGTTAACTTGACTGGGTTCATAAAAACCCGGCCCATTGCAGAACGCTCTTCCCCTCGAATCCTAAAGGCCACATTGTTCAAGGCTACAGAGCCAGCATAAGGCAGCTGACGCTGTAACTCGGCAGATGCACTATCAAACGCTGAAGTATCAATGCTGACATTAACCGTCATGAGTCTTCACCCTGCTGCTCCTGCAGCTTCAAGCGCTTATGGTTGTAATACCAATTCACCACCAGACCAACCGCAGCGATCAGTACACCCGCAAGCCCAAGCCAGTTGTTTGCAAGCCAACCCGCAAAAGTTCCAGCACCAATGGCAGTCATATAGCCAGCCTTATCCGCTATTTCTCTCAGAGCATCCTGAAGTGTCATGACTGCTTCCAAGCCCTCACCGCTTTTTCAGCGCTGCGCCCCACGACATAACCACCGAGGCCGATTTTTACGATTTCCAGAAGAGCAAGAGCCTGACTTTCGCTGAGGTTTGGAGCTGTCCACCCCAGCCATTGAGCCACGATCAGCCCCACGAACGTGAGCATTGTTACTGGCCGCCAGTTTCTTTGTAGCCATGATTCTCCCTTAGCTTCTGCAGTGATTACCTGAGTAGCCGCTTTCAGCTCCTCCAGGTCCATTGAGATTAACTTTGAATCCACCTGCGCCTTTAGTCGATTGGCCTCTGTCTTATCTGGGAATGCCTTGTCTATGACCTTGCCGAGCAAGTTGGATATAGCTGAAATCATTAGTAGCTCCACACCGTAGGGCGCGCACGCTCGCCAGAAATAGAATCAAGGTCATCCAAGTGGATAAACCGCCTTTTGATCGGCCCTTTCTGTTTCACCCCTATACCAGTGAAACCCTCTTCTAAGGCAATTTTCATAAGCTTGTGCGCCCCGCTCACAGCCACAGAAATATCAACAGCCTGCCCGGTGGCATGGGTCATGGTCGCATTTAATCTGGCGTTATGAGCTGGGCAACGGTAGCCGGAATTAATAATCATCGGCTTGCCATATCGCTCCCTAACTCGAATTAACCGTCTAAGCGTTTCATCTTTGAAATGATTTTTGCCACAACAACGACAGGCCAATTCCGACTCTATGAAATAGTCGTTCTGGAACATAAAGCCTCAACATTTAAGCAAAAAAAAGGCGCCCAAAAGAGCGCCGCTAAGTACAGGAAAGAATAAGCAATGAAAATAAAACCTCAGAAACGAAAAAACCCGGCTGGGGGAGCCGGGTTTCTTCTTACCCACCTATGGCAGGCTGCCTATATTTAATATTTTATTATCACGGATGTAAACCCCTAAATTCAAAATATTTACGCCACTCTTGGACCTTGCGAACCAAATAGCTCCACATCTAATAAAACATGGGCAGCATCAAGGTGGCGGTAATAGGTAGGAACTGAAACACCAGCGGCCTTCGCTTTACCCTTAGCAGATAGGCCCTCCCGTAAATACTGCACTTTTACTACCTGCCTAAGAATCTCTGGCAATTTGCGCACAGCACCCTCAACCTCCATAGGCTCCTCATCAATTAACACCACTGGCCCCTTGCCTCGCTGCCCCTGGCCACTGCCTGCACGCATATTGGCGGTAATTCTTCGAGCCCTGTAGGTTATCGGGCTCACCCGTATCTCATTGGTCCACTGGCCAGAAGATGAAGAGTTCACACCGTTCTCCATAATCGCAGCCATCGGCGACTTATATTGCCGCGCCATACTTCCAATCACCTGAAGCGCCCAATCAAGCAAACGCTTTTCTACTCGCTCAATCATCTCAACACCCTTTCTGGTTAATTCCTTTAAACGGATACCTACGGATACATTACGGAGAACAAAAATATACCCCTCCGAGACTGCAGCCCGCATGGCTATTAGGTTTTGATTCAATTTCGGAGAGCACGGGGACATATCGCCTCACGCGCACGAAAAAAATTTAAGAGCCGAAAAATCCCCGAAGAGAATACACGCACATGTGCGCACGCGTGCGCGCGCGAAAAGGCCCCGTGCTCTCCGAAAATCGCGCAAAGTAAGACGTGGCGCGGGCTGTAGTCTCGGAGGGGGTATTGGTTACCTCTCCGAAAGCCCTCTGAAAGACTCCGAGGAATCATTGCTGCACCTCAGTAAATGCACCAATACTCTCCCGAAAATGACGTACACACCCCGACAACCATTCATGCTGAGTTTTCCCAGCTGGCAAATCGCGGACAAAGAAAAACGTGCCTGTCACACTTTTCTTTGCTGGTTTCCCGAAACCACCAGGAGAATCATAATAACGATTAGGTTTTCGATCTAATGTGCGAGCTGCATTCTGCAAGAACTTATCTCGCCTAAGTGGCGAACCTGCATAAGACTCCTTACACCACTGCACATAAGCGTAAAAGAGGTCATTGGTTAGACAAGTGCAATAAGGCGCGTCAAGCTCATCAGCTTGCCATTCTTTCAGAAAACGCTCCCAACTGGGAAGCCCAAAATCAATCAAACTCTGTTTCGCAGCAGTAATGGGCGGCTCAGTATGAGTAGTAAAATCCTTTAGATCGACCTGCAGCAACCAGGCATAGAAAGCTTCAGCACCGCCATTTTCCAACTCATATAGAACCGCGTTTTTTATTTTCTCAGAGAGCTTCTTTTCTGGCCATACCACCATGAAACGCCGGTCTGAGGCTTCCACCGGGAATGGTAAAATTTCATTCGACAGGAAGACAGCATTCATATAATTTGCCTCTTCCCAGCCGCTCACAAACTTCTTCTCAATCCTCACCGTTCTACCGGTGATCATTTGTTTTAGTGCACCCTGATGTGAGTATTTATTGGAGCGTGAAAATATTTCCTCAAATACCCCATAAAGTAGGTTAGACATCCAGTCTGTATACTGCCCCTCCATTTGCTGCTGGCCGAGAGTCTGCGAATACTCTCCATATACAGCCCGCATCACTTCATCAAATAGCAAAGACTTGCCTGATCCATGTACCGAGCTGTGCATTAATATCGCAGAGCCCATTTTAGAGCCCATATGCTGCAGCGGATATGCAAGCCAGCGAATCATCCACTCAAAAATATCATTATCTTCATTGGTCAACTGCCACAATAGATGCCGGATATTCTGGCACTTATCGTCATCACGCCTAGGCTTAAGCGGAAGCCCTCTGAACATATTTATATGCGTATCTGGATCAACTCTTCGTGAAGGATCAAAAACCAGATTTTCTTTATCTACCTTGCGCCGATTCTGATGGCGATACCAAATATCATAAGAGTCCGGGTAGGCATGGCGGATATCCTGCAAGCGCACAATATCTCTGCGGCGCGCATCCCAGGCAGTATCACTGACCTCCAAGTAGGTGAAACGATCCAGCATTTCACCCACTCCCCCCTCCCCCTTTGTGGCGGCCTGGCGCGCAGATATAAACCGTCGTACATCCAGCTCAAGCACCTTGCGTTTATCGCCAGCATCCATGAATTGCTTATATATCTCTGTGCCTACCTCAGCTTTAAATGCAGCAGATTTCATTTCCTTGTGCTGGTGCTCATCCCATACTTTGGTAGTGCCTGAAATCAAAGCGAAGCGCTTTTTCGCATCCTCCAGAGTAATTTCGCGCGCCTCTGCCGTTATAGAGGGTACGGGAGAATCTATAGACCCACTAACAGGTTCAGAATATTCAGGCGGTATTTCGTCAAACGGCGGTGCATCAGACTGCGTAGGGGATTCCGCAGGAGCCACAGCGGGCTCCTCAGAGGATGGGGGACGGGGGAAGAACACCACATTTTCCATAAAGACACCCCACTGCCGCCGCACCTCCTCCAATCCGTAACGACAGTGGATATCATTAAAATCAAATCCTTTTTTCTTGCCCTTACTCACGCGGCCTCCTCCATTTCTTCCTTCAGAGAGGGAACCCAAACAGCAGCATCACCCACAGCTCTTGCAGCTGCATTCGCCTTCACCACACCATCATTTATATCTAAGTGCAGATCATTATCAGCAGCGAATACCATATTCTGATCAGGGAAGCGCTCGCGGACTAACAGAGCCACCGGCATCAAGTTGCCACAATCAAAACAGATTAATACCGGGCACTCCGTGGCCTCATGCGCGCTAGCACCGGTAGAGAACCCCTCAACCAATATCAATGGCTTGCGTGGGTCCATCTTCCCAAGGAGCACATACAGCCCAGACTTACGCCCATTGCGCAGAAATAATTTTTTGCCGGTTGGCGTGATAACTTGTAGATTCCAAATCACACCATCTACATCAGTCATAGGAACCGCAAAATACCCACTCTTGAAATAGTGGAATTTCGGACGCTCCTCTTTCGGCAACTTAAAGAACTCAGATATTTTTTCATGCTGCGCAATTCTCTCTAAATGATCTACCCGCTCAACTAGCAACAGTGCAGAACGAAAAAAACGAACCCCATGCGCACCAATTTTTTTTACCCCCAGGTATTTGCTGCGCCCTGCCGGTTTTAATTCTGACCAGATTGCCTGCGCTTGCTGTTTTACAGCCTCATACCACGCAGCCACCTCAGCCTCCTCTTTGCGGATATCCTCGGCCCGCTGCTTTTCCCTAGCTGCTTTTTCCTTAGCCCATGCAGCCTTTTCTTCTGGCGTTAATTCTCGCCGCTCAAATTTATATCCGCCCTCCTTCGCCTTGGCGAACAGTGAGCCGATACCAATACCACCGGCAGAACGCTTGAAACTTTTCCAGGTGCTTTTCGCCGCGCGCGGGCAATAGTTGTCAGCTTGCTGGCTCCATTCATCCCAGATATCAAATGCGGAATCACCAAACTCCGCTTTAATCGCCATACCCATCTCAACCCAGGTATCACGCACGGCATAATCGAGAACAAACGTGAGCGCACGGCGCACATCATCCATAGTGCACTGTTCGTACATAGAGAATTCCCCCTAATACAGAAGCGCCCAAGGCGCAGTGAAGAGCGCCGGTCTTTCCCGGCTGTCAGCAGTCTTTCCCGCTGTCTCTAAAGCGGGCCGGATTGGTATCCCTCACCGGCCCTTCCTGTGGGTATCCGTTAGAAACCTGTATAAATACCCATCTACCGCACCTGATTAACGCCCCATCCCATAAACAACAAAATGGCAAGACAATAAAATGGGGAATTGAAAATGATCGTTATTCTGGTTTCTGAAACTAACCCGCACCCGCTCAGCTTGCCTGCTGAACTTCTGGCGTTCCTTGTTGATCAGCAAAAACGTAAAGCCCTGCAAGCTTCGGGCAAAGATCCTCAGCCCGAACCGCACCGCCTGTCAGTTGCTCAGCGCGCAGAGCCTCAACAGCCGGCACCTCAGTCTTTTTTCTCAGCCAATTGCTGATAGTGGGTTGCTCTACCCCCAAAGCCTTGGCCGCCTTCGCTTGCGACTTAAAGAAAGCCACCAAGTCTCGAACTGGGCCATATACCTCATTGGTATCGTCCATAGGTGCTCACAAAATGCTGTTACAGGTAAGTTCTGAGCGAGAATATAAAAAACGTTATAGTCAGGTCAATAAGAAATTGTATTAGCCGGGACTATAAGGAAATTTATATTATTGAATTGAAGCCTATCAATCGTGGCGTATAACTAGTCTCAAAGAGGGAAACCGTGACCGACTCAATACAAAGTCGATTAAAACTCGCTAGAAAAGCTGCCAAGCTCAGTCAAACTGAGGTTGCCGAGGCCGCCGGGATTACTCAGCCGGCCTATAGCCAGCTAGAGAGCGGCAGAACTCGCAAAGGCACCTCACTCATCCCCATCGCCCGCGCCCTGGGAGTTGACGCGCATTGGCTTACCAGCGGTCGAGGAAAAATGCATGGTGAAAGCATTGAAGATATTCGCCTCCGCAATCTCCAATTGGAGATTGATATTCACGGAGAAGAATTGATTAGCCAAAGACTTGAGAGTGTCATCCCTGGCGGTCTTCAGAAAGTACTAGATGGGAATATCTCGATAACGAACCGTTTAGCTCGACGGATAGAGCCCCCACTTCAGCATCCACAAGGCTGGCTTGACTATCCCCACGATGAAATTGCTGATGCCATAGACCTTGATAATGAACACTTAGGGGATTTTGAAGAAAGTGACGAAGCCCTAGAGAAGCCACTGCAGAAAGATTTCATAGAGCTGGTAAAGCTAATCAAAGAAAAAATCCAAGATGGCTCACTTGATCATGACCTTGCAGAGCACCTGAAGCAAAACATCCGAATCATGACCAGAAAAAAATAGCCATCATTGACCCAATCCAAATAGCTAGGATCTCGTCAAACAACTTCTAACTCGTATTTCCCACCTCACAACCCCCACCCTCTTCAATGTCTCCCAGGATGCAACGGCATCCTACACGCCAAATTATAAAATTCTTTATTGACCTGAATTATTACATTCCTTATATTTTGAGCATCAACCAAGGACAGGGCGCTCAAATGCACACCACCGCCAACCTCAGATCACTGGCCCCACGCCAGGCCGAAGCGCTGACGCACCGCGCCAGAGGGCTATCCAATCGCGAAACCGCCCAGGCCATGCGGTGCTCTGTGGCCAACGTCACCAATTTGCTGGCTGAGTGCTTCTACAAGCTGCACGCCCGCAACAGCACAGACGCAGTGGCTAAAGCGGTAAAACACGGATTAATTCAATTCGCCCTGATCGCCTCAGTTCTTAACGGCATTGGTTCAGATGCACAGGAACAACTGCGTACCCGCATCCAACGCCGCCCCACAGTTCGAACTATTCGCATCCGCAACCGGGAGAACTTCGCATGAGCGCCATCGTGTTTGTACATCCAACTGCCATGAGTAAAAGCAATATCGACCACCTCAAGCGTCGTATTGCATTGATCGACTGTGGCAACCAGAAATCTCAGCGCATCCGCTTGGTACAGCCAAAACCTACTTTTGCACGGCCAGTAAATACCAACGACTGGCCACCCTTTGGAGGTGACGCCGCATGAACCAGATCAACCACGCCCACAGCGTGGAAACCCTGCTCACCGTCGCCAACGGATATTCCGGTGCCAGCAAAGCTGCCGCATTGGTTTTACTTTCCGCCTGGAATAGCAACGATTTTTCGCTCCCTATTGCGGAACTCTCATTGCTCGACGGCGACAACTTCTGGCACGCCATCAACGTTATCAACCTGCGCTACCACGGCAAATCACCACAAAACGTAATTGAGGATGGTGACAAAAAATTCCAAAGCCTCTACTGCGAATGGAAACACCTGGAAACTCAGAGGAAGAAAGCCGCATGAGCACAAAAGAATTTTCACCACCGGATTACAGCGCCCCTGCCTTCCTGGAAAAGGGCGTCCAACACATGCGCGACCGTGCCGAGCAACGCGACAGCGAGGACGGCGAGCGCTCCATGGTCAAAACCGTAAACGCATTTAATGCCCTGTACGGACACTGCCTCACCGAAGAGCAAGGCTGGATGTTTATGGTGCTCCTCAAACAATCACGCGCAAGCTGTGGCGTATTTGTGGCAGACGATTATGAGGACGGCGCAGCTTATTTCGCCCTAGGCGGTGAAGCCGCCGCAAAAGCCAGGGCCCAGTAGTGAGCGAGTTCTCGCGAATCTTAGACCTCTACGAGGAACTAAGCAGCAAATTGAAACTGCTGGAAAGTGAAAGAGAGGGTATGTGCGAGCAGATCGCCACGCTTTCCGAAAGTATTCAAGGCCAATCTCCAGAACAGAAAAATAATTCAGGAGGCAATATGAAAAAAGAAAAGCTACTCACCATTACCCAAGCTGCCCGAGCAGTAAAAATAGGCAGAAACAATCTTCTGAAAGTAATGCGTGAAAATGGTTTATTGCACGAGAGTGAACCTATGCGCAATTCGCCAACGAAATATGCTGTCAGGCAAAGACTTTTAGTTCCCAAAACCTCTGAATTCAACAGGGGGCCTGTGACAGCACAGTACATTACCGCACTGGTAACGGCCAAAGGCATAGTTTGGATTCGCGATCTTATTGAAAAGCCAACTATCCCTCAAGCCAGCTAAAAACCAATAAACATACACAAAGGATTGAAAAATGGAACTACAGAAACTCGTCACTGAAAGTCTTGGCAAGTACATCGACAGCGGAAAACTGGAAAAGTCTATCGACTCAAAAGTTGAATCAACGATTGTTGGAATTCTAGACTCAGTACTCCGCGAATACAGTGATTTTGGAAAATCCCTCAAAAAAGCTATTGAAGATAAAATCTCTATCTGCACAAATCAAATAACCCTGCCCGAGTACAACAAATATATTACCGACATGATCGGTGAGCTGTACATCAAAGCTCTACATGATCAAGCAGGCGCGCATTTAAAACCACTACTTGATAAGGCTCTAAAACCTGTTCCATCCGTAATGACATCTAAAGAGTTCTTAGAACTTATTAAAGAGGAATGGCAAGAACAGCATCTTCGCAATGAGCATAAAGAAATAATACTGGAGTGGAAGCGTTCCGAAGATTTTATAGATGTGAAAATCCTCCACGGTGAATATTCATTCAATAATGTCGAGATTTCACTTTATAAGGACCGCAATGAAGAGCATCACTATATCTCGATTCTCCGAGAGGATGGCAAAAACTTTAGAAGAGGAGTACAGGCGCACACAGCTAATTACGGGCTTCCCGGTGAACTATTCAAGCTATACGCCCGACGAACGTTGATAACCGGTATAGATGAAGTCTACGGCGATTCAATTTACCTCGATTACGATTAAAAACCTTTACCCGCGCTCCAGGCGCATCAGTCAGCTGTAACCGTTAGGGCTGCCGGTACGGAGCCCAATTTTAATTAATTGGAGAACCTCATGGATAGATACGCACTATTCACCGGCACCTACAACTTAATGATGGGTGGCATTAAAGATTTTAAACGCTCTTACGCTACCGTAGAGAAAGCCTACGAAGAGGTAGAGCGTATTGCCAAAAATGACCCCTTCACAAAGTGGGCGCAGATCTTCGACAAGAAAACCGATACAGCAAAAATTTATCGAATCAAAGATAAAAAAATCACCGAGGACAAACCCACAGATTGCCCTCACTCAAAAGCGACCGAAGCATCGCAAGTCACCTAACCCTAAATAAAAACCAGCTTTCTAAGCCCGCCCAGTGCGGGCTAAGTGGGTGCAGGGCTAGGCCCAATTAATTAACCAATTATTACACCCAACCGAGGACAAAACAAAATGATAGCGCAGGGGTAACACCCCTAGAGTTGAACTGAGCAAGTGAATTAACACATTCGCGAACCCTAAATAACTCCATAAGCCCGCCTCGCGCGGGCTAAGTGGGTAGAGGTAATTAATAAAAGAATTCGGTGAAGAGCATGACAAATTTTATATCTGGAGTAACTCGCCATATATGCATTGATATCCAAGGCGCGCTAAGGAAATCCGATAGGTGGCTAGATGGGATTTTGCAGGATGCAGAAAGCGGAAGAGAAATGTCTCCAAATGAGGTACGGCATTTTCTCCGCAAACAGCAGGAGAAAGGACTTAGCTTCTTTAGCGGTTGCGACAACATGGACTCCTCTGGACGCTGCGCAGGACATCCACTAGAGGAAGATAGCAGTGGCCAAGCGTAAACCCCGCAAACCCATGAGTAAACAGGCCCAACACGCCCGCCGGGTAAATCACTGGCTGAATGGCCTAATCCTCACCGCGCGCAGTAGCACTGGCCTGGATACCGATGGCGATCCCATTTTAAAAATCACCCACCGCCGCCTCTTCGAGTCAGTGGGAGAAATTGCCCGCGCTGATTACCAACACGAAATCTTGAACTGGCAACACCACTGGCAAGTGACGGTATTTGTCGAATGCGAGAGCCCAGAGGGTGATTTCTATAGCGAATCAACAGAGTTCGAGGCGCGTGGAGTCCGCCTAAACGATCTGGCCGAGCTGGTACGCCCAGAGCTGGACACCATCCAAAGCAAGGCCAACCCCAATCACTACAAAGACCACGGCTGGCAAGCAGAGATTTTGCCAAATCGTAAACAGGAAAAAGGGATAGCAGCATAATGAAGGAAATACCTATTTTATTTAATGGGGATATGGTGCGGGCAATTCTGGATGGACGTAAAACCCAAACGCGCAGGCTGATAAATCCGCAGCCATTTAATGGCGTAAGCGATGAGGAGGCTATCAAGCAAATTGGTGGTTTGCCTGCCGGCCGCTCCTTATATCAGGAGATCAACAGTGCCTGGCAAAGCAGACTTGTCGACATCGACTGCCCTTTGGGTGAACCGGGTGACCGCCTATGGGTGCGAGAAACCTGGAAGCCGGATTTGTGCGCAATTGACGCCTGCGACTGCGGATGTGTGAGGGTCGAGTATTTAGCTGATAACAGTTTCACATACTTCGAAAATGAAAGTATCGCTGAAAGCTGGACCATGCCCAAATCAGCCCAGGAAGGAAACGATACACCCTCAATCCACATGCCACGCTGGGCCAGCCGTATCACCTTAGAAATAAATACCGTTCGCGTTGAGCGTATTCAGGACATCAGCAAAGAGGATGCGAAAGCCGAAGGTTTACGCTTGCATAGCCTCTACCGGGAGTGGGGCGGTGTCGAATTACACCCCGATTCTCGGCCGGACCTGCCGCAGTGGCGCTGGTATGACAACCCCGTCGAAGCATTTAAAAACCTGTGGGAATCCATCAACGGCGCCGGCAGCTGGGATCAAAACCCCTGGGTATGGGTAATTGAGTTTCGCAGAGTAGAGCAGCAGGCGGAGGCCGCCGCGTGAAACTTTGGCAATCCCTCACCGGTATCGCCGCCCTGATATTCTGCAGCACTAGCCTGGCATTCACGGTGCAGCTGTGGATATCCATGCCTGCCGGCATTGGTGGGCAGTTGGTGGCAGGTGCCACCGCAGTGGCCCTGGAGCTATGCAAATTTAGCTTCGCCCCGCTGGGCCTGTGGTTGTGCTGCCAGGGGCAAAAGAGCGGCTATGCCCTGCTCTGCCTCTGGCCACTGCTGGTAGTGATCAGCATTGTTGCAACCGTTGGATTCCTCGCCACCCACAGCGAGGAACAGCAACAGCGCAGCACCCGCAACAGCCAGGAATACCAAGCGTTGCAACAGCAGCTAAACAGTCTGCAACAGCAAATAAACACCTTAAACGGCCTGATCAACACCGATGCCAGCAACGGCTACCGCCAGCGCGCCATTAATACCGCAACCCAGTTATCCACATTAGAGACTGAACGCACCCAGCTGATAGAAAAGCTATCCACAATCGAGCATACACCCAGCACTCACAGCGCCTTCAACAGCCTCGCCAACACCCTAAACGCAGATCCCGCGCGGCTTCAGCATATCGGCTTCCTCGCGCTGGCAATCATCACAGACATAGTGGGGTTGGTTGCGTTACTAGCGTTTAACGCCGCTGCAACGGTTGGTAAACGGTCTGCAACGCTGCTGCAACAGCCCGAAACAGTAGAACAACAGCCAGACCACATCGCCCACCTCAGCGAGAAACAGCAGCAACTAGCTCGACGTATCCGCGCCGGTGAATTCGGTAATGAGCCAGTGTTGCGCAACATCAGCAACGACATCACTGGCGGATACAGAACCGTTAAACCCGTTTTCGACGCCCTGCAGCAAGCAGGCGCACTCACACGCAACGGCCAGGGGTTTGCTTTGGTACACCAGGGAGGGCTGCCCAATGGGTAAACTGGTAAAGGGGACGAGTTGGGCTCGCGAGCAATTCGAAAAAGGCTCCCGCCCAGGTAAGGAGAAAATTCTAGACTGGATCGAAGCCGAGCATATCCCCGGCCAGATCATTGACGGGGAGCCATATGTGGACGCCGACAGATTCGCCATACGCGACCACACCGGCAAAACCCCAGCCCAAAATACTTCTGCCAATGATAGCCAGCCCAAAAGCGGGATGGACTTGCTGGCAGGTTAATAAGACAAAACAGCAGTAATCGAGCAAGGAAATGGCCAGACCTAAAAAGACCCGCATGTGGGGTGATACCCCGCTACCGGAAAACCTCTACCCTGACTGCCGTGAGCGAGAAAATTATTGGCGCTATCGTCGCCCAGATCTAACAGACAAAGTTTTCACGGCCACGCTTGAAGACGCTATCCGCATGGCCGAGCAGGCGAATGCTCAGCGCGGCACAACCACAGAGGTAGACCGAAAGTCGGTTAAAGCCCCCGACAGAGCAAGCTTCGCGTATCATGCTACACGCTACATAGAATGGCGTATGGAGAATGACCCTCACCTATCCAACAAGGCCAGTTGGCGCAATCGCTGCAATGCACTAAAACGTTTTGGCGAAGATTTTGAAGCCACCCCAATACATAAAGCCAAGCTAACCGATCTACGTAAATGGTGGGAATCCCTTAGTTATCACCAACAGCACGCACGCCGCGCTGAATTTAATAAATTCTTTAATTTCCTTATGGCGGAAGGGTTATGCAAACTAGATAGCAACCCTTTTACCACTGCCGACGACCGGCCCCGACTGCTGGAAAAAGGCAGGCCCATAAAAAAACGTCAGCGCCTCACTCTAGAAGCCTATTGGGCCATTTACGCAAAGGCAGGCGAAGTTGGCTATGAAGCACTTCAAATCGCCATGGGTATTAGTATGCTCACCACCATGCGTAGGGCTGATATCTGCGAGCTAAGATTTGATAGGCACATACAAGATAATCATTTACGCAAAACGATTAATAAATCTGAAGCCCAACGGAACAGCCTTGCTGCTAGCCATTTAAGCTTTAACCTGAAAACTCACCAACAGCTCAGCAAGCTAATCAGCTACGCCAGAGAACTAAGTCTTAGGAATTACCGCTGCCCCTATGTGCTTAGCCACACACCCAAACAGCGCAGAATGGGAAATACTAAAGAGCATGTTTGCCAGGTAATCCCCGACCGGCTCAGCGATATGTTTACCGAAGTTCGCAACGCTACCGGCTTATATATCAACCTACCTAAAAGCCAAACGCCGCCCAGCTTCCACGAAGTGCGAAGCTTAGCTTCTGATCGGTTTAAGCGAATGGGGTATGACGTGAAATCAGTGCAGCAGCTAATGGCTCATACTGATGAGCGTGTAACACAGGCTTATCAGGCCGGGCATGGCATCGACTATGAAGAGATAAGTATTTACTTGGATGAGCAGGCAATTGGAAAGGAATTCTGGATAGGGAAAATTTAGACGAAAAAAAAGGGCCAGAAAGGCCCTTTTTTTATTGCTGCGAGTTTGTGTTCACGTTTGTGTTCAATTTGTGTTCACTTGATAAGAAGCCGTTAGCTTCTTCTCGCAACCCCTTGATATACAAGGGAAATTTGGTGGAGCTAAGCGGGATCGAACCGCTGACCTCAACACTGCCAGTGTTGCGCTCTCCCAGCTGAGCTATAGCCCCAAATTTTGTTGCTTGACGTTTCCGTCGAAAGCGGGGCGCATTTTAGCAAGGTTTAGACACCTGTCAACAGAAAAAATAACTTTTTAATCAATTAGTTAGCTGCCAACACTGCATGCCCTCAGAAGCTGTCACTTTCTGGAGCATGCAAAGGTGGAAAAGCTTTAATTGAGTCCTGCGTACTCTTTTTCCCAGCGCTTCAGTACTTTTTTCCCGGCGCCGCCGAGTACGTCGATCGCCTGGCGCAGGCGGGCGCGGCTGAGGTCGGGGCCTAGCAGTACCATGGCTTCCATCACAGAGAAGGAGGCGGTGGTGCCGCTGATGGCGACAAACAGCGGGGCATTGAAGTCTTTCAGCTTGATCTCCATTGCCGTAGACAGGGCCTTCACGGCCTGGAAGATGCTGTCTTTGTCCCAGGCACGCAGGGCTTCCAGGCGCCACAGGGCAAATTGCAGCAGTTTCTTCTGGTCATCCAGGGGCAGCTTGTTGCCGCTGAAGCTCTCCTCGGTCAGAGGCAATTTGCCGGAGGCAAGGAAGCTGACCAGAGGAGCAAAATCACCGAAGGTCTCCATTCGCTCTTTGGCCTGTGGCAGTACCTTGAGCAGGTTTTCGCGGTTAAACATCCACTCAGTGAGACGATCGGCGAGCTGTTCGTTTTCCAGCTCCCTGATCCACAGGCCATTCAGCCAGGACAGTTTCTCCACATCAAATACCGGACCACCCAGAGAGACACGCTGGATATCGAAGTGCTCCAGCATCTCTTCGAGGGAGAACTTCTCGCGCTCGTCCGGCATGGACCACCCCATACGCCCCAGGTAGTTCAGCAGGGCTTCGGGCATAAACCCGGCGCGCTGGTAGTAGAGGATAGAAGTGGGGTTCTTACGCTTGGACAGCTTGGTCTTGTCCGGGTTACGCAGCAGTGGCAGGTGACAGAGGATCGGCATCTCCCAACCAAAGTACTCGTACAGCAGCTTGTGCTTGGGCGCTGAGTTAATCCACTCTTCACCACGAAGTACATGGGTAATCTCCATCAGGTGATCATCTACCACATTCGCCAGGTGGTAGGTGGGCATACCGTCGGACTTGAGCAGAATTTGGGCATCTACCTGCGCCCAGTCAATCTCGATAGTGCCGCGCAGCAGGTCTTCCACCACACAGGTGCCGCTCTCAGGTACATTCATGCGTACAACATAAGGCGCTCCGGCGGCGCGGCGCTTCTCTACCTCTTCTTCCGGCAGAGCCAGATCACAGGGCTTCAGAGAGGTGCGGCCCGCTTCGCGCAACCCTTCACGCAGCTGTTCCAGCTCTTCCGCGGTACGATAGCAGTGGAACGCATGTCCTTTCTGTACCAGCTCGTCGCAGTGAGTTTTGTAGATATCACCGCGCTCACTCTGGCGGTAGGGGCCGTGAGGGCCTCCAACATCGGGGCCTTCCTGCCAGTCCAAACCCAGCCAGCGCAGGCTGTCTAGAATCGCTTTCTCGGATTCCGGGGTGCTGCGCTGTTGATCGGTATCTTCAATACGAAGTACAAACTGGCCGCCCTGTGCTCGGGCAAAGCACTGGTTGAAGAGGGCGATATAGGCAGTACCAACATGGGGATCACCGGTTGGTGACGGTGCAATTCGGGTTCTTACGGTCATGACAAACCTGATAGAAGGTGGATAAAGGACTGTTCAAGGCGCGGGATTATAGCGCTGGCTTGCCCCTGGGCCCAGGCGGCATTTTTTCAACTAAAAGATGCTTTTCATGCCACAGTTCAAATAAAGTACACAATTGACGTGACTTGAATCACGAAAAAAGTATGATTGCCGCCATAAACATGGAATAGCTTGACTAACGCATTAGCCCTCGGTTTTGCAGGGGTTTCCGCGAGCAGCTTTTTCTCAGAACGATAAATTAACGGCTCAGGAAGACACGCCATGCAAAAAAAAGTAGTTCGCTCTCTGGTCGCAGCAGGCCTGCTTTTCAGTATTTCCTCAACTACTTTGGCGGCTACAGACAATCAAAGTAGCCAAATCGAACTTAAGTTCAACGCAACAATTGATATTGACGGTGTTGAAAACATTTTGATTGAAGATCCAACACTGGGTAGCGATGCAACTGGTGAAGACGGTTTCTGTGTAGGGGGGTTCGGCTTCCCTACCTTTAGCATTACCTTTGAAAGCAATGATGGCAAAAATGATACTGAATTCAGCCTAATTAATAGTGATGAAAGCCAAAAAGTTAATTACAGCGTCGGCTTTGACAACAGTACCACGGGCAGCTTCACTACTGTCACTCAGGGGGTTGCCCTGACCAACCAAAAGCGCAATAACGCTTCCTGCTCCGGTACGGACAACGCCAGATTCCAGATCACAGTCGCCAATGCTGATTGGCAGACTTCTGATGTACTGGATGGCACAAGCTATACCGATACCCTCATGATCACCGTAGCTTCCGAATAATATTGGCTAACGGTTGGGTTCTCCCAACCGCACCAATAGCTCCCTAAGCTCTCTATGACAGGACGTCATCCGAGATGGCTTGCGCTGGCATTTTTTCTGGCGCAAGCTTTTCACTCTGATGCCCTAGCAGCTACAGCGGCTACTTTCCTGCTGGAGACCTCAGCGCCGGAAGGGTTTGATGCGTTACTGGTTTCGCAGCAGCTTGTAGTTGACCTCTATTATGGTGGCCAGGAAATAGGGGCTGCACAGGTTTCAGTAGAGTCTAGCCATATTCGCTTTGACTCCCCCCAGTCTGTACTCGCCCTACTGCCTGAAGTAAAAGAGCCTGGTCAGGTGCTCTCTTTACTGGGGAAAAACCAGGCAAAAAATACACAATATATCTGCCACTCGGCCAGGCAAACTAACTGTGGCTATCTGCTGCCAGAAGAGTTTGCGGTTATTTACGATGAGGAAAACTACCGGCTCGACCTGTTTTTTTCCCCCGAATTATTGCCACAACAAGCAGCTATAAAAGACCCCTATCTACCTGCAGCTAGCAGTGGGTTTTCTGTAATACAGAATATCAGCGGCACTTGGAGCGGTGTCGAAAGTGACTGGGGTCCAAGTAGTTACCACGGAACACTAAACGGCAATACCATTATCAGTTTTGGCGAAAGTGCCCTACACAGCCGCTGGTCCAGTGCAACAGAACAAGGTAGTCGACTTCACACTTTGCACTGGAGCAAGGATTTTCGCGGGCAAGCCTATTCACTGGGGTTGCTGCAGCCGCAAAGTGGACATAATTTCTTTAAAGCTCAAGAGACCTTATACGGCTTGGAGTTGCGCAGTTCACAGCGAAGCCGCACCGATCTCAAATATCAGCAGGGTGCTCCGCTGGAAATTAATATGCCTGTGCGTGGGCGGGTCGAGGTTTATCGGGATAAACAACTGGTTCACACGGAACTATTGGAAGCCGGGAACCGTTTATTGAATACCTCCACCATGCCGCACGGCGCCTACGAAGTGGAGATTCGCACTTTTGATGAGAGCGGTCGGGCACTAAGCCAATCCGCAGAATTTTTTGCCAAGGACTCATTGCTGCCCGCTCCGGGAGAGTGGTTGTGGAGCTTCCAGGCAGGATTACCCACGCTGCCGTTCAATAACAGCACTTTACCTGAACACTATGATGAAGGACTGTTACAAGGCTCCGTTACCCGCCGCCTTTCAACCGGCACAGGGCTTTTTGCTTCAGCAGCGGCCTCGGAAAAGCAACATCTGGCAGAGCTTGGCCTGCGCTGGGTAGGGCGATATCTGGAGTTTTCCCCCAGCCTTGTAACAACTAACAAGGGACGCAATGGTCACCGCCTACAGGCACTGCTAAAAACCCCATTCGCAACCATTAGCGCAATGGAGACCAGGCTCGAGAAAAAAAACCAGTTACCTGAGGATAACACTTATCGACTTCTGCCCGGTGGCTACTCCCAGCGAAGCTTTAGACTGCAGAGCGGAATCCTGGGCGGGCAACTGTCCCTGCGCTTTAGTAAGCGAGATCAAGTTCAAAGCTTATTACCCGGCGGTTTCACCCTGGATGATACTCCCGAAGTAGCACGTAAACTGACAACCTTGGAGTTTCGCCGCACTTTCTTTCAAAGCGCGAGCTGGTTAGGTATTGCCAGCATATCCCACAGCGACGCCGATGGGCAGCAATATACCAGCCTGGGTATCCAGTTCCGCTTGCGATCAAATCACTGGCAACACACCGCCAATTTACACAGCGAAAATGGTGATCATAAAACTGGTGGAGAACGCCTGGCTTTTCATACCCGTTGGCGTGACCGTGACTTATGGGCACCGGAGTTTGAGCAACAGCTCTCTGTTGAACAAGCGTCGGGCGCACATTACTTGGAAAGCCGCACCCACTTGGCAGGCCATATGGGCTATGTAAGTACCACCGTCGGTTTCACTGATGATGAAACCGGCGATGCCATTAATTATCTGGGAGGATTTAGCACCAATCTAATATCCACAGGTGAAGAGTTTGCCTGGGGAGGTGAACGGACCCTGGAAAGTGCGGTTATTGTCGACATTGAGGGCAGTGACCAACAGGATTTTGAGGTCCTGGTAAACGGTGTTCGGCGTGGCTATGCCAAGGGTGGTGATAAGTCTGTTATCAATCTGCCATCCTTTAAAAGTTATGATTTATCACTGCGTCCACTTGAACAAGGCTTCTTCGATTTTAGCGAGAAAAGAGAAACCGTCACCCTTTATCCAGGTAATGTGAGTTCAACAAGCTATCAAGTATTACCCCAGACCCTGGTTTTAGGGCGTTTGATCGACGAAGGTGAAGGAATAGCTGATACTCAGGTGTTTATCGGTGCGCACAATACCATTACGGATCAATACGGCGTTTTCCAACTGGAAATAAGCGGTGACCAGCACACCCTGCCCTCCGAGGAAATTACCTGGAGCAATTGCCGCATTCCTATAAAAATCCAATCGAGTGGAGAGGGCTGGCTTAATTTGGGCTCCATTGAGCAATCCCACGCGCTTTGCCAAATTGAATACACCCCGGAGGTAAAAGGTGTACAGCACTAAAGCACTTTTACAAAAAACTATTTGGCCTATTTTGTTGACGCTCTTCCTTTTCGTAGGGATAAACGTACCTGTCAATTCGCAAACCGGTTGCTCCAGTAATGACAGTTTACGTACCTGTAACCTTGGGGGCTCCCATACTTTAAATTACGAAACAGACCCAAAGGATATCCCGTTCACTTTACGCAGCTATCGACGCGGCAACGCCTGGTCCTATTACTTAGAAGTATCAACACTAAGCGGCAGTACTTTTTCACTCTTCTCTGACAATGGAGAGCAGATTGATATTTCTATAACATTCACTTCCAACGGAGGCGTTACCGAGACATTAAGCCCTGGAGTTCTGGCCGGCGAATTTAACGGTACAACGAACGATGCCAGCACGCTTCTATCCGTGGGAATAATTAGTCCACAAGTTCCATCCTCCAGCCGCTACTCTGGCAGTTTTCAAATGGAGCTAAGTCAATATTTTTGGATTTTTCCCATCGATACCGAAACCATAGAATTCGATATAGTCCTGGAAGTAGAGCCGAGTATTACTATTCGCAACCTGGGAGATATTGACCTAAGCAATTCAGGAATTACTTTAGGACAAGCCATCGAGGGATCAGAAGACTTCTGTGTAGGTGGTATCGGCTTTTCCAGCTATACCGTTAACCTCAGCAGCAGCAATGGCAGTACCGGAGGCGGTGGTAGCAGCAGTTATGAGTTGGGTGGATCGAGTGAGAATATACCTTACGCAGTGACTTTTTCTGATGACTTATCGGGTACCAGCGGCATTGCACCCAGTGGGCTCGGCGACGTACCTGGCAGCTTCTTCCGTCAGACAGATGAAACCTGCCTTACCGACAATGCGAGAATCTATATTTCAGTTTCTCCCTCGGATTGGGAAAATGCCAATGAGCCTTTTTATACAGACGTCCTGACTGTCACGGTAAGTAGCCAGTAAATAAATAAATCCCAGAGGCTACAAACCTCGACATAAATCCAGGCAGGGAAAAAACCCACAACTAACTAGTGAGCTTACTAACAGCCCATCAGCTATTGATTGGAAAGCGAATTCGCTCGCTCTCACGCCCTCGCAACAATACCTCCAGCTCTCCTTCATTTGGTACATCGCCAAGCGAAAGGTTAGTGCCCGCATAGAGACGACCCGAGGCATCCAGCTTTTGGCACTCGCCACCTAGTGCGCAGTGACGAACTTCCACAACTTCAATATTGATATTGCCCTTATTGGTGAGCTGGTAATTACCCATATCTTCAACAAGGTCAACCTTATACTGCCCATTAGCTGGCTGCACAAATACCAAGGCCTGGTAAGCGACAAGGATTTTTAAGGCTGTTTGCTCTGCTTTGATCTCCCCAACAACTGGCTTGAATGTCACCCGGTAGACTTTT